>NZ_JBKWAE010000006.1:0-160365 GCF_046974225.1 Hominenteromicrobium sp. | reverse complement strand
GTTTCGCTCGAGGTCGGTAAGGAAAACTCCCTTTTCATTCACGTCACACTTGTGCCGTACCTCAAAAGCTCCGGCGAGCATAAGTCGAAACCGACCCAGCACTCTGTAAAAGAAATGCAGGGTATGGGCATCTCCCCGGACATCATTGTCCTGCGCTGCGATGAGCCGATCGATCCGAGCATTTTCCACAAGATTGCCCTGTTCTGCAACGTAAAGCCGGACTGTGTTATTGAAAACATGACGATCCCGGTGCTGTACGAAGCACCGATTATGCTGGAGAAAAACAATTTCTCCAGCGTTGTCTGCCGCGAGCTGAACCTCAAGACAAAAGAGCCGGATATGGCCGAGTGGAGCCGCATGGTAGAGAAGATCCGCAGCCGCAAAAAGACCGTCACCATCGGCCTTGTCGGCAAATATATCAAACTGCATGACGCATACCTTTCCGTCGTCGAAGCACTCAACCATGCCGGCTATGAGCACGGCACGAAGGTCGAAATCAATTGGATCGATTCCGAGCTCATCACGCAGGAAAACGCTGCCGAAATGCTCAAGGGCTGCGATGGTATCCTTGTGCCGGGCGGCTTCGGCAACCGCGGTATCGAGGGTATGATCTATGCCGCACAGTACGCAAGAGAGAGCAATGTCCCGTACCTCGGCATTTGCCTCGGTATGCAGATTGCCGTCATCGAGTATGCCCGCCACGTGTGCGGCATCGCGGATGCAAACTCCGGTGAATTCGACGAGTACGGCCTCAATAAGGTTATCGATTTCATGCCGGACCAGTCCAGCACCATCAATATGGGCGGCACACTGCGCCTCGGCAGCTACCCGTGCGAGATCGCGGAGGGCACGCAAATGGCGCGCTGCTATGGCGTTTCCCATATTGATGAACGCCACCGCCACCGCTATGAGTTCAATAACGATTACAGAGAGACGCTCACAAAAGCAGGCATGGTCATCAGCGGCACCTCGCCGGACGGCAGGATCGTTGAGACCGTGGAAGTGCCGCAGAACGACTTCTGCATCGGCGTGCAGTTCCACCCGGAATTCAAGTCCCGCCCGAATAAGGCGCATCCGTTATTCCTCGGCTTTGTCGGCGCATCACTCAATAAGAGGGAAAAGAACGCATAAGAGACGGTAATGAAAATAAAAAAGGTCCAAGTATAAAAAGAAGGGAAGAAACCGGCATGAAACTCAACCAAAACTACGCAAACCTTCAGGAAAGCTATTTGTTTCTGACCATTGCAAAGAAAGTCGCCGCCTATACAGAGGCGCATCCGGATAACCACATCATCCGCATGGGCATCGGCGATGTCACTCAGCCGCTCGTTCCGGCCGTCATCGAAGCCATGCACAAAGCAACGGATGAAATGGCACACAAGGAGACATTCCACGGCTATTCGCCGGATCAGGGCTATGATTTCCTGCGTGAAGCCATTCAAGGCTATTACGCAAAGCGCGGCGTGGCGTTAAAGCTCAGTGAAATTTTCGTCGGCGACGGCGCAAAGAGCGACGTCGGCAATATCGTCGATATCTTCGCAGACGATAACACCGTCCTCATCCCGGACCCGGTCTATCCCGTGTATGTCGATACGAACGTCATGTCCGGCAGAAAGGTGATCTACCTCGACGCAAACGAGCAGAACGGCTTCCTCGGTATGCCGGATGAAAACGTCAAGGCCGACATTATCTATCTCTGCTCGCCGAATAACCCCACCGGCGCCGTGTATAACAGAGCACAGCTCAAAGCGTGGGTCGATTACGCGCTCAAAAACAACGCGGTCATCCTGTTTGATGCCGCATATGAGTCGTTCATCACGCATGACGATCTCCCGCACAGCATTTTCGAGATTGAGGGCGCGAAAAAGTGCGCCATCGAGTTCTGCTCGTTCTCGAAGACCGCAGGCTTCACCGGTGTGCGCTGCGGCTATACCGTTATCTGCGATGAGCTTGTTTCGGACGGCACCAAGGTCAATACGCTGTGGGCGCGCCGTCAGGCCACAAAGTTCAACGGCGTCAACTACATCACCCAGCGCGCCGCCGAGGCCGTCTTCACGGACGAAGGCCAGCAGCAGGTGAAGGACGTCATCAACTACTACCGTGCGAACGCCAAGGTCATGGTCGATGCGTTCAAGGAGATGGGCGTGTGGTTCACCGGCGGCGAAAACTCCCCGTACATCTGGCATAAGGTGCCGGACGGCATGACCTCCTGGGAGTTCTTCGATTATCTCTTGAACGAAGCCGAGGTCGTCGGCACGCCGGGCAGCGGCTTCGGCAAAAACGGCGAAGGCTTCTTCCGCCTTACCGCGTTCGGTACGCTGGAAAAGACACAGGAAGCCATGGAGCGCCTCAAAAAGCTGCTTAAAAAGTAATTCAAACGAAGGCAAAGGGGACTGTGCAAAACCTGCGCAGTCTCTTTTTTGCTCTTGACTTGTGCAGACAAGTTGCTATAATGAAACTGAGCTTATTTCCTACGGAGGATACACTATGCATTACAAAAAAGATCGCGTCGCTTTAAAGCCGCCGCTTGGCTGGAACAGCTGGGATTGCTACGGCCCCGCCGTCAATGAAGTACAGCTTTTGGGCAATGCGCGTTATATGGCAGAGCACTTAAAAGCGCACGGTTGGCAGTATGTCGTGTGCGACATTCAGTGGTACGAGCAGCCGGAGGCCGGGCAGCGCCACTGGGAGTATAACCGTTTCGCAGAGCTGTGCATGGACGGATTCGGCCGCCTCATCCCGGCGGAAAACCGTTTCCCTTCCGCTGCAAACGGCGCGGGCTTTAAGCCCATCGCCGACCAGATTCACGCACTCGGTCTGAAATTCGGCATCCACATCATGCGCGGCGTACCGCGTCTCGCCGTGCATCGCGCCCTGCCTGTAAAGGACACGAACGTCACTTGCCGCGACATCGCTCACGCAAACTCCATCTGCGCGTGGAACACCGATATGTACGGCGTTGACGCTGATCGTGACGGCGCACAAGCGTACTACGACGCTATCTTTGAGCTCTACGCTTCATGGGGCGTCGATTACGTCAAGGTCGATGACATCTGCAACGTGAAGATCACTCCGCTCGAGCCGTATTCCGCGCGCCGCGAGATCGAGATGATCCGCCGCGCCATTGACCGCTGCGGGCGCGATATGGTGCTCAGCCTTTCGCCCGGTCCGGCTGTACTGGAAGAAGCATGGCATCTTGCGAAAAACGCGAACATGTGGCGCATCACGGACGATTTCTGGGATAATTGGGACTCCCTCAAAGAAATGTTCTGGCGGTGCGAGCGCTGGCAGGCGCACGTAAAGCCCGGTCAGTTCCCGGACTGCGATATGCTGCCGCTCGGGCATATCACCATCGCGGCGGACGGCATAGGGCACAATACGAACCTGACACACGCCGAGCAGATCACCATGATGACGCTGTGGGGCATTTTCCGCTCGCCGCTCATCATGGGCGGCGAAATGCGCGATAATGACGCGTTCACGCTGAGCCTGCTCGCAAATGACGAGCTTTTAAACCTCAACCAAAACGGCACCACGCCTTTGCAGCTTTTCCGCGACGAAACAAAAGCCGCGTGGCTCAATTTCGTAGGCAGCACGCCGTATATCGCACTTTTCAACCTCACGGAAAACCGCGCCGTTGTCAGCGCCGAGCTGTCGGAATTCACCGATAAAACGCACGCAGAGGAGATCTGGAGTGGGGAGAAGACCGCATTCACAAAAACGCTTTCCGCTAAAATAGAGCCGCACGGCGCAAAGCTTTATAAACTCATTTGACCGGATACAGGAGGAGAACATCATGCTGGAAAAACTGAAAGAAGAAGTCTACAAGGCAAATATGCTGCTGCCGAAATACAAGCTCATCACGTTCACGTGGGGTAACGTCAGCGGCATCGACCGCGAAAGCGGTATCATGGCCATTAAGCCGAGCGGCGTGGAGTACGACCTTCTGCGCCCCGAGGACATGGTGCTCGTCGATGTGAACACAGGCAAAAAGGTGGAGGGCGACCTTAATCCATCGTCCGATACGCCCACACATGTTGAGCTCTACAAGGCATTCCCGAACATCGGCGGCGTTGTCCACACGCATAGCCGCTGGGCGACCGTGTTCAGCCAGTCCGGCCGCGGCATCCCGGCGCTCGGCACCACACACGGCGATTATTTCTACGGCGAAATTCCCTGCACGCGCAAAATGACGCCTGAGGAGATCGGCGGCGCTTATGAAAAGGAGACCGGCACCGTCATCATCGAGACGTTTAAGGATAAGTCCCCGGACGACATCCCCGCCGTGCTCGTCCACAGCCATGGCCCGTTCACATGGGGTACAGACCCCATGAACGCCGTGCATAACGCCGTCGTCCTCGAGGAGCTCGCGTTCATGGCATGGCACAACCTCGTGCTTGACCCCACAATCCCGCCCATGCAGCAGGAGCTTCTTGATAAGCACTACCTGCGCAAGCACGGCGCAAACGCGTATTATGGGCAGGGGAAATAAAGAGCGCAAGGCTTTTGCTGCGCTCACGCTTTCGCTTTGCCTGCTTCTTTCCGGCTGTGCGCAGCCGCCAAAGCCGGTGACGGAAGCCGAAACGCAGACGATTCTCTATACCGCCGCGGGGCATGAAACAGGGCAATTTTCGTCCTCGTGCGGCATTACGCCTGTCGGCGACATGCTCCTGTTTGACCGCCGTGCGCGGAACGACAATGGCGACGTGACGCGTGTTTCGTACTATTGCAAAGACTTAAAAACCGGCGAAGAAACGCTGCTTGGCACGTTGAACCGCATGTACTATGAGCCGACCGACAGCGCAGAAGCGGTCATCGGCAGCCACGTTTACCGCATGATTCCGCTTGGCAACTGGTGGAATATGCCCGATAAAGACGCCGAACTCGCGCTTTACGACTTCGATTTGAATGCAAAAATCATGCAGCGAATCGGCACCGAAAACTACCGCGTAACCGATACAACGACTGGCATTGGCTTAACGCTCTGCGCCTACGGAGAGCATTTGCTCCTCCAAAAAGGCAGGCAAATTTTGCTTCTCGACCCCAAAACCGCCGAGGTGAACACTGTTTACAATGCACAAAATGGCGCATGTAAAGTGCTCGGTCTTGCTGCAGACGCAAACGCGCACGGGTTTTCTGTGCTCATGCAGTCCGCGGAAACCCCATCGCAGTTGTCGGTTCACATCTATGAGGAAAGCGGTACGCTTCTAAATATTGCCGATCTGTCTGCGTGCTTGCAAAATCCTGATACCGCAAACTGGGAGAACACGAACATCAGCTTCGCTGTGCAGGGTGACTACCTGTATTTTTACGGATACGATTTCGGCGAAGACGCAGGCGAAAAACCGATTTACAGTGTACTCGCGAAAATTGACGGCGAGACCTGCACTGAAGTCGCCGATTTCGAGCAAAGCACAGCCAGTTTTGTGCCGAGTTATACCGCAAAAGCAGACGGATTTCTGTTTGCGTTCGGCGACATTGCCTACCGCTTTTCCACCCAAAACGGCTGGGAAAAGGGCACAGTCCCGCTGCAAAACGAAGCACTTACACTGCGCGAATGGTACTTTGACGGCGAACACTATTGGGTCTCGGCTGTAAACAAAGACGGCAGTGACTGCGCAGGAGACGGCGGCTATGCACAAACTACACGCTATTGCCGCGTGGCAAACGCAGACCTAAACTGGTCGCCGTGCGCCGCACCGAACGAACCATAAAGCAAGACCCGCCGGGGAATATACGCCTCGGCGGGTCAAATTATATTCGTTATTCTTTTATAAACGTGTCGAGCAGGGCGAGACCCGAAGAGGATTTAAACAGTCGCCGCACGGCTTTTGCGTGGGCAGAAGGATCATCTTCTTCCGTGCAGCCCGCAATGAGGTCGGCTTCAACGAGAAGCTGCAGATCCTTGCCGTCGATCTTGTCGTAGCAGTGGTGCAGAACAATCATCTTGGTGATGCGTGGCAGATCTTCTTCCGCGTAGCCACAAGCCGTCAGAAATTTTCGCGCCAACGCAGGTGCTTCCTTGCGCTGATTCGCGGGGCAGCCGTCATCGTACTTTTCCTTGCAAAATTTGATCGCGATATCGTGCAAAATCGCCGCCGCGCGCAGATTTTCCTGCTCGTGGGTGGGAAGATTTTCCAACTCACCCAGCATTTTCGCAAGGCCGTATACCTTTAAAATGTGCTGTGTGCGGCGCAGGTGCCCGTTCTCATACAGGAGCGCGTCATATAAAAGCTTCGCTTCGTTCAGCATGCAATTCCCTCCGTTTCTAGGTCATCATACCATGGCTTTGACATTTGTGCAAGAGTCCGCTATACTAAATTAAAACGCGACAGATCACGGAGAACCTACATGCTCACCTATTCTTTCTCAAAAATCGGCTCCGAAAGCCTTTATATGTACCTGTATAAGTGCATCCGTGAGGACATTCTGACGGGCAAGATCACGCCCGGCACAAAATTGCCCTCTAAGCGCAGCTTTGCGGAAAACCTCGGCGTCAGCGTCATCACAGTCGAAAACGCCTATGCGCAGCTTGTCTCGGAGGGGTACGTCTACGCCTTGCCGAAAAAAGGCTTCTTCGCCGCCAATCTGGAAAAAAGCACCGCGCCGCAGAAAAAAGAGAGTCCCCGGACACAAATGCCCGTACCGCCGAAATATTTTGCGGATTTTTCCAGCAGCCGCACCGACCCGCAGAATTTCCCGTTTGCCACATGGGCGAAGCTCATGCGCGAGATCATCTCGGAAAAAAGCGCCGAGCTTATGGTAAACGCCCCGTGCGGCGGCGTGTTCGAGCTAAGGTGCGCCATCGCCGAGCACCTTAGGGAGTTTCGCGGCATCGATGCCGACCCGAACTGCATCGTCGTCGGCGCCGGAACGGAGTACCTCTACGGGCTTCTCATCCAGCTTTTGGGGTTCGATAAGGTCTACGCGCTCGAAGATCCCGGCTACCGCAAAATTGCGCAGGTGTACGAGAGCTACGGCGTGCAGTACCGTTTCACGCCGATGGATAAAGAGGGGATAGACCCCAAAGCGCTCGAAAAAAGCGGCGCGGATATTCTGCACATTTCGCCGTCGCACCACTTCCCGACGGGCATCGTTACGCCCATCGCACGGCGTTACACGCTTCTCGATTGGGCCGCGCAGAGCGAAAACCGTTATATCATCGAGGACGATTACGATTCCGAGTTCCGCCTCACCGGCAAGCCTATCCCGGCGCTGCAAAGCATCGATTCCGCCGACCGCGTCATTTACATGAATACGTTTTCAAAAAGCCTTGCCAGCACCATCCGCATCAGCTACATGGTGCTGCCCACGGCGCTCGCCGAAGCATTTTACAAAAATCTTGGGTTCTACGCGTGCACGGTCTCGAACCTCGAGCAGTACACGCTCGCAAAATTCATTTCCGAGGGCTATTTTGAAAAGCACATCAACCGCATGCGCATCCGTTATAAGCAAAAAAAAGACCTCATCTTAAAAGAGATGAAGCGCTGCGGTTTGTTAAAGCTTGCAAAAATTGATGCCGAAGATGCCGGTCTGCATTTTCTCCTGCGTGTCTGCGGACCTGTGCCCGCCGAAAAGATCACCCGCCGCGCGGCGGAAAACGGCGTGCGCGTCACCGGGCTTTCGGCGTATTACCATACAGCGCCCGTAAACCCGCAGACCGCATTCGTCATCAGCTACTCCGAAATTCCCGACGCCTGCATCACCGAAGCCGTTAACCGCTTAGCTAAAGCCGTTACGGCTGCGGTGATGGGAGAGAGATGATAAAACCCCGCCGCCCGCAAAGACAAGATTTTGTCTTTATGGGCGGTGGGGTTAGTGATATATTTCGCTTTGCAAAATATGAAAGGAGTGCTACCGTATTTGTGAAGTTTTCCGCGTATGCAGAAAGTGAAAGGAATTTCGCTCTTAACGCGCGCAGCACAGCTCACTGCGAAGTAATTTCACGATAACCGAAGGTTGTTAGTTTACTCGCCGTAAGGCGAATTTCGTTGAAAAAAGACCATTGTCATTCGACAATGGTCTTTTTGGTGCAGGTAACAGGACTTGAACCTGCATGAACTTGCATTCATATGGACCTGAACCATACGCGTCTGCCAATTCCGCCATACCTGCATATTCTTTTTGCCGTCTCGTTTGACGGCTCAATTATTATAGCATGATGCAGCTGAATTGTCAACAGCTATTTTTTGACTTTTAAGAACTTTTTTCGTTTTCGGTCACGCGGTAGCACAGCGTCATCATGCTGTCGTTCAGATGCACGTTTTCCACGATCGTGTCCGGATAGCGCAGGGCAATATCGTAGTGGCTGAAATTCCAGTAGCTCTTGATGCCGATGTCATAAAGCAGCTCCACGACCGATTTCACGGCACTGTCCGGCACGCACAAAATCGCCATCAAGGGCGCGTTTTCCGAGCAGAAGCGGCGGATGCCCGCAGCGGGGAGTACGCGTAGGTCGGCAATCTGCTGGCCCACGACCTGTTCGCTGTTGTCAAAAATACCGATGAGATCAAACCCCGCGAAATTATAAGAAATGTGCGTCGCAATGGCCTTGCCCAAATTGCCTGCACCGATTAAAATGCACTTGTGTGCACGGTCCACACCCAAAATAGAGCCAATCTCCTCGCAAAGTTGGTGCACGCCGTAGCCGTAGCCCTGCTGGCCGTAGCCGCCGAAGCAGTTGAAATCCTGGCGCACCTGCGAAGCCGTGAAACCCATTTTTTCGGAAAGCTCCTTAGAGGAAATACGCGTCACTCCGCGCTTGTCCAAGTGCCGCAAAAAGCGGTAGTAGCGCGGCAGACGCCGAATGACCGGCATGGAAATATACGGTTTCTTCTGCATATCATCACCTCGTTTGACAAAATTTTAGCACATCATAAAGACCTGTGCAAGTGTTTTTTATAAATAAGAAAAGAAAAACGGGCGGCCAGACCCTAAAAAGGAGGGTGGCCGCCCACGCTTTTCAAATCCATGTCGGGTTACAGAAGTTGCTCCAAACGATCGCGGATCGCGAGGAGGAAGCCCTCGGTGTCCACTTTCTTTGCATTCGGCAGGGTAGACATCGCCGCAAGGTCGCCGGTCATGATGCCGTCCTCTTCAATCGTCTGCAAAGTTGCCTTTTCAAGCTTGTCCGCAAAGGCGCTCAGCTCCGGCAGGTCGTCCAGCGCGCCGCGCTTACGCAGCGCGCCCGTCCACGCAAACAATGTTGCGACGGAGTTTGTGGAGGTTGTTTCGCCCTTCAAATATTTGTAGTAGTGGCGCTGTACCGTGCCGTGCGCGGCTTCATACTCGTAAACGCCGTCCGGGGAGACGAGCACGGAGGTCATCATGGCAAGACTGCCGTACGCCGTCGCGATCATGTCGCTCATCACGTCGCCGTCGTAGTTTTTGCAGGCCCAAATGTAGCCGCCTTCACTGCGAATCACGCGCGCAATGGCGTCGTCGATCAGCGTGTAGAAGTATTCAATGCCGACTTTTTCAAACTTCTCTTTATATTCCGCGTCGTAAATTTCCTGGAAAATATCCTTAAAGCGGTGGTCGTAGGTCTTCGAAATCGTGTCTTTTGCCGCAAACCACAGGTCCTGCTTCATGCTCAGCGCGTAATTAAAGCAGGAGCGTGCAAAGCTCTCAATGCTCTTATCAATATTATGTAAACCTTGAATCACACCCGGCGTTTTGAATTCGTGGATGGTCACGCGCTCCTCAGTGCCGTCCGCTTTTGTCACAACAAGCTCAGCCTTTGCATTTTCCGGCACGCGCATCTCGACGTTCTTATACAGATCGCCGTACGCGTGACGCGCAATGGTAATCGGCTTTGTCCACGTCGGAATGTACGGCGTGATGCCCTTCAGCAAAATCGGCGTGCGGAACACCGTGCCGTCCAAAATGGCACGGATGGTACCGTTCGGAGATTTCCACATCTCTGTGAGGTTGTACTCCTTCACACGCGCGGCGTTTGGCGTAATGGTCGCACACTTTACAGCCACACCGTATTTTTTCGTTGCCTCGGCGGAATCAATCGTAACCTGATCTTTCGTCGCCTCGCGGTGCTCCAGACCAAGGTCATAATACTCCGTTTTCAGGTCAACATAGGGGGTCAGCAAAATATCTTTGATCATTTTCCAGATGATGCGGGTCATCTCGTCGCCGTCCATTTCCACAAGCGGCGTTTTCATGGGGATCTTTGTAAAATCGGACATTTCAAAGCCTTACCTTTCTGCGGCTGTACCGCGAAGCTCTGTGTCACGGGGGGAGAATGTGACGCTGTTTCTATCATTATCGGATATTTCGCGAGAAAAGTCAATCGTAAATTGTGAATAAACTGCATGAAATTGCAGGAAATACAGTTAAACCCTGCAAAACGTGCATACTATGTATTTACAGGACATCGGCGGACATGTTTGCGCTTTGCCCTTGCAGGATGCGTAAAAGCGTGCTATACTGATATACGTGAAAGTTTGTGCCGCGTATGATTCCGCATTTTCTGTGAAAACTAAGCGCATCTTAATTCAAAAGGAGCGCTGCGGCATGAAAAGCACAAAGAAACGCTCGTCTTTTTCCATGCAGGAAACGGACGAAGCCGAAGAAGAAAACGAAGACCTTTCCGACCGTCAGAAGCAGATCCGCGAGGGCGGCGCGGTCGTTACCAAAAACCGAAAGCACACCATCCAGTGCCTCACCGTCATCGGACAGATTGAAGGGCATTACGTCGCACCATCGCAGAACAAAACGACGAAGTACGAGCACGTGATCCCGCAGATCGTCTCCGTGGAGGAGGACCCGAACATCGACGGTCTGCTCATGATTTTAAACACGGTCGGCGGCGACGTGGAGGCCGGTCTTGCCATTGCAGAGCTTGTCGCCGGCATGCGCAAACCCACGGTGTCACTCGTTCTCGGCGGCGGACATTCCATCGGCGTGCCGCTTGCAGTGGCGGCAAAGCACTCGTTCATCGCGCCCTCGGCATCCATGACCATTCACCCGGTGCGCATGAGCGGCCTAATGCTTGGCGTGCCGCAGACGCTGGAGTATTTCCAGCGCATGCAGGACCGCATTACGAATTTCGTCACGGCAAATTCCGGCATTTCCTATGAGCGCTTTATGCAGCTCGCCATGAATACGCAGGAGCTCGTCATGGACGTGGGGACGGTGCTGGACGGCGATGAAGCCGTGGCAGAGGGGCTTATTGATACGCTCGGCAGCCTGCACGATGCCATGGATTGCCTCGACAAAATGATTGCCGCAGAGAAGAATAAGCAGCGTGCAAAGCCCAGAAAAGGCAAGAAATCACTCTAAAAACGGCATTTGCCGTTTACATAACTTTTTATTTATCGTATAATTATACCGATAAAACCGAACAAAGCCAAATTATCCGCAGAAAAGGAGATTACATAATGTCTATTTTTGAAGCAATCATTCAAGGTATTGTACAGGGCGCAACAGAGTTTCTGCCCGTCTCAAGCAGCGGTCACTTGTCGCTTGCACAGCACATCATGGGTGTAAAGGTAGACAGCTTGCTGTTTGATATTCTTTTGCACCTCGGCACGCTCATCGCCGTATGTGCCGTCTATTATAAGCTCATCTGGCGGCTCATTAAGGCGTTTATTTCGCTCGTTGCAGACGTATTCCGCGGCAAATTCAAGTGGAAAGAAATGGATCATGACCGCAGACTTTTGATGATGCTCATGATCGGCCTTATCCCGCTGTTCCTTTTGTTCCTGCCGGTTCCGGGCACGGGCATGAAGTTAAAAGATATTTCGGAGCTGTGGGCTTCGGATTCGACGATTTGGATCGAGGGCTTTGCGCTCCTCATGACAAGTGCCCTGCTGTTCCTCGGTATCCGTGCTTCCAAGGGTGCAAAGGTACATCACTTTACGCGTAAGGATGGTAAAGTCGGCGAGATTCGCGGCCGCACAAAGTTCCACACGGCAGACGCCATTTGCGTCGGTGTCACGCAGTGCGCGGCGGCGGTGTTCCCGGGCCTTTCCCGTTCCGGCTCCACCATGGCGGCAGGTCTTCTGCGCGGCATCAATCAGCAGGCAGCGCTCGATTATTCCTTCGTGCTCGGCATCCCGTCCATTTTGGCGGCAGCTGTGCTTACCATTAAAGATGCAATCGGTCAGCCGGTCGACATTGGCGTCGGTGCGATGATTGCAGGCGTTGTTACGGCGGCTGTTGTCGGCTTCCTCGCCATCAAGCTGCTCAAGTGGATTGTCACCACGAACAAATTACAGGTTTTCGCTTATTATACGCTGGTGCTCGGCGTTATAACGCTCATCGTTTCCGTTATCGAAGCGGTCACGGGCACAAATCTTTTCACCGGCATGCCGCTTTGATCCGGTGATTTATAATCCGGAGGTTTATTTTGGCGGGTAAAAAACAAAGTACAGCAAAGGGCAGTGCTTCCAAAGCAAGAAGCGGTGCGAAGTCATCGGCTGCCAAAAACACCCGGAGCTCGGGTTCTAAGTCCAATACAAAATCGCGTGCGTCTTCCGCAAAAGGGAAGAGCACGTCTTCAAAACAGAGCGCGTCCAGCGTAGAGCAGCTGCGCCAGCGCAACCAGACAGAAGCTATCCTCTGGTTCGGTGCGGCTATTTTAACGGCGTGCTTTGTACTCATTCCGGGAGGCAGCGTGTGGCTTATGGTGCACAACGTGCTGCGCGGCGTGTTCGGCGGCTGGGCTATTCTGCTTGCGGTGCTGATGGGGTATATCGCCGTCAGCAAAACGATGGAGCAGACCACCATGCTGCGCGGCGGGCGCTTGGCGCTCATGGTCGTGATTGTCGTGCTGTTTTGCACGGCGGGGCATGTGTTTGGCAGCTTTTTCCCGAAGGAAAAGAGTTTTTTTAAGCTGGTCGGCATCTTATATATGCATGGCGTAGAGCAGGGCGGGGCCGGTCTTGTCGGCGGCCTTGTCGGCGAGCTGCTCGTCAAGTGCGCGGAAGTGCTTGGCGCACGCATCATCACGGGCGTGCTGCTGTTCGTCTCCGTGCTCATCTTTACGGGCACGTCGCTCGCGAGCTTTTTTAAAAAAATTGCAAAGCCGGCGGTCGTCATTCGCGACGTCGCGCGGCAGCGCAAGGAAGAGCGCCGCATTCTGGAAGAGGAGCGCGGTAATGCGGAGGAATCGCCGTTTGAAACGGTTTTGCCGCAGCATCCGGTGCGCTCTGTCCCGGAGGATGGTAAAATGGAATCGAAAAACAAAGGAAAGACGCCGCGTGTGTATTTGGAGCAGCTTTTCGGTGTGCGCCGCACGGAGCCGGATAACGACCCCGTAGTGCTGCACGATTACACCGAAAGCTCTGCACAGATCAACGCATTGATCGACGAAAATCGCCGTGTGCCGGATTTCCGCGTGCCCGGCTTAGAGCGTGAAGCACAGCCTGCGCAAAATGTGCAGCCGACCTATACGCCGCCGGTGCAGGCGGAAGTGCGCCCCGCGCCGCAGCCCGCTGAAACGCCGGAGACCCACGTGCCGGTGGAACGCGAAACGGTGGAAGCGCCGGTGATCATGCCGCCCGTTATGCAGACGGCAAAGCCGGAGCCTGCACCTGTGCAGCAGAGTGCGTATGCACAGCCTGCGCCACAGCCGGCCACACCGACAATCCTTGTGCCGGGGTCGTCCCCGGTGACGCCCGCGCACAGCGCGGAAGCTGCCGCGGACGCGCAGAAGGCGACGGAAGAATTCATGAAAAAGAAGTTGGAAGCAGAACGCATGGAGACCCAGCTTGCGCAATCTGCACCGAAGGAGGAAGACAGCTCATATATCTTCCCACCGGTTACGATGCTCGCTTCCGGCAAAAAAGTAGATGCCGCCGTGGAGACCGAAGAGCTCCAGACAAACGGCAAGCTGCTTGTGGAAACACTGAAAAGCTTCGGTGTGCAGACCAAAATTCTCGATATTTGCCGCGGCCCGGCTGTTACGCGCTATGAATTGCAGCCTGCCGCCGGTGTGAAAATCAGCAAGATCACGAACCTCGCCGATGACCTTGCAATGAACCTTGCCGCGACGGGCGTGCGCATTGAGGCGCCGATCCCGGGCAAGGCGGCCGTCGGCATTGAGGTGCCGAACAAGGTGAAGACCATCGTACGCATGCGCGAGCTTGTGGAATCGAACAGCTTTGTGACCTCAAAAAGCCACTTGACCGTGGCGCTTGGCCGCGACATTGCCGGTCAGGTAACGGTGGCAGACCTCAGCAAAATGCCGCATATCCTCATTGCCGGTACGACCGGCTCCGGTAAATCCGTGTGCATCAACTCGCTTATCGTGAGCCTGCTGTATAAATCCGGCCCGGACGATGTGCGCTTTTTGATGATTGACCCGAAGGTCGTGGAGCTCGGCATTTATAACGGCATTCCACACCTATTGGTGCCGGTCGTCACCGACCCGCGAAAGGCAGCCGGTGCGCTGAACTGGGCCGTTACGGAAATGCTGAAGCGCTACAAAATTTTTGCCGAAAACAACGTGCGCGACTTAAAGGGCTACAACGCCCTCGCGCAGGCGAACAATTATCAGGACGAAAACGGACAGCCCATGCACAAAATGCCGCAGATCGTCATCATCATCGACGAGCTTTCCGACCTGATGATGGCCGCGCCGAACGAGGTGGAAGACGCGATCTGCCGCTTGGCGCAGATGGCGCGTGCCGCCGGCATGCACCTTGTGGTCGCAACGCAGCGCCCGTCCGTGGACGTTGTGACGGGCCTCATCAAGGCGAACATCCCGAGTCGTATCGCGTTTGCGGTGTCCTCTGCCATTGACTCCCGCACCATTTTGGACAGCGGCGGTGCGGAAAAGCTGCTCGGTCAGGGCGATATGCTGTTCTCGCCGGTCGGCGCACAGAAGCCGCTGCGTATTCAGGGCTGCTTTGTCAGCGACAGCGAGATCGAATCCGTCGTGGATTTCGTGAAGAATTCGAGAAGCGTTATTTACGACGACTCCATTGCGCAGGAGATTGAGCGCAGCGCTGTGGAGGGCTCAAAATCGAGCGACAGCGGCAGCAATGACGATGAGGGCAGCGGTGACCCGATGATGAACGAAGCCATTAAGTGCGTTGTTGAAGCGGGCCAGGCCTCCACGTCGCTTTTGCAGCGCAGACTGCGTCTCGGCTACGCCCGCGCGGGCCGTCTCATCGATGAGATGGAGCAGATGGGTATTGTGGGCCCGCACGAGGGCTCGAAGCCGCGCCAAGTACTCATCACCTATGCGCAGTGGCTGGAAATGAACATGCAAAAGCAGGATACCCCCGGTGATGCGTAACACAAAGCGCGGTGCACGGGACGGCAGAAAGCTTGTGCGCACAGGCGCTTTGGTACTTGTTTTGCTTCTTTTGGCGTTCTGTTACACGCCGCCCGGACGGGCGATGTGGACGGAGCTCCGCCGCGCATGCGGCCTGCTGCCGTTTGCACAGAGCTTGCCCGATGCCGATTTGACGGTTTATGTCATCGACGTGGGCAAGGCGGATGCAATCTTAATCGAAACGCCGGAGGGCGCAGTGCTTTCGGACTGCGCGACAGCGGAGCAGGCGAAAACCGTGCTGCGCGTTTTAAAACAGCGAAACATTCAAAAGCTGCGCGCCGTGTGGATCTCGCACGCGGACAGCGACCACGTGGGCGGGCTGACGCAAATTTTGTGGGAGGTGCCCGCAGAGGAGGTGGTCACCTCCATGTACACGGAGCTGACCGGGCTGCCGGAAGATCAAACCGTGCGAACGGTAAGCGCCGGGGAGACGGTCTCTTACGGCGAGGCGGAATTTCGGGTGCTCGCGCCTTCAGAAGATTTAGAGAGCACGAATGAGAATTCGCTTGTGTATAAGCTTTGCTACAAGAAATTTTCCGTGCTATTCTGCGGTGATATTGAGGAGAAAGCGGAAAGACTGCTGCTGGATATGTATGGCGACACGCTGCGGGCGGATGTTTTGAAGGTGCCGCACCACGGCAGCGCTTCGGCGACAAGCGATGCATTGCTTGAAGCTGTGCAGCCGCAGTATGCGGTAATCTCCTCGGGCGAAGACAGAAATTTGCTGCCGCGAAACGAGACGCTGAAACGGCTCGCCGACCACGGCATTGAAATTTTCCGCACGGACGAAAACGGCGGTATTGCGATTTTGACGGACAGCGCTGAAACGAAAATTTACACGGAAAACGGGAAATAACCCGCTGTTATATAAAAGGTATTACGGAAAGGAACAGATGATATGAAACAAATCACCATCGACCGATTTGACGGTATTTACGCGATCTGCGAAGACAAGGACAAGGCGTTTTTCGCCATTGAAACGAGCGAGCTGCCGCAGGGTGCAAAGGCCGGCGACGTGCTGAAGATTACCGATGACGGTGCGCTTTCCATCGACGTGGAGGAGACCGAGCGCCGCCGCGCACGCATTTTAGAGAAGCAGAAAAAGCTGATGGGGCTGTAAGAAGGGGCGGCTTATGGGAAGACTGAAATATATTTTTCACTGCATTCTGCACATGGATTATAAATCGCTGTTCGATACGGTGAAAACGGTGCATGAGGTGAGCGGTAAAAACCGTATTTGGCTGTTTTTTGACATCATCAAGTGCGGCTTTAAGTACGGTGCGGGCTACAAGGATTACCTTTTATGCGCGTTTTATGACCTGAGTGACAAGCAGCGTGCGACGTATGTGACGCGCGGCATCAATAACTCCATTGTAAAAAGCCTCAACGACCCCGCGTATTACCATATTTTTGACAACAAAAGCGAGTTTTACACGACGTTTGCGGAATATTTGCACCGCGAGTGGCTGCATTTTTCCAAGTGCACAAAAGAGCAGTTTTTGGACTTTATGCAGGACAAAGACGAGATCATCTGCAAGCCGGACGACGCTTCCTGCGGCGTGGGTGTGGAAAAGCTGAAAAAGGCCGACTACGCAACGCTCGACGCCATGTATGAGGACTTAAAGAAAAAGGGCGCGGACGTGATTGAAGAGGTTGTCATTCAGCACCCGGATATGAACCGCATCAATCCCGGATCCGTCAACACCATCCGCGTGTACACGGTGCTTTCCGACGGTGTGTCGAACGTGGTGTACGCGTGCATCCGCATGGGCAACAGCGACCGCCCGGTGGATAACATCAATGCCGGCGGCATGTATTCGCCGATCGACCTCGAGACCGGCAAAATCGCGTGCGCGGCGTGCGACAAGCAGCGCATCGTCTATGAGCGCCACCCGCGTTCGGGGTGCTTGCTCAAGGGCTACCAGATTCCGTACTGGGACAAGGTGATGGACATTTGCCGTGAAGCGGCACATAAGGTGCCGCAGATGGGCTACATCGGCTGGGACGTAGCGATCACAAAAGACGGCCCGCTCTTTATTGAAGCGAACAACATGCCGGGTCATGATGCGTTCCCGCAGATGCCGTTGCAGGCACCGGATAAGATCGGCATTTTGCCGGTGTTCCAAAAATATATCAAGGGTCTGTGATGACCGAGGCTGATTTTGTCTCTTTCGGGAAGGCAGAAAGGCGGCAGCAGAGCTTGCACAGGGCGCTTGCGGGGATCGTTAAAACGAACCAGATGAGCGAAAACGGCAGACAGATCTGGCCCATGATGTTGAGCGGCAGGGCGGAGTAATCCCACACATGCAGATGAAGCACGCGGTTTACGAGCAGGCCGAATAAAAATTCCACAACGGTTATGATGAGGGAGCCTATGGCGCAGCGCGCCGGAAGGCTTCTTCTTTTCATTTTTTCGCAGCATACGGCGTTGATGAGCAGCAGACAAACGCCGCCGGCAAGTGCCATGGAGGCGTGGGAGTAGCCGCGCCACAGCACTTCCAAAAGGGGATAAAGGCCGCTGCCGGCGAGGAACAACAGACTGTTTTTGCGGACGGTACGGTTCATGGAAAACGACTCCTTTTTCATGACTTTCCTTTTCAGTATGCCCGCTTTTTGTACGCCTATTGCAAAAGAAGCAACAAAATCGCAATAAATAAGCATCAAAAAAAATACGCGCGCTACTGTACAAAGCAGCGGAAACTGTGTATAATCAGTACAGACAGAAAGACAGAAAGGTCGGTTTCTTATGAAAAGAATTTTGGTTACGGGCGGCACAGGCTACATTGGCAGCCACACCTGCATTTCTCTCCTTGAAAAGGGCTACGATGTGACGATCGTGGATAACCTTGTAAACAGCAAGGCACTGGTGGTAGACCGAATTGAAAATTTGAGCGGCAAAAAAGTGAAGTTCTTTGAAGCGGACGTGTGCGACGAGGACGCGCTGCGCAAGATCTTTGCGGAGGACGAGATTTTTGCCGTTATCCATTTTGCAGGCCTGAAGGCAGTCGGCGAATCCGTGCAGATTCCGTTGCGTTACTATGAAAACAACCTCATTTCGACTTTGAGTCTTTTGAAGGTGATGGCGGAGTTTAAGGTGAACAACTTTGTGTTCAGCTCCTCGGCGACGGTGTACGGCAACCCGGCTTCCGTGCCGATCCGTGAGGATTTCCCGCTTTCGACGACGAACCCCTACGGCACGACAAAGCTGATGATTGAGCGCATCTTGAAGGACTACGCGCACGCAAACCCGGATTTTAACCCGATCATCCTGCGCTACTTCAACCCGGTGGGCGCGCACAAGAGCGGCACCATCGGCGAAGACCCGAACGGCATCCCGAACAACCTTGTGCCGTACATCACGCAGGTGGCGGTGGGCAAGCTGCGCTGCCTCGGCGTTTTCGGCGACGACTACCCGACGAAGGACGGCACCGGCGTGCGCGATTACATTCATGTCGTCGACCTTGCAGAGGGCCATGTGGCGGCGCTCAAGAAATTCGACGATCCGCACTGCGGCGTGAAGATCTACAACCTCGGTACCGGCGTGGGTTACTCTGTGCTTGACATTGTGCACGCGTTTGAAAAGTGCGTCGGCCACAAGATTCCGTATGAGATCAAGCCGCGCCGCGCGGGCGACATTCCGGAGTGCTACGCAGACTGCACGAAGGCGTATGAGGAGCTCGGCTGGAAGGCGCAGAAGACGCTGGACGACATGTGTGCGGACTCCTGGCGCTGGCAGACGCAGAACCCGAACGGCTACAACGGCTGATGGCACGCTTCGTTTTAGCCTCGTCCTCCGTGAACCGCAAGGAGATTCTGGAACGCGCGGGCATCGAGTTTACAGTGATCGTCTCGAATGCCGATGAATCGAACGGGCCGAAGGCGCCAGACGCGCTTGTAAAGGAGCTTTCCCGCCGCAAGCTGGAAGCGGTTTTGCCGAAGTGCGAAAGTGACGATCTTGTAATCGCGGCGGACACGGTGGTGTACATCGACGGCGAAATTCTCGGCAAACCGAAAGACTTAACGGATGCAAACCGTTTCATGCACCTGCTTTCCGGGCATGTGCACACGGTGTTTACCGGCGTGTGCATGGCGTATCACGGCGAGCGCGTTTCGTTCAGTCAGGAGACGAAGGTAAAGTTCTATCCCCTGACAGAAAGCGAAATCGCGGCTTACGTGCAGAGCGGCGAGCCGATGGGCAAGGCCGGCGGCTACGGCATTCAGGGCCCGGCGGCGCTGTTTGTAGAGAGTATTGAGGGCGACTACAACAACATTTTCGGTCTGCCTGCGGCGCACGTGATGCAGGAAGCGAAAAAGCTTTTAAAGGCAGACAAAATATGAGACAGGCACGATCAGTCCTTTTCGGCGTATACTGGCGTATCGGAAAGGACTGATGATTTATGTACCGGTATCGCCGAAGACGGTATAAACGCGGACGTAAACGGCGCGTGTTGGCGTTTTTGCTGCTCGTTTTCGCTTTTGTGTTTGCCGAGCTGCGACTGCCCGCGATGAAAGCGGAGCTGCGCACGGCAGCACTGACGGCGCACGCGCAAGGGTGCATCGCGAAAACGGTGCCGGAGTATCTGCCGCAGACCGTCTGCGAAAAGGACGGGGCAGAGACGGCGCTTTCTACATATGCGCTCGGCGTACTGGAAGCGGAGCTGACGGATGCTTTGCGGAAAAGCTTGAACGGCACGGCAAAGGCGTTTGTGCCGCTCGGAAATTTAACGGGGCTGATGCTTTTGAACGGGCGCGGGATGAAGATACCCGTGCGGTTTTCGGTGGAAAGTGCGGTTTCGGTGCGGTTTGAAAGCGTCTTGACGGGCGCGGGCATCAACCGCACGGCGTACCGAACGGTGCTGCATATTGAAGCGGTGCTGTTCACGGCGGAGCGAGACGGGGCGGAGCCTGTGACGGTGACGGCAGCATACCCCGTGTATGAAGCGGTGCTTGCGGGCGACGTGCCGCAGTACGGCGTGGTGCGCGCAGGATAAAAAATTGTGAATAACCGTTGGATTTTTGCGCGCTTTGTGGTAAGATACTAACAAGTATCGAAATATCTTGAAATGACACGGAGTTTTAACTTATGACGCACGAACAGGCCCGGCAGCAGATTGACGCGCTGCGGGAACAGATCGAGTACCACAATAAAAAATACTACACAGAGGACGCGCCGGAAATCAGCGACTATGCGTACGACATGCTGTACCGCCGCTTGGAAAATCTGGAAGCGGCGTTCCCGGAGCTGAAAACAGAGGACTCGCCGACGAACCGCGTGGGCGCAGCGGGGTACAACACGTTTGCGGAAGTGACGCACACCGTGCCGATGGAGAGCCTGCACGACTCGTTTTCCGAAGACGAGCTGCGCGACTTTGACCGCCGCGTGCGCGCCGTTGTGGACGACCCGGTGTATGTGGTAGAGCCGAAATTCGACGGCCTTTCCGTGGCGTTGGAATACGTGAACGGCGTATACACGCGCGGCTCTACGCGCGGCGACGGCATTACGGGTGAAGACGTGACGTTGAATATCGGTACGATCAAATCCGTACCGAAGACGCTCAAAGAGCCGCTGCCGTTTTTGGAGGTGCGCGGCGAGGTATATATGTCGGACGAAAGCTTTTTGCGGCTGTGCGAGCGGCAGGAGCTTTTGGAAGAAAAGCCGTTTAAAAACCCGCGCAACGCGGCGGCGGGGTCGCTTCGACAGAAAGACCCGAAGATTACGGCGCAGCGCACGCTGGATATTTTTGTTTTTAACATTCAGGTCATCGAGGGTGAGACCGTCACAACGCACGCGGACGCATTGAAGCGTTTGCACGAGCTTGGCTTTACGGTGTCGCCGCTTTATTGCCGCACGGGCGACATAGAGACGGTAATCGAGAAAATCCGCGAGATTGGCAACGAGCGCGGCACGTTCTCGTACCCGATTGACGGCGCTGTTGTAAAAGTGGACAGCTTCTCTCAGCGCGAGGCACTCGGAAGCACGGCGAAGTTCCCGCG
Organism: Hominenteromicrobium sp.; assembly: GCF_046974225.1. Classification (NCBI taxonomy): domain Bacteria; kingdom Bacillati; phylum Bacillota; class Clostridia; order Eubacteriales; family Oscillospiraceae; genus Hominenteromicrobium; species Hominenteromicrobium sp. Next base: position 139,073 of record NZ_JBKWAE010000006.1, on the reverse strand, counting down.
CTGGGCGGAGGCGTACAAGTACCCGCCGGAGGAAAAAGAGACGACGCTCCTTGACATAGAAGTTGCTGTAGGGCGCACGGGTGTTTTGACGCCGACCGGCGTGTTTGAGCCGGTGTTCTTAGCCGGTACGACGGTCAGCCGCGCGACGCTGCACAACCAGGATTTCATCACGGAAAAGGATATCCGCATCGGCTCGCGCGTCATTATCCGAAAGGCAGGCGAGATCATCCCGGAGGTCGTTTCCGTGGTCTCGAACCCGGAGGATACCGTGCCGTACCGTTTGCCGGAAACGTGCCCCTCGTGCGGGGAAGTTATCACGCGTGTGGAGGGGGAAGCGGCAGCGCGCTGCACGAATCCGCAGTGCCCGGCACAGCTGATGCGCAATCTCATTCATTTTGCGTCGCGCGACGCGATGGACATTGACGGATTGGGCCCGGCGGCGCTGGAGCAGCTGAGCGCAGCGCTTCAGGTGCACTCGCCGGCTGATTTATACGACATTACGGCACAGGAGCTTGAAACGCTTGATCGCTTCGGCAAAAAGAGCGCGGAAAACCTCGTTGCGACGATCCAAAAATCGAAAGAAAACGATTTATCAAAGCTGCTGTTTGCGCTCGGCATTCCGCACATCGGCGCGAAGGCGGCAAAGCTGCTTGCGGGCGCGTTCGGAAATATGGATGCTTTGATTGCGGCGGACGAGGAGCAGATTGCGGCGATAGACGGCTTTGGCGGCATTATGGCGCAGGAGGTCTACGCATTTTTCAGAAGACACTCGGCGATAGAGCTCATTGACCGGCTAAAAGCGGCGGGCGTGAACATGACGGCGGAAGCGGTCACGACGGACACGAAATTCCTCGGCAAGACGTTTGTGCTGACGGGTACGCTGCCGAATTTGAAGCGCACGGAGGCCGCAGCGCTGATTGAAAAGGCGGGCGGAAAGGTGAGCGGCTCGGTCTCGAAAAAGACGAGCTATGTTGTGGCGGGCGAAGAAGCCGGCAGCAAGCTTACGAAGGCGCAGACGCTGGGCATCCCCGTATTGACGGAAGCGGAGCTTTTGGCGCTTTTAAACGGTGAGGACAACACGGAAAGGAACGAAGCATAATGGCAGAAGAAAGAAAAACGGACGAAGCGCTTGAAAAAGCCGTGGAGACCGATGAGGACATTGACCGCTATATCCGCGAGCTGACGGGAAAGGAAACGCCGAAGGACAAGGAGAAGAAAGCGGAAGAAAAGAAAGCGCCGGAAAAAGAAGAATTCCGCGTGACGAGCCAGATCGGCGAGGACGACTACAAGGCATTCATTTATTACTCTACGCTTGGGCGCTTTAAGTGGCTCATCCCGGCGTTTATCATCGTGCCGCTTGTGTTCTCGTTCCTCTTTGCGTTCAACGCGGGGCATTTTTACGTGGGCAATTTCATTTTATCGCTGCTTATCATGTATGTGGCGATTACGCTGATTATTGTCATTCGCTGCACACGCTGGCTTTCTAAAATTCGCAACAACAATCCTGCCGTGATGCACTTGACGGAAACGACGCTTATTTTCATGACGAACAGCGTCATCAACATGAAAAACGGCAACCGCATCAAGATCGATTACAAGCACATGATCGACGTGGGCGAGAGCAGACAGCACTACATCATGTATTTTGATAACGGCAAATCCATGGTATTCAGAAAAGAAGATATGGAAAAGGAAACGTTGGAAAGGTTCCGCCCGTTTATCGAATCTAAAGTACATAAATTAAAATTTACACAGATGCTCAAAAAATAAACCGGGAGGTTTTTCAACATGGTCATCGATTTGAAAACACTGTACGGCGCGGAAGCGACCGAGCAGCAGAAGCGCTATGAGGAGCTTTCCGCTTACTTTGCGGAGGAGTTCGGGGATGCTAATGCACTTTCATATTTCAGTGCGCCGGGCAGAACCGAGGTGGGCGGCAACCACACCGACCACAACAACGGCAAGGTGCTGGCGGCGGCTGTGAATCTGGACGTTATTGCGGCGGTGAAGAAGACCGAGAACGGCGTGATCCGCCTGAAATCCGTCGGGTTCCCGATGGACACGGTCGATACGGCAGACCTTAACGTGCAGGAAGCGGAAAAGGAGCGCTCGGCGTCGCTCATCCGCGGCGTGTGCGCACGCTTAAAGGCGCTCGGCTATGAAGTGGGCGGCTTTGACGCGGTGACGACCTCAAGAGTTTTAAAGGGCTCCGGCCTTTCAAGCTCCGCGGCGTTTGAGGTGCTTGTGGTGACGATTTTAAGCCACCTGTATAATAACGACGCGATCGACCCAGTGGAGGCGGCACAGATCTCAAAATTTGCCGAAAACGTGTACTTCGGCAAGCCTTCCGGCTTACTCGACCAGATGGCGGCGAGTGTGGGCGGCTTTACGACGATGGACTTTAAAGACCTTTCCGCGCCGAAGATTGAGAAGATCGATTTTGACCTTGACCGTTACGGCTATGCGCTGTGCGTCGTCGATACGGGCGGAAACCATGCTGACCTGACCGGCGAATACGCAGCCATTCCGGCGGAGATGAAGCGCGTTGCGAAGGCGCTTGGCGGCGAAGTGCTGCGCGAGGTAAGCGAGGAGGAGTTTTATAAGAAAATTCCCGAGCTCAGAAAAGAAGTCGGCGACCGCGCGATTTTGCGTGCGATTCACTTCTTCGACGACAACCGCGTGGTGGATAAGGAAGTGGCAGCGCTGAAAGCGGGTGACTTTGAGACGTTCAAGCAGTGTGTGATTGCCTCGGGTTATTCCTCGGCGATGAATTTGCAGAATGTGTTCGCAGTTGTGAATCCGCAGGAGCAGGGCTTGTCCCTTGCGTTGGCACTTATTGCGAAGATCCTCGGTGGCAAGGGCGCGTATCGCGTGCACGGCGGCGGCTTTGCCGGCACGGTGCAGGCGTATGTGCCGCTCGATATGCTGGACGCATTCAAGGCAGAGATGCAGAGCGTGTTTGGCGAAAAGAGCTGCTATGTGCTCTCCGTGCGCAGCGCGGGCGGCACGAAAGTGACAATCGAATAAGTTTAACGGCGGCTTTGGTCTTTAGAGCCGCCGTTTTTGCGTATTGCGGGAAATACGTGTTGCGAAATTGTAAATATTGGGAAACGGTGGATTTCGCCTTGCGAATCATGCCGATTTGTGGTATAGTATACTCTGTATCATTATGACAGCTTACCGCAGACAGCTTGTCTGCGTGCGATAAAGGAGAATGTTTTTTGAAGGATAAAGAAATCACCGTTACGGCAGACGAGCTGCAAAAGCAGAAGCTATACACGGCGGACGTTGCGGCGATCATGCAGGTGCGCGCGATGCACGGCACGCCGAAGGCGCTTGTGCGCACGTATGGCTGCCAGCAGAATGTGGCGGACGGCGAACGCATTAAGGGTATGCTCTCTGAAATGGGCTTTGAATTCACTGAAGATGAAGATGAAGCCGATTTTATTCTGTTCAACACCTGCGCCATTCGCGAGCACGCCGAAGACCGCGTGTTCGGCAACATCGGCGCGCTGAAAAACGTGAAGCGCCGCAACCCGTCGCTGCTCATTGCCGTATGCGGCTGCATGATGGAACAGGAGCGCGTGGCGGAGCGCATTAAGGCGTCGTTCCCGTTTGTGAACATCGTGTTCGGCACGCACGTCATCCACCGACTGCCGGAGATGATGTACACCGCCGTGACCGACTCGAAGCGCGTTTTTTTGCGCGGGCATGAGTCGAAAGAGATCATTGAAGGCCTGCCGGTGCGCCGCGACGGCAACACACGCGCGTGGGTGACCGTGATGTACGGCTGCGACAATTTCTGCTCGTACTGCATTGTGCCGTATGTGCGCGGCCGGGAAAAGAGCCGCCACCCGGATGCCATCGTTGCCGAGTGCCGCGAGCTCATTGAGCAGGGCTACAAAGAAATTACGCTGCTTGGACAGAACGTGAATTCCTACGGCAAGGGCTTGCCGGAGAAAGTGAATTTTTCGGAGCTTCTGCGCCGCATTGACGCGATTGGCGGCGACTACCGTTTGCGCTTTATGACCTCGCACCCGAAGGATGCGACGCACGAGCTGGTTGACACGATTGCGGAGAGCCGGCACATCTGCCACTACATCCACCTGCCGTGCCAGTCTGGCAGCAGCCGTGTGTTAAAGGCGATGAACCGCCACTACGACCGCGAAAAATACCTTGACCTCATCCGCTATGCGAAAGAGAAAATGCCCGATCTGTCGCTGACCTCCGACATTATCGTCGGCTTTCCGGGCGAGACGTATGAGGAGTTCTGCGAGACGCTGAGCCTCATCCGCGAGGTGGAGTTCACGTCGCTCTTTACGTTTATTTTCTCGCCGCGCCCCGGCACGAGAGCCGCCGAAATGGAAGACCCTGTTACGTACAAGGAGAAAACGCAGTGGTTCTCGGAGCTTTTGAAGACACAGGAGGAGATTGCCGCAAAGCGCTGCGCTTCCATGGTGGGCAGCACGGAGCGTGTGCTCATTGAAGAGCGCAACGAGAAAAACGGTTTGCTCAGCGGTCGCACCGCAAGCAGCATCATTGTGGAATTCCCCGGCGAAGACGAATGGATCGGCGAATTCAAAAATGTAAAAGTGACCGAAGCGCGCAACTGGATTTTGCGCGGCGAATGTGTAGACTAAGCAAAACGGGTTTTGACCCATTGCTTTTTCAAAATACAATAAAATTTATAATTTATTTTAAGGAGCTATTACTATGGATATCATGAAACTGACAAGAGAACTCGGCCGCGCTTTGCAGCAGGACCAGACCTACATCAACATGAGCGTTGCGGAGCAGCAGTGCAACGAGGACGAAGCTTTGCAGAACGCCATCGGCGAATTCAATTTAAAGCGCATGGCCATCAACAACGAGGCGGCAAAGGAAGACCGCAGCGAGGAGCTTATCGAGCAGTACAACAAAGAACTGCGCGAGATTTACGGCAGAGTGATGCAGAACGAGCACATGGCGGCGTATCAGGCGGCAAAGAACGAGTTTGATGCGCTGATGCAGCGCGTGACGGGTGTGCTTTCCATGTGCGCGGAGGGTCAGGACCCGGATGGCTGCGATCCCGATGCCTGCGGCTGCACCGGCAGCTGTGCGACCTGCGGCGGTGGCTGCCACTAAGGCAGAATTTTGCAAAGCTTGCACGTGATCTGCTTGCATCTTTTCCGCCATACCGGTCGTAAAGTCCTTGACAGGCGCCAGCCTGCCTGCGGAATTTACTACGCAAGGCGTATACGCTCATGACGAAAAATCTGACGGCGCATCTCGCGCACCTACTTTACAAAAATCTGCCTTTGGTAGTAATTCACTTGTTGACTGAATCTTAACGATATGGAGGCCGGGCATGGCTGATTATTCCCCGATGATGAAACAGTACTTTGAAGTGAAGGAAAAGTACCCGAACACGCTCCTTTTCTTTCGCCTTGGGGACTTTTACGAGATGTTCTTTAACGATGCGAAAATCGCGTCGCGTGAGCTGGAGCTGACGCTGACAGGCCGTGACTGCGGCCAGGAGGAGCGCGCGCCGATGTGCGGCGTGCCGTTCCACAGCGCGGAGACGTATATCGCGCGGCTTGTGGCAAAGGGCTACAAGGTTGCCATCTGCGAGCAGATGGAAGACCCGGCGCTTGCAAAGGGCATCGTAAAGCGCAGCGTTATCCGCGTCATCACGCCCGGCACCGTTATGGAAAGCAGCATGCTCGACGAGGCGAAGAACAACTACATCGCTTCCGCGTATTATCAGGGCGATAAGGTGGGCATCTGCTTTGCGGATATTTCAACGGGCGAGCTGGAGGCGACGACGTTGACGGCGGAGAAGGGCGAGACGCTCTCCCGCGCGGTCATCGACGCGCTGTCGCGATTTACGCCGCGCGAAATCCTCATCAACCCGGATTTTACCGATTTGACGGACGTGGCGAAATTCGTTTCCGATAAGCTTTCGGCGTCACTCGAGTGCATGGATTTTGCGGTTTACGAACCGCTGCACGCGGAAGAAACGGTGAAGGCGCAGTTTCACCCCGAGGTTTTGGAACGCTCCGACGTTTTGAATTTCCCGGAGATCACGGCGGCGCTGAGCGCTTTGCTCGAGTATCTCAGCCGCACACAAATCACGGGTTTGGAGCGCATGGAGGAAATTCGCATATATTCGCAGGCGAAGACGATGCGGCTTGATTTAAACACGCGCCGAAACCTTGAATTACTCGAGACGATGCGCAGCAAGGAGCGCCGCGGTTCGCTTTTGTGGGTGCTTGACAAGACCAAAACGGCGATGGGCAAGCGGCTTATCCGCACATGGCTCGAGCAGCCGCTTTTGAGCCCGGCGGGCATTACGCTGCGGCAAAACGCGGTGGAGGAGCTGTTTGAGAACCGCCCGCTTTTAGACGATGTGACCGAGGCGCTGACGGGCATTTTTGACCTGGAGCGCATTATGACGCGCGTGGTGTACGGTTCTGTAAACGGCAAAGACCTGCGTGCGCTGTGGTCGGCGCTGACGCGCTTGCCGCAGCTGAAAGCGCTTTCTGCGACGTTTAAAGCGACGATGCTGCGCGACATCGACAGCCGCATGGATGTGCTCTCCGATATTTGCGAACTCATCGACCGCGCCGTTGTGGAGGAGCCGCCGCACACGATCCGTGAGGGCGGCATTATCCGCGAGGGCTTCAACGCGGAGCTTGACGAAGTGAAAAGTGACATGACGAACGGCAAGCAGCTCATCGCCGAGCTGGAGGCGCGCGAGCGCGAAGCGACGGGCATTCCGAAACTGCGCGTGGGGTATAACCGCGTGTTCGGGTATTACCTTGAAGTCTCGAACGCGTTTAAGGACAAGACGCCGGAGCACTACGTGCGCAAGCAGACGCTTGCAAACGGCGAGCGGTACATCACGCAGGAATTAAAGGAGCTTGAAAACCGCATCTTAGGTGCGCACGACCGTTCTATTGCACTTGAGGGCAAGCTGTTTGAAGAAGTGCGCAGGACGATTGCGGAGCAGCTGACCCGCGTGCAGGAGACGGCGAAGGCGATTGCGGAGCTGGATGTTTTGGCATCGTTTGCGGCGGTATCTGTGCGGAACGACTACACGCGCCCGACCATTACGGCGAACGGCAGGCTGTATTTAAAGGACAGCCGTCACCCGGTGGTGGAGGCGCTGCTGACGGGCAGCGCGCCGTTTGTGCCGAACGACCTTGAGATGGACCCGAACCAGAACCGTGTGTCTATCATTACGGGCCCGAACATGGCGGGTAAATCTACATATATGCGGCAGGTGGCGGTCATTGTCATCATGGCGCAGATCGGCTGCTTTGTGCCGGCGAGCGCGGCGGAGATCGGCATTGTGGACGGCATCTACACGCGCGTGGGCGCTTCTGACGACCTTGCGGCGGGGCAGTCCACGTTCATGGTGGAAATGGCCGAGGTGGCGGAAATTTTGAAGAGCGCCACGAAGGACAGCTTGCTGATTTTAGATGAGATCGGCCGCGGCACCTCGACGTTTGACGGCATGAGCATTGCGCGGGCGGTCATCGAATACGTACACGACAAAAAGCTGTGCGGTGCGAAGACGCTGTTTGCGACGCATTACCACGAGCTGACGGAGCTGGAAGACCTTTTGCCCGGTGTGCAGAACTTCAGTATTGCGGTGAAAAAGCGCGGGGACGACATCACGTTCCTGCGGCGTATCGTGCGCGGCGGCGCGGACGACAGCTTCGGTATTGAGGTCGCGAAGCTCGCGGGCGTGCCGGACAAGGTGGTGCGGCGTGCGAAAGAGGTGTTAAAGAGCCTTGAGAGCGGCGAGATGGTGAAAAAACCGAAAAACGCAGTGAAAGTGCAGCAGGAGGAACCGATACAGCTGACGATGCTGACAAAGGACACGGAGGTTTTAAACCGCCTGAAAAGCCTGGACGTCAACACGCTGACGCCAATCGAATCCATGAACATTTTGTTTGAACTTGCAAATATGCTGAAATAAATTTAACGCGAAAGGAAGGTGCAGAAAATGCCGAAAATTCACGTTTTGGAAAAGCAGGTCGCGGAGCTGATCGCTGCCGGTGAGGTGGTGGAGCGCCCGTCTTCCGTCATTAAGGAGCTTGTGGAAAATTCCATTGACTCCGGCGCGTCGATTGTCACGGTGGAAATTCGCCGCGGCGGCGTGACGTATATCCGTGTGACGGACAATGGCTGCGGCATTGCGCGCGAGGACGTGGCGACGGCATTTCTGCGCCATGCAACGAGCAAGGTGCGCGAAAAGGACGACTTAGACGCGATTTTGACGCTCGGCTTCCGCGGTGAGGCGCTGGCGTCCATTTCGGCTGTGTCGCGCGTTGACCTCATCACGCGCACGGCGGACAGTTCAATCGGCACGCACTATTCCTCCGAGGGCGGCAGCAACGTGGAGATCGAAGACGCGGGCTGCCCACTTGGCACGACCATTACGGCGCGCGACCTGTTTTTTAACGTGCCGGCGCGTATGAAGTTTCTGAAGAAAGACACCGCAGAGGGCAACTCCGTGGCGGGACTGATGGACAAAATTGCGCTTTCGCATCCGGAGATCTCGTTCCGCCTCATTCGCGAGGGCAAGGAAGTGCTGCACACGCCGGGCGACGGCAAGCTGAACTCGGCGATTTATGCGGTGTTCGGCAAGGAGTTTTCCGGCGCTTTGCTGCCGGTGGATTATACCTTGGGCGGCATTCGCGTGCACGGGTATATCTCGTCGCCGATTGCGAGCCGACCGAACCGCAGCATGCAGAATTTCTTCATCAACGGGCGTTTTGTGCGCAGCCGCACGGCGTGTGTGGCGCTGGAGGAAGCGTACAAGGGCGCGATTATGGTGGGTAAATTCCCGGCGTGCGTGCTGCACATCGAGCTGCCGTCATCGGTCGTCGACGTGAACGTGCATCCGGCGAAGCTGGAGGTGCGCTTTGTGAACGAGCGTCCGGTGTTTGATGCGGTGTACCACGGGGTGAAATCCGCCGTGACGGCGAGCCGCGATATGAAGTCCGTTGACCTTGCGCAGCACGCAAGGCGGCCCGTTGACCCGTATAAGCCGGATGTGGTCGTAAAGCCGCAGCAAATGGTGCTGAATCCGCCGCCGAAAACGGAGACGGTGAAGCCGATGCCTGCGTCGGTCGTGAAGTCTGCGCCCGTTATCAACACGAGCAAAAAAGAGGCGGAAGCGCCGTATGAGCCGCCCGTTGATATGCCGCCGATGCCGCATACGTTTTCGGACAGCGCAGAGCGGGAGGAAAAGCCGCAGCTTGAAAGTATTCGTACGTCGATCGAGCGCGTTTTGGAGGCGGAGCCGCAGCCGATGACAAAGCCGGAAGTGATAACGGAAGAACCGCCCTTACCGCAGCCGCCCGAGACGGAGCCCGTGCCGCCGGCGTGGGAGGAAACACCCGTGCAGACGGAAGCGGTGCAGGAAAATCCGGAAAGCAACGCACAGCCGGAAACATGCATTGTGCCGGAGACGGAGCGGGATTTACCCCGCATGGCGCATAAGGTGATCGGCGAGGTGTTTGACACGTATATCATCCTTGAATACGACGCGCAGACGCTGATGTTTATTGACAAGCATGCCGCGCATGAGCGACTGCTGTACGAAAAGCTCAAACGGCGCGAAGAAGCTGCTATGGCGCAGACGCTGCTTGTGCCCGTGACGGTGACGATGGACAAAAACGAGTACACGGCGGTTTTGCAGAATTTGAGTGTTTTTGAGCAGGCGGGCTTTGACGTGGAGGATTTCGGCAGCGGTACCGTTTTGGTGCGCAGCGCGCCGCTTAATTTGAACGGTGCGGACATCAAGGACTCCGTGCTCGAAATGGCGGGATACCTTGAAGAAAACAAGACCGACGCGACGACGGAGCACATGGACTGGCTGTACCACAACATTGCGTGCCGCGCAGCCATTAAGGGTGGGAACGCCTCGAAAAAAGAGGAGCTCATTGCACTTGCGGAAGAGCTGGAAGCGAACCCCGATGTGCGCTACTGCCCGCACGGCAGGCCGATCTACGTGATGCTGAAAAAGCGAACGCTGGAAAAAGAATTCGGCAGAGTTTAACGGTTTGCTCACAAACACGGATGAAAGTTGTGTTATTATAAAGTTATGTAAACAAAAAGGGGGCGCCGGAATGACGGAAGTACAAGAGAAAATCAAGGTATTCGCGGTGTGCGGGCCGACGGCCTCCGGCAAGACCTCGCTTTCCGTAACGCTTGCGAAAAAGCTCCATGCGGAGGTGGTTTCGTGTGACTCGATGCAGATTTATAGGGGCATGGAGATCGGCACGGCAAAGCCGACCGCGGACGAGATGCAGGGTGTGCCGCACCACCTGATGGGTTTTCAGGATCCTGCGGAGCCGTTCAGCGTGAGCGACTATGTGGCGCTTGCAGGAAAGGTGATCGAAGACATACGTGCGCGTGGCAAAAACGTGTTGCTTGTCGGTGGCACGGGCTTATATGCGCGCTCGCTTTTAAAGGCGGTGCCGTTTACGGAAAACAGCCGTGACGATGAAATCCGCGGTAATTTGGAAGCGGAATTTGCGGCAGACGGCATTGAACCGCTTTATGCGCGGCTAAAAGAGCTTGACCCCGAGGGGGCCGAGGGTATCCATCCGAATAATATGCGTAGGGTCATCCGCGCACTTGAATACTGCATGGTGACGGGCGAGCCGTTCTCGAAGCAGGCGAAGGACTCGAAAGCGGTGGAATCGCCGTATGACGGGAAAATGTTGGTGCTGTCTTTCAGAGACCGCGAGACGCTTTACGGGCGTATCAACCTGCGCGTGGAGCAGATGTTTGCAGACGGCCTATTAAAAGAAGCCGAGGATTATTTTAAGCGGTATGGCACGCCGGGGCAGACCTCCGTGCAGGCCATCGGCTACAAGGAGCTGTTCCCGTATTTTGAGGGGCAGTGCTCCTTAGACGAAGCAAAGGAAAATATAAAAAGGGAAACACGGCGCTATGCCAAGCGCCAATTGACGTGGTTCCGCCGGGAGGAAGATGCCGTGTGGCTTTTTGCGGATGATTTTGATGCCCCGGCAGACCTGATAAGCGCGGCAGAGGACATAGCCCGCGCGCATTTTGAAGACTGAAAGGAAGCCCCGCTATGGGAAGCAACACATTATTTCGTAAAATCAGTTCGATCGCCGTGGCGATTTTGCTTTTGATATATGTAGGCTACCAGATTTACAGAAGCCAATACACCGGATTTAAAACGGAAACGGCCATGTACGCTGACCTTTCCGCATCCATCGACACCACGGGCTTTATTATCCGCAATGAGGAGCTTGTGTACTCGCGGTACGACGGCGTTTTGAACTACACGCTCGACGACGGAGAGAAAACGGCGTTCGGCGGCACGGTAGCAGAGCTGTACCCCGCGGAAGAGGACGCCGCCGCACACAACCGCATGCTGCGCATCGACGAGGAGCTTACGCGGCTAGCCGTGCTGGAGAACCCCACAGAGGTCGCGTCCTCGAACCCGAAGAACATCGGCAGCCAGATCAATAAAACGGTCACAGGGCTGCTTTCCGATTTGAAATCCGGTGCGTTTTCGTCGATCTCGAACGATAAAAACGACCTGTACCTCTTGATGGGCCAAAAGCAGATCGTGACGGGCGCGGAGGATTCCGCGAGCTATGTGGCGCACATTGAGAATTTGAAATCGGAACGTGCAACGCTGGAGACGACGACCTCTTCAAGCACCGGCACGGTAACGTCGCCGGCTTCCGGTTATTTTATCCATACGGTGGACGGCTACGAAAACGCGGTGGACATCGACGATGTGGAGCAGCTGACCGTAAGCGATGTGCGTGCGCTGGAGGAAGGCGAAGCGGGCAGCAATGCGGACAGCACGGTCATCGGCAAGGTGGCAAAGGAATTCAACTGGTACATTGCGTGCATCATCGATGAAAACGACCTTGTGCGGCTTGACCGCACGACGAATGTGAAGGTGGAGATGCCGTTTGCGACGGCGGAGACAATCCCGGCCGAGGTCGTGAAGATCAATAGGGACGAAGCGAGCGGGGACGCAGTGGCCATTTTGAAGTGCTCTTACATGAACACAGACCTTGCCGCCGCGCGCAAGGAGCCGCTGCGCATCGATTTACAGTCGTATGCCGGTGTGCTCGTGAACGAAAAGGCCATCCACTTTGCGGATGTGACCGTGACGGATACGGACACGGACGGCAATGTGACGGAGCATGTGGAACAGAACGTGAAGGGTGTTTACATCAAGTCCGGCAGCCGCGTGCGCTTTGTACAGGTATTCTCCGATGCGACGATCGACGGCTATGCCGTGTGCAAGCTGAACCTTTCCTCCTCGGAAAAAGAACAGCTCGTCACCTCGAGAACGATACAGCTTTACGATGAAGTCATTGTGGAAGGGACGGATCTTTATGACGGAAAAATGCTTTGAGGAGCGTTTTAGGGACGTAGAGGAAAACTATAAGGTCATCACGAACCGCATTGCGGAGGCAGCGGTGCGCTCCGGCAGAAAGCCCGAGGACATCACGTTTCTTGCGGCGACGAAGACCGTGCCGGCGGAGGTCATCAACCACGCCATCGGCTGCGGCCTGCGCTTCATCGGCGAAAACCGCGTGCAGGAATTCATGGACAAATATGAAAAGATCGATTGGGACAAGGGCGTTTCCGGCCAGATCATCGGGCGCTTGCAGACGAACAAGGTGAAATATATCATCGATAAGGTCGACTGCATCCAGTCGGTGGATTCCGTAAAGCTTGCAAAGGAAATTTCCCGCCTTGCGGAGAAAATAGGCCGCAAAATGCCGGTGCTCATTGAAGTGAATATCGGCGGGGAAGAAAGCAAGGGCGGCATCGAAAAAGCTGCGCTGCCCGAGTTATTGGAAGAAATTGCCGTGCTGCCGGGCATTCAGGTAAACGGATTGATGGCAATTCCACCAATTTGTGCGGAAAAATCCGCGCTATGCAATTATTTTTCCCAAATGCATCAATCTTTTATTGACATCCGCGCCAAAAAAATAGATAATGTATTTATGAATTGCCTTTCGATGGGTATGTCTTCCGATTACGCGGAGGCCATCGAGTGCGGCGCCACTATGGTGCGCATCGGCTCTTCGCTTTTCGGCCCGCGCGACTACACGCGCTGACCGACCCTGTTATGCAGAAAATGGAGGTATAATATATGGCAGGCATTGTAGAGAAGCTTCAGAAAATGTGGAACCCGCCCGACGACGAGTATGATGAATACTACGAGGACGAGGCCACGGAGCCCACGGCAGACAGCCGCGAGGAGCAGCCTTCCGCACGCCGTTCGTTCTCCTCTTCAAGCTCGAACCGCGTTGTGAACATTAACCACGCACGCGCAGGCGCACAGGTGGTTGTGTTTAAGCCGAACTCTTTCCGTGACGACACAAATAGCATTGCGGATGAGATCAACCAGGGCCATACGGTTGTTGTGAATTTTGAAGAGACGAACGCGAGCGAGGCGCGCTATATTCTGGCGTTCCTCAGCGGCGCTTCTTACGCGAACCACGGCGAGGTGAGACCCATCGCCGCGAAGACTTATATTTTCACGCCTGCGGGCGTGAGCCTGAGCGGTGCGGAGATTCGCGATGATCTTGCACAGAACGGCGTAACGTTCTGATATGGCCGCACAGGAAGACAAGCTTTTTGAAGCGAAAATAGAGGATTGCCTGCGCCTTGGCGAAAAAAGGCCGGCGTTCTTGGGCTTTTTGGATCTTTCCGAGCGCGCGTACGCAGAAGAATATTTGCGCCGTGCACATGCGGAAAATTACCGATTTTTCGGTGGCTTTCCCGAAGCGGAGCGAACGGTTTTGGGCGTGTTTCCTGACTACATGGAACCCTTAGATGAGGAGTTCCCGGTGACGGGGCTCACGGTGAAGTTTCGCCGGCAGGATGCGCTTTCACACCGCGATTTTATGGGCTCATTTCTGGCACAGGGCGTGGTGCGTGCATCGCTCGGCGATATTCTGGCCGAAGAAGGGCGCGCCGTGCTGTTTGTGAAAACAGAGCTTGCGCCGCACTTTCTTTCGCAGATCGATAAGATCGGTCGGGTGGGGGTGCAGATTACAAAGGGCTTTACAGATCCGCTGCCGCAGGCGCACAGCTTTCAGCCGATGGGCGGCGTGGTCGCTTCGGAACGCTTAGACTGCTTGGTTGCCTTTTTGGCGGGCACCGGCAGGGAAAAAGCCGCGCAGATGGTGCACGCGGGTTTGGTTTCCGTCAACCATAGGGAGACGGATTCCGTTTCGCACCGTGTAAATGAAGGAGACATCATCTCCATACGCCGCTGCGGGCGATTTATTGTTGATATGCTCGGCCCGGTCACGAAAAAGGGCCGTTTATCTGTGAAATGCAGAAAATACATATAGGAGGCTTACACACATGTTATCGATTAAAGACATCAATGAAGTCAGCTTCAGAAAATCAAATTTTTCCGGTTACAATTCTGATGATGTCGATCAGTTTATTGATGAAGTTTTGGAGACCGTAACGGCGCTCACAAAGGAAAACGCAGAGATTAAAACGCGCAAGACGGATGATTCCGCCGCTGTGCAGCAGTTACAGGCGAAAAACGCCGAACTGCAGGAGAAGCTTTCTATTTTGGCTGCAAAAATTGAGTCTTACCGTGCAGAGGAAGACGGTATTAAGGACGCCATTCTCAGCGCACAGCGCCTTGGCAATGCTTCCATCCGTGAGGCAAAGGCGAAGGCCGAGAAGATTGTGAACGACGCAAACGCGAAGGCAGACGCTCTTGTAAAAGATGCGAAGGGCCGCTCCGAAACGCTTGTGAAGTCCTATGAAAAGCAGATCGCCGCAAAAGAGAAAGAGCTGGAGAACATGAAGCGCGAGGTGACAAACTTCCGCGCATCGCTCTACGGCATCTATAAAGAACACCTTGCCGTGATTGAGAAGATTCCGACGTTTGACCTGCCGGAGGAAGAGCAGGAGGAAAAAGCGCCCGCCGAGGAACCGACGCCGGTATACACCGAGCCCGAAGTGATTGAGGAGCCGGAAGAAGAGATCCCGGTGCCTGCAGCACAGCAGGTCGAAGAGGAACCCGCACCGGCCCCCGCAGAGCCGAAGCCCGCTCCCGCACCTGTCCCGGAGCCGATCCCCGCACCGGCGCCGGTACAGCCGCAGCCTGTTTACGACAAGGACTCTTATATTAAGGAGCAGTTCAGCGGCATCGGTCTTGATCTGAACGCTTACGCCGACATCCCGGAATCTTTGCAGAAAGAAAAGGATGCCCTTTTCAGCACGCTGGAGTTCGGCGTTGAAGACGAAGGCGACAAGAAAAAGGGTAAATTTAAGAGAAGATAAAACCAGCAGAAAGGCACGGATCAATATATGGATTACAAAAGCACATTGAACCTCCCCAAGACCGACTTTGCCATGCAGGCCGGCCTACCGAAGCGCGAGCCGGTAATGCTCGAAAAGTGGTATGAAGACAAGGTTTACGAGACCGTTCTCGAAAAGAACGACGGTAAGCCGCTTTATGTTCTGCACGACGGCCCTCCGTATGCAAACGGCGATATCCACCTCGGCACGGCGCTGAATAAGACGCTGAAAGACTTTATCGTTCGCTACAAGAATATGTCCGGCTTTAAGGCACCGTACGTTCCTGGTTGGGATACCCACGGCTTGCCGACCGAGCTGAAGGCCAGAAAGAAAGCGGGCGTTTCGAATTCCACTGCAATCTCCGACATCGAGCTGCGCAAGCTCTGCCGCGAGTTTGCCCTCGGCTACCTCGATGAGCAGCGCAACTCCTTCAAGCGTCTTGGCGGCATCGGTGAATGGGACAACCCGTATGTCACTCTGCGCAAGGAATTTGAAGCAAAGCAGATCGAGATCTTCTCCGAAATGGCGACGAAGGGCCTCATCTATAAGGGCTTAAAGCCGGTTTACTGGTGCCCGGAGTGCGAGACTGCACTGGCGGAAGCCGAGATTGAATACGCAGAGGATCCCTGCCACTCCATCTATGTGAAGTTCCGCGTGACGGACGACAAGGGCCTTTTGACCCCGATGGGCGCAGACCTGAGTAAGACCTACTTCGTAATCTGGACGACGACGACCTGGACGCTCCCCGCGAACGTCGCGATTTGCGTCGGCCCGGAATTTGAATATGCACTTGTAAAGTCCGGCGACGAATACTATGTGATGGCAACGGCCCTGACCGAATCTGCCATGCAGGCGGCGGGCAAGACCGATTACGAGATTCTTGGCACCTTAAAGGGCAGCGATCTTGAGTATATGAAGACGGCGCACCCGTTCATCGACCGCACATCTCTCGTCATCGTGGGCGACCACGTTACGTTGGAAAGCGGTACCGGCTGCGTTCACACGGCTCCGGGCCACGGCGTCGAAGACTATGACGTCTGCCACAATCACTATCCCGAAATTCCGATTGTTGTGCCGGTGGACAGCCATGGCAAGATGACCGAGGAAGCGGGCCAGTTTGCAGGCCTGACGACCGAGGAAGCGAACAAGGCGATTGCACAGCACCTTGAGGATACAGGCGCACTGTTCGCTTTACAGAAGATCATCCACCAGTATCCGCACTGCTGGCGCTGCAAGAAGCCGGTTCTGTTCCGTGCGACCGAGCAGTGGTTCTGCTCCGTGGACGCTATCAAGGATCAGGCTATTGAAGCCATCAAGGGCGTAAAGTGGATCCCGGGTTGGGGCGAAGACCGCATTTCCTCCATGGTCCGTGACCGCAACGACTGGTGTATCTCCCGTCAGCGTCGCTGGGGTGTGCCGATTCCGATTTTCTACTGCAAGGACTGCGGCGAGCCGCTCATCGAGAAGGACGCAATGCACGCAGTTTCCGAGCTGTTCCGCGCAGAGGGCTCCGATGCTTGGTACATCAAGGAAGCGGAAGAAATTCTGCCCGCAGGCACAAAGTGCAAGAAGTGCGGCTGCACCTCCTTTACAAA
Organism: Hominenteromicrobium sp.; assembly: GCF_046974225.1. NCBI lineage: Bacteria > Bacillati > Bacillota > Clostridia > Eubacteriales > Oscillospiraceae > Hominenteromicrobium > Hominenteromicrobium sp. Next base: position 122,142 of record NZ_JBKWAE010000006.1, on the reverse strand, counting down.
AGAGCGCGACATCATGGACGTTTGGTTTGATTCCGGCGTGACCCATGCTGCCGTTTGCGATACACGCGATTATCTCCATTGGCCGGCTGACCTGTACCTTGAGGGTGCAGACCAGTACCGCGGCTGGTTCCAGTCTTCGCTGCTCACGTCCATTGCATGGCGCGGCAAAGCGCCGTACAAGGCTGTCGTCACACACGGCTGGGTTGTGGACGGTCAGGGCAGAAAGATGAGTAAGTCCCTCGGCAACGGCATTTTGCCGCAGGAGATTGTGGATAAGTACGGCGCAGATATCCTGCGTCTGTGGGTCGCTTCTTCCGACTACCATGCCGATATCCGCATCTCCCCGGAAATCCTCAAACAGCTTTCCGATGCATACAGAAAGATCCGCAACACAGCGCGCTATATGCTCGGCAACCTTTCCGATTTTAATCCGGATACCGACAGTGTAGAGGTTTCTGAGATGCTTTCCATCGATAAGTGGGCGCTGAACCGTTTGGATCGGCTGATGGTGAAGGTGCGCGAGGGCTATGAGTCCTTCGAGTTCCACCAGGCTTACCACGCCATCCATAACTTCTGCGTTGTGGATATGTCGAACTTCTATCTCGACGTCATCAAGGATCGTCTGTACACCGAGAAGAAGGACTCCGCTGCACGCCGCGCCGCACAGACTGCGATGTATATCATTCTCGATGCGATGACCCGTCTGGTCGCGCCGATCTTGGCGTTCACCTCCGACGAAATCTGGCAGAGCATGCCGCACGCTTCCGATTGCGATGCACGCCACGTTGTTTACAACGAGATGCCGAAGCCGACGAGCGAAAAGTACGGCATCGACGTGACGGAAAAATTCATCGCACGCTGGGACAGAATCCATGCAATCCGCGATGTTGTGAAGAAGGCGCTTGAAAACGCACGTGCAGAGAAGACGATCGGTGCATCGCTCGATGCAAAGGTCACGCTGTTCTGCACCGGCGAGTTGTATGCGTTCCTCAAGTCTGTGGAAGACGAGCTTGCAACCGTGTTCATCGTATCTCAGGTCGAGATCGTGGACGGCGAGGGCGGCACACTTTCCGACGATGCACTTGGTCTCTCCGTGCAGGTCGATAAGGCAGAAGGCTGCAAGTGCATGCGCTGCTGGACATATTCCTCCACGGTCGGCAAAAACCCGGCATACGTGGATCTGTGCGAGCGCTGCGCAAAAGCACTTTCCGAATAATTTCGGACACATTGAATTTGTTTTAAACGGTACGTGCTTAATGACGCCGTGCTGTTGAATAATTGAACCGAACCAAGGTGCAAACCGGTTTTGCCCGGCTTGCGCCTTTTTCGGGTTATAAGGGGATATTTCTTTTGTCCATTCTCATTCTTTTGCTGATCGCCGTGCTGACAGCTGTCGATCAGTTTATAAAAATGACGGTTATCACAAACTTAAAGCCCATCGGCAGCGTGACGTGCATTCCGGGCCTTTTGGAGTTCCGTTACCTTGAAAACAACGGCGCGGCATTCGGCTTTTTTGCCGGGCTTTCGTGGCTTTTGATCATACTGACGATAGGGCTTATGGCAGCGTTGCTCGTGTTTTTGTTCCGCTATAAGCACCACACATGGATGTCGCGCACGTCGTGCGTGCTCATCATCGCGGGCGGCATCGGTAACCTCATTGACCGTTTTATTTTCGGCTATGTGGTCGATTACATCCATGTGCTGTTTTTTCCGTATGTGTTCAACTTTGCAGACTGCTGCGTGGTGGTCGGTGCGATTTTGTTTGCCGTGTGGTACTTATTCTTTAAAGACAAAAAAGAAGCGGCAGATAAAAAAGTGAACGAGCCGACGGAAACGACTGCCGACGGGGTCGGGAAATAAGTATGGCGGAGCTGCATGAGATTGAGGTCACAGCGGCGGGCTGGCGCTCTGATAAGCTGATTGCGGAGGCGCTGCCGGAGCTTTCCCGCTCTGCGGTGCAGAATTTGATCCGCGACGGGCATGTGACCTGTGATAATAAGATTGTGCAGAAAAGCACGAAGCTTGCGCCGGGGAGCGTTTTGTGCGTGGAGGTTCCCGAAGCGCGCCCGCTCGACGTGAAGGCGGAGAACATTCCGCTTGACATCGTATATGAAGATGACGACCTACTTGTGGTGAACAAGCCGAAGGGTATGGTGGTGCACCCGGCAGCGGGCAATTATGACGGCACACTTGTGAACGCGCTGCTGTACCACTGCGGCGATTCGCTTTCGGGCATCAACGGCGTGATTCGCCCGGGCATTGTGCACCGCATTGACAAGGACACGAGCGGGCTGCTCATCGTCGCGAAGAACGACACCGCGCACCGGCACTTGGCGGAGCAGATTAAGGCGCACAGCTTTACGCGCGAATACCGCGCCGTGGTGTACGGGAAAATTCGCGAGGACGGCACGGTGGATGCGCCCATCGCACGTCATCCGCAGGATAGAAAGCGCATGGCGGTACAAAACACGCCGAACGCGAGAAACGCCGTGACGCACTATTTTGTCACAAAAAATTTTACGGGATTTACACAGCTGCGCCTGCGCCTTGAGACCGGACGCACGCACCAGATCCGTGTGCACATGGCGTATATCGGGCATCCTGTCGCGGGCGACCCGGTCTACGGACCGAAAAAAGTCATCACGCAGCTGCATGGGCAGTGCCTGCACGCGGGGCTCATCGGGTTCATACACCCGCGCACGGGCGAATATATGGAGTTTGAAGCGCCGCTGCCGCCATATTTTACGGATTTTGTGAAGACGCTGCACGCGGAGAACGAGTAAGGGGGAGCGCTTGTGCGCGCGGGAAGTCAACGGACAATTTTACTGTTCGCGCTGTTTTTAATGGCGTGTGCGGCGGTGCTGTTCTGCGTTTCCTTTGAGAATACACCGCTTGAACCGTACAGGGTGACATCGACAGGGCAAAGCGAAGCAGCCTCGAGCGCGCCGGCTGCATCCGCTTTAAGCGAAGAAAAAGTCAACATCAACAACGCGTCGAAGGAAGAGTTGATTGGCCTGAACGGCATCGGAGAGGTACTCGCCGACAGAATCATCGAATACCGCGAAGCAAAAGGTGGATACAAAGATGTGCGCGAGCTCACGAATGTAAAAGGCATCGGCGAAAAGCTGCTTGAGAAACTGCTGCCGTATGTGACGGTGTAAACAAAAAAGGCATACGTTCCACTCTGTCCGTTTGACATTGCTTTGAAGAACGCCGGTGTGCAGCACAAGCTGATTCCGCCCAGAACACCTTGGCACAACGGCAAGGTAGAGCGGAGTCATCGAAACGACCAGCGCTATTTTTACAACTGGGAAAAGTTTGTAAGTGTAAAAGATCTAAACCGAAAGTGCAAAGATCATTTGCGCTGGAGCAACAGAAAGCCCTCTTGATCTCCTCTGTGAAATTCTTTCTAACGCCTGATTCTTTTCTATCCCTCTTTTCTTTACCTTCTGTGGGTCGTATCTATCTACAACGCAGAGAAAGGCATTAAAAATACTTCATATCGGTTGCAATATGTCGAATTATATGTTAAAATGTAATTAAACAATTAATTTGGAGTGGGAAGAAACATGGTTCCTTTTAATAGACCGCCTTATATAGGCAAAGAGATGGAGTATATTTCCAAAGTAATCAGAGCGCATAAAATTTGTGGTGATGGACAGTTTACAAAGAAATGCCACCAATTGCTGGAGCAGATGACAGGAAGCCAGAAGGTGCTCCTGACTACCTCTGGCAGCCACGCACTGGAGATGGCTGCTCTTCTTTGTAATCTGGAGCCCGGGGATGAGGTGATCCTGCCCAGCTTTACTTTCTCGTCTACGGCCAATGCCTTTGTGCTGGCTGGTGCAAAGCTTGTATTTGTGGATATTCGTCCGGATACCATGAACATTGACGAGACCAAGATCGAGGCAGCCATTACCGATAAGACCCGTGTGATCGTTCCGGTTCACTATGCGGGCGTGGCCTGTGAGATGGATACCATCATGGAAATCGCCAGAAAGCACAATCTGAAGGTGGTAGAGGATGCGGCGCAGGGCGTCATGAGTACCTACCATGGCAAGGCGCTGGGCACCATTGGCGATTTTGGCTGCTTCAGCTTCCATGAGACCAAGAACTACTCTATGGGCGAGGGCGGTGCACTGCTGATCCGCGATGAAGAGAAGAATGAGGCTGCGGAGATCCTCCGGGAAAAAGGCACCAACCGGAGCCGGTTCTTGCGGGGGCAGGTGGATAAGTATACTTGGGTGGGCTATGGTTCTTCATATTTGCCCTCTGACATGAATGCGGCCTACCTGCTGGCACAGCTGGAAGAGGCCGAGAAGATCAACAACGCTCGGCTTGCCAGTTGGCACCACTATCAGGAGCGTCTTGCGCCGCTGGAGCAGCAGGGAAAGTTGGAAATCGCCCACATTCCGGAGGGCTGCGGCCACAACGCGCACATGTTCTGGATCAAGCTTCGTGATCTAGAGGAGCGTACGGCCATGATCGCCTATCTGAAGGAGCATGATATTTACTCCATGTTCCATTATGTCCCTCTGCATTCCGCCGAGGCTGGACTGAAGTTTGGCCGCTTTGCGGGCAAAGACGTTTATACCACCAAGGAGAGCAACCGGCTGACCCGCCTGCCTATGTATTACGGGCTCACGGAGGAAGAGGTCAATACAGTGGTGGAGACTGTAAAGGGGTTCTGGAGGTAAGCGCACAGCAGCGGGCTACTATTCGCTGCTGCACTGCGGCAACGAAAGCCCGCTCAAAATAAATAACGGTAAGGTAACTCGCCAAAAGGGGATTGTGATTTATGCTTGTGACTGTGGCCATACCATGTTACAAATCGGCCAAGACACTGCCGCATGTTGTGGCAGATATTCAAAATCAGTTTTCACTCCATAAGGAATATGAATATCAGCTGGTACTGGTGAATGACGGTTCTCCGGATCAAGATGCAACGTTTCAGACAATTGAGACGCTTTGCAGGGAGGATCCTCGGATCGTAGGAGTAGAATTGTCCAAAAACTTTGGTCAGGCGGCTGCAAAGATGGCTGCGCTGCGCTATGTGCAGGGTGACGTACTGGTGTATATGGATGATGATGGGCAGCATGACGCACGAGGAATTTTTCCACTGGTCCAGGCGGTTGAAGCCGGAGCTGACATGGCAATTGCGGAGTTCCATGGGAAAAAGCATACGCTGTTTAAGCGCTTTACCAGTTGGCTGAACACAGAGATGCTCTGCCTGACACTGCAAAAGCCTAAGAATATCCATACGTCTTCTTTTGCGGCGTACAGTAAATTTCTGATTGAACGATTAAAAGAATATGATACCCCGTTTGTCTCGATGTTTGGCTACGTGCTTCAGCATACAAGAAAAATTGTAAATGTTCAGCTGGAGCATCATGAGCGGCTGGAAGGCCAGTCGGGCTATACGCTGAAAAAGCTTTTGAAGCTATGGAGTGATGGCGCTTTAAGCTTTTCCACAGTGCCGCTTCGTCTGATTGGAATGTTTGGAATCGCATCCTGTGTGGTAAGCCTTGTTATGTGGACTTGCGCAGTTGTAATGGATGTAATGGGAAAGTCGGCAGCGGTCTGGGCGGTTCTTGGGGCAATGTTCTTCCTTGGGGGATGCCTTTTTTTTGCACTTTCCATTTTGGGTGCATATATTGGAAGGGTGTTCCTGATTCAATGTGAACAGCCGCAATATGTGGTTCGGACGGTGCTGAATTATGAGCGGGAAGGAGTCCGGGCGTGACAAAGACATTTGCAAGCTGGCTGAAAAAGCACAGAGAGATTTTGTGTGCGCTGGGAATAAATTTACTGTTTTTACTGATTTGCCGGTGCTTTAGCCATATGCAGTTTGGTACGAATGATGATCGTGATATCAGCAATTTGCTGGCGAATGTCTATGGCGGCGAGGACGGATACTATATTGCTTTTGTAAATGTGTTTTTATGCAAGGCATTGGCTGCACTTTACAAGATTACGAATAATGCTGCCAACTGGTATGTCATAATCTCTGTGGGAGTTTCCTTTATTTCGCTGGCAACAGCATCCTATATCCTGATGCACCGGGCAAAGCGCTTTCCGGCTGGGGCTGCGTTGACTATAATTTTTGTGGGAGCGCTTTGCGAGAGTCACTATATTGTGTTTCAGTTTACCCAGAACGCAGCGTTATATGTTGCGGTGGGGGCAGTTCTGCTGGCCGATATGCTGCAGGAGACATCGAGAAAGGGCAAACTGTTCCGTGGAATTGGCGGGTGCGTGCTCATGTTGATGGGCAGCATGCTGCGTTATCAGTCCCTATACTTTACATTGCCGTATCTTGCGATGTTTGCGGGATATGAAGTGCTGTTTGCGCACAAGGACATGCCGTTACTTTCGTGGCTGAAGAAGAACTGGAAAACACTTGCGGTTATGTGTATCAGTGTTTTGGTAGCGGTTGGAGTTCGCACGGCAAATATGGCGTATTACCGTAGTAATCCTGCTGCGCTGGATTATTATGAGGAAAATGCAATGCGTGCGGAACTGCTGGATTACGGTGTTCCAGACTATGATGAAAATGCGGAGGCATTGATGGCTTTGGGAATATCCAGAGAGGATTTGGATATGTTCGCGAACCAAAGCTATCTGGATAAAGAGGTGTTCAACCGGGATGTTGTGGAAGCACTGGTTGGTATGAAATCAGAACAGTCAGCTTCCTATTCCGCAGTGAATCTTAAAACAGAAGCAATTGCAGCGGTTTTTCAGGTACCAGATGATGTTCGGCAGCGGCAGTTTTGGCTCCTTTTCTTTGGGGTTGTGCTGTTTCTGCTGTTTTGTATGGATTGGAAGCGCTTCCTGTTGCTGCTGGGCACCCTGGTTGTGGCATTTGTGATGATGTGGTATTTTGTTTCTGTGGGACGAATGCCATACAGAGTCTGGTATTCGATCACTGCGCCGGCGCTGCTGTTCTGTATTTATCTTGGAACCCTGAGCTGGCGGAAACGAAGTGTCGTGGATCAGGCAGATAAAAATATCTGGACAACATTGGGCGGTGTTGGGCACGATATGGGCTGCACACTGCTGATTCTGACCTGCGCAGCAGTGTGTGTCCTGACGATTTGTCATGCGGCAGAAGATGACACAGCTGAGATTACCGATACCTATCAGAAAGTAATTGAGTATGCGGAATCATATCCTGATGATTTTTTCCTGCTGGACAGGCCAACGATTTCACGTCTGACCTATACCAGCACGGCAACACCATTTACCTGTTTCTCCAGAACTAGCCACCAGAATGTATGCATTCAGGGGGGGTGGGTGTGCTGGACCCCTGCCAATCTTTCTGTTTTGGAACGATGGGGGATGCCCAATGTCTATCAGGCAATTGGTGAGGGCACGGTGGTATACATGATATGTACGGTTCCGCCAGAGCGGGAACTGGCATTCATTCAGTGCCATTACAATCCCAATGTTACAATGGCGTGGGTGGACAGCGTGAATGACCTGATGGTATATGGGTTTTATATTGCGACGGAATAACGATGGAATAACAATGAAAGAAGCTGAGACTATGGAAAACCAGAAGAAGCTCCTGTTTCTTGGCGGAACAGGAGCCATGTATGATGCGGTTGAACGTGCGAAACGCATGGGTATCTATACGATTGTAGTGGATTATTATCCGAATTCACCTGCAAAGCGGATTGCGGACCGCTCATATTTGGCCAGCACGACAGATATTGATCGGGTGTTGGAAATTGCAAGGGAAAATGAGATAGACGGTGTGTTTACTGGATTTTCTGATGCGAACTTGATGCCTGCATGCCTGGTGGCGGATACGCTTGGACTTCCGTTTTATGCAACGAAAGAGCAAATCAATGTAACCACCAACAAACTGCTGTTCAAAGAGACCTGCAGAGAATATGGGATCCCGGTGGTGCCGGAGTTCCATTTGGATGGTGACCTGAAACGGGAAGATCTGGAGCTGATCCAATACCCGGTGATCGTGAAGCCATCAGATGCGTGGGCTAGCAAGGGTGTTTCAATCTGTGAAAATGAGAAAGAGCTTTGCGAAGCGGTTCCGTATGCACTGAAATTTTCGCAGAATCAGTGCGTGATCGTGGAGCGGTATATGGCTGCCTATCCGGATGTGTGCATGTACTTTAATCTTCAGAATGGTGTACTGTCGTTGTCTTCCATGTGCGAGCGTGACATGAATCAGGTGCAGGAGGGGAAGGCCATGCAGCCCAATGCGTTGTTTTACCCCTGCCGGTTTATTCCGCTCTACTATGAACAGCTGGAGGAGAAACTGAAAAATATGACAGCAGGTCTCGGCATGAAGGACGGCACGATGTTTATGCAGTGCTTTGTGGTGGATGGCATGCTGTTGCCTTTTGAAATGGGCTATCGCCTGTGCGGCGCACAGGAATATATTCTCTGCGCAGCTGAGAATGAGATTGACAGCTGTCAGATGATGCTGAATTATGCGCTGTTCGGTGCATGCACAGGCTGGAATGCGGCAGAGAAGAATAAGCCGATGTTTGACCACAGTGATGTAATTCTGCTGGCACTGATGAAGCCGGGAAAAATCACCCGGATTGATGGATTGGAAGCGCTCCGTGCAATGCCGGAAATCCTCAATATCATTCAGTTCTACTATGAAGGCGATGAGATCGGAAAAGGGTCTATGGGAACGCTGAACCAGACATTTGCAAGAATCTTCATTCAGGGGAAAGATGCAGATCGTCTGCTGGCGTTGATTGATCATGTGCAGAAAACTCTGAAAGTGCTTGATGAAAATGGCGAGCAGATGTTGATCTCGGGCTATGACTGTAAAAAGGCACATGTGCTGAAGCAGTTTGACTGATACGGGTCGGAGGGAAGAAAAGATATGGAAAAAAAGAACGAGTTTACAAATGAAGAGCTGGCACAGGCGGTCAGGTGGGATATTATTGAAATGATCTATCGGGCAGGAATGGGTCATCCGGGTTCATCGCTGTCTTGTGTGGAAATTCTTGTAGCACTCTATTTGGGCGGTGTAATGAATGTGGATCCGCAGAATCCCGATTGGCCGGAGAGAGATAGATTTGTGCTTTCAAAAGGCCATGCCTCGCCGGCATTGTATTCGGTGCTGGCACGCCGCGGATTTTTCCCCCGTGAAACGCTGTCGACATTCCGTAAAACCGGCTCTATGCTGACGGCATATCCGGATATGTCTACGCCGGGCGTAGATATGGAGTCCGGTTCTCTAGGTAATGGTATTTCCACTGCTGTTGGAATGGCGATTTCTGCAAAATTAAGAGGTTGTTCTTATAAAACTTATTGCGTTCTTGGCGATGGAGAGTTACAGGAGGGTATTGTTTGGGAGGCTGCAATGTGTGCAGCACACCATAATCTGGATAACTTGATTGCTTTTGTAGACCGGAACCGACTTCAAATCACCGGAACAGTAGCAGATGTTATGGATATTTCTCCCTTGGAGGAAAAGTGGCATGGGTTTGGGTGGAACGTCATTACCATTAATGGGCACAACTTTGATGAGATCTATGCGGCTATTGAACTAGCACAGCGCCATCAAGGCTCTCCGACGGTCATTATTGCAAACACCGTAAAGGGAAAAGGCGTTTCCTATATGGAAAATGTGCTGAAATGGCATCGGAGTGTTATTTCCGATGAGCAGTATCAGCAGGCGATTACTGAAATTCATGCAAGGGAGGAATTGATATGAGCCAGCTCCCAATCAGAATTATTTTTGGCAAGGAGATCATTCGGCTTGCCGAGGAATATGGTTATTATGCAGTGTGTGCAGATACCAAGTGCTGCTCATTTGAGGATTTTGGAGATATTTATCCGGAACGTCAGATTTCAATTGGAATCGCTGAACAAAATTTGATTGGAGTAGCCAGCGGCTTGGCCAGCTGCGGACATAAGGTTGTGCTGGCAACGTACAGCGTATTTGCAACGATGCGTGCCTGTGAACAGCTCAGAACGTATATTTGCCATCCCAAACAGGATGTTATAGTCATGGGGACTCATGCAGGGCTGCAGACTGGCTCGGAAGGCGTCAGCCATACAGCCATTGAGGACATTGCGATTCTTCGTGCCCTGCCGAATATGACCATTATTCAGCCGTCAGATGCTGTTTCTGCCAGAGTGTTGGCAAGAAAGGCACTGGAGTTCCATGGCCCGCTGTATGTCCGGCTTCCTTTTGACGCTGTAGAGGATATCAATGACGAAGCAACCTATCATGTTGAGATCGGCAAGGCAAATTGGGTAAAGCGTCGGGGAAAAGATGTTACCCTGATTGCCACGGGAATTATGCTGGACCGCACTGTAAAGGCCGCGAAAGCACTGGAAGCCCGGGGAGTCAATGCGCAGATTATGGAGATTCATACGCTCAAGCCCATTGACCGCGAGGCAGTTATTACAGCGGCCGGAGAGACCGGCGCAATTGTGACGGTCGAAGATCACTCTGTCATTGGCGGGCTTGGCGGAGCTGTAGCAGAGGTGCTGGCTACGAATTTGCCGGTTTCTATGCGTATGATTGGTATTCAGGATTGCTTTGCAAGATCCGGAGACGCAGAGGCACTGTATGAGGCAAATCATATGACGGCTGCTGACATAGTAGCGGCAGCAGAAGAACTTGTGGAGCGGAAGAAAATCAGATGAAGCAGTTAGGAATCATTGGGCTGGGGGCTATGGGAGCGCCCATGGCAGGCAAACTACAAGAATGTGGATTTCAACTTTTTACGACAGTGCGTAGTGCGTATAGTCGCCAGAAGGCAGAACGCATGGGAATCCAGGTCTTGGAGACTGCCGGAGAAATTGCGGAGCGAACGGACCGCATTTTGCTGATGGTTTCAAATTATGAGCAGTGCCGCGGTTGCCTGCAGGGGACTGATGGGGTGTTGGCTGCAATGAAAAAGGGAATAATCATTGTTTCCAGTACCATTGCGCCGGAACAAATGCGCCTGCTCAGTGAAATGTGTCCAGAGGGAATTGCACTTTTAGACGCACCGGTAAGCGGTGGCGTAACCGGTGCCGAACAGGGAAAACTTGTAACGATGGCAGCGGGTGACAGTCAGGTATTTGAGGTATGCAGGGATATATTTCAGGCCTATTCCAAGAAGATCGTTTATGTGGGCGCTAAGCTGGGACAAGGCCAGATGCTCAAGGCAGTCAATCAAATGCTGGTTGGAATCCATATTGCAGCAGCAGCGGAGGCAGTGTCTTTCAGCGAGTCTATGGGGATCGATCCGCAGGTATTGCAGGATACAATCTCTGAATGTGCAGGTAATTCTAATATGTTCCAGAGTAGAGTGCCCAAGCTGATGAAGCATGATTTTTCGTCTCGTGCGGCGCTTGAAACGATGGAAAAGGATTCAAAAATTTGTATTGATTTGGCGGAGAAGGCAGGGGTTCCGTGCTATTTGACGGAACTCTGTCATGACTTGTATAGGAAAACGCCTCGTTCCGAGACTGTACAAGAGGATGCTTGCGCGGTAATTAGAGTGTATCAGCAGGCAAACGGAAAGGACTCGAATCTGACTTGAAAAAATGGAACGCAAGCAATAACGTAGAAATAAGTGGGGAGCTGCTGCAAATCAGAGGTGAAAATCGGCATGGATGACAAGGAAAAAGCTGGAATTGGTCAAATCGGTTTTATGCAGGGCACTGTGATTGTATACTCCTTTAGCGGAGTGTTTCAGAAATTGGCGTCCCGATACCCGATGATTTCAATTCAGTTTCTGCTGTTTTATGGATGCTCTATCGGAATTTTATTTGTATATGCAGTTTTATGGCAGATGATTTTGCGCAAGGTCCCGCTGACAACGGCGTATAGCAATCGTGCTGTGTCCATGATTTGGAGTATGGTATGGAGTGTACTGCTGTTTCAAGAGAGTACCAGTTGGAATCAGATCCTCGGTGCGATAGTGATCTGCTACGGGATATATAAGGTTATGGCATCGGGGGATAAGTAACGTGTGGTTGTATTTCCTAATTGCGATCAGCTCTGTTCTGATTGCGGATATTTCACAGATTATTCTGAAAAAAGCAGCAATGAAGCCATATGATGCTTGGTATAAAGCGTACTTAAATTTTTCTGTTATCTTTGCATACTTCCTTTTTGTGGTATCAACAGTCTGCTCGGTGATTGCGCTGCGTAAACTTCCGCTTTCACTCTCGCCCATGTGGCAGTCTTTGGGACAGATTTTTGTAGTGATACTTAGCTATTTCTTTCTGCATGAGAAAATTACGAAAGGAAAACTAAAGGGAATCGCAATTATTGTATTGGGAATCGTGATTTTCTCACTTCCCCTTGGATAAATAAAGGTTATATTTTAACACCAAAGAGTAAAACGGAGGATGCAAACAGTGAAAGGAATTATTTTAGCCGGCGGCGCCGGCACGAGACTTTACCCGCTGACCATGGTAACATCCAAGCAGTTGCTGCCCGTATACGATAAGCCGATGATCTACTATCCCCTGTCTACCCTGATGCTGGCGGGGATCCGGGACATTCTGATCATCTCTACGCCGGAGGACACCCCACGCTTCCACGATCTGCTGGAAGACGGCAGTCAGTTTGGCATCACTCTTTCTTATGCTGTGCAAGAAGCGCCGGAAGGGCTTGCGCAGGCGTTACTCATCGGTAAAGAATTCATCGGTGACGAACCGTGTGCAATGATCCTCGGCGATAATATTTTCTACGGAAACGGTTTCTCCCGCATTCTCCAGAACGCAAGCAGCAGAGCCGAAAACGGCATATCCACGATCTTTGGCTATTATGTAACGGATCCAGAACGCTTCGGTATCGTGGAATTTGATGATGCAGGCAAGGTGATCTCTGTGGAAGAGAAGCCAAAGCATCCAAAGAGCAACTATGCCATCACCGGCCTGTACTTCTATCCCAAGGGTGTGTCGGATCTGGCCAAGAGGGTGGAGAAGTCGGATCGCGGCGAGCTGGAAATTACCACGCTCAACGAAATGTACTTAAATCAGGGTAATCTGGATGTGGAGCTGTTTGGACGTGGCTTTGCGTGGCTGGATACTGGTACAATGGATAGTCTTGTAGATGCAGCAGATTTTGTGCGTATGGTCGAAAAACGTCAGGGCGTAAAGATCTCCGCACCGGAGGAGATTGCTTACCGCTTCGGCTGGATCGATAAAGAAGAACTGCTGCGTTCTGCGGAAAAGTACGGTAAATCCCCGTATGGCACGCACTTGAAAATAGTTGCAGAAGGTACGATCAGAAGTTCCGTTCGCAGTACGAAGACCCAGGAGTAAGTTCCACAGCACAAGGAGTTAGATTATGACGATCATCGTTACCGGCGGCGCCGGATTTATTGGTTCCAATTTTATTTTTCACATACTGAAAGAATACCCGGATTACCGCATTGTCTGCCTCGATAAGTTGACCTACGCAGGCAACCTGTCTACGCTGGCGCCTGTCATGGATAACCCAAATTTCCGCTTTGTGAAGGCCGATATCTGCGACCGCGAAGCTGTAAATAAACTGTTTGAAGAAGAGCATCCGGACATTGTGGTTAACTTTGCGGCAGAATCTCATGTTGACCGTTCTATCGAAGATCCGGGCATCTTCCTCCAGACGAATATTATGGGTACCGCAACGCTGATGGACGCTTGCCGCAAGTACGGCATCCAGCGTTATCATCAGGTCTCTACCGACGAGGTTTACGGCGACCTGCCGTTGGACCGTCCCGACTTGTTCTTCACCGAGGAGACACCGATCCACACCAGCTCTCCGTACAGCAGCTCCAAAGCTGCCGCTGACCTGCTGGTTCTGGCTTACCACCGTACCTACGGCCTGCCTGTGACCATTTCCCGCTGCTCCAACAACTACGGTCCTTATCATTTCCCGGAGAAGCTGATTCCGCTGATGATCGCGAATGCTCTGGCAGACAAGCCCCTTCCTGTTTACGGCGAGGGTCTGAACGTCCGTGACTGGCTGTATGTGGAAGACCATTGCAAGGCCATTGATTTGATTATCCATAAGGGTCGTGTGGGCGAAGTTTACAATGTCGGCGGTCATAATGAAAAGCAGAACATCGAGATCGTAAAAATCATCTGCAAGGAGCTGGGCAAGCCGGAGAGTCTGATTACCCATGTTGGTGACCGTAAGGGTCATGATATGCGTTATGCCATCGATCCGACCAAGATTCATAACGAGTTGGGCTGGCTGCCGGAGACCAAGTTTGAGGACGGCATTAAAAAGACCATCCAGTGGTATCTCGATAATCGTGAGTGGTGGGAGACCATCATCAGCGGTGAGTATCAGAATTACTACGAAAAAATGTACGGTAATCGCTGATGACAAACGATGTACAGCAGATTCGAAGCGCTCCGGCGATCGATTTGCAGGAGCACTTTGGCAAAAAGAAATTGTTTTTCGTCTTAGCAGCAGCGCAGGCGGTTCTGCTGTTGTGCATTCTTCTTTTTTGCAGTATAAAATATGAGGTTTCGGATGATTTCATCATGGAAATGGTGGTTTCCGGTGCGTATACCGGCCACCCAGATGCCCACATGATGTTCTCCAACATTTTCATTGGCTGGCTTTTTGTGCCGCTGTATAGTCTTTTCCCGGCAATAAGCTGGTATTTTTGGCTGCAAATGCTTCTTTGCTTTTTGTCTTTTCTTGCGCTCACTTATGTACTTGTGCAGAAACTTCGTCTTGGCACAGCGGTTCTGACTGTTGTCTGGATTACAGCCTTTGCCGCACGTGATCTGTATATCTTGCCACAGTTTACAAAAACAGCGATTGTGGCATCTATGTGTGGATGTCTGTTGTTTGTTTGGGCGCTGTTTGAACAAAATAGGAGGAAATGCTGTGTATTAGGAGCTTTGTTGGCTATAACGGGATGTTTGGTTCGTAGAGACGCTTTCTTTATGGCGATAGCGTTTTCTAGTGTACTTGTTGTTTATCATATAGTGATTTGTTTTAAGCAAAAACAGATGAAGTTATATGAGTTTTTTCTTAAAATTGCTGTACCAGGGATAGTTTTTATAGTTACTATCTTTTTGTTTAATATTGTAAATGCACTTACATATACAGCCAATCCAGATTATACAGAATACTATACATTTACGAAAATCCGCTCCCAGATATTAGATTACACCTGGTGTGATTATGAAAATCTGCGCGACGAACTTACAGCAATCGGCGTATCGGAAAACGATTATCAAATGATTCTGCATTGGGATTTTGCAGATCAAGCGGTGTTTAGTACAGAGAAGATGCAGCAAGTATTGGATATTATCAATGCACATCGTGTGAATCTGCATCCGAGTATTCGCGAAGCGCTCAGCATGATTCGGTTGCGCCAACTCTATTATCCGATGACGCTTTGCTGTGTGCTGCTCGGATTATTCTGCGCCATTACAAATCCCAAAAAATTTTGGGTACCGGCGGTGTTGGCACTGATGGTGCTTGGATTTCTGGTCTATTTTTACAGACTTGGACGGTGGGTCTATCGCGTAGAATTTGGTTTTCTGTTCTGCGCCGCCGTATTGATCGCGTATTTCTGTGAGCCGTTTTTTAAGCGCAGCAAGGCGACGGAAGCTCTGTTGTGTGCCGCCGCGCTCCTGGTAGGCGGATGGCAGGGGATAAACTATCTGCCGGACAATACTGCACCTATAGAAGACGCTGTAGCATATCGCATGTATGTAGACGGTACATTTTATTATTCGGCAAGCTATTCTCCGGAAAAATACACGAAAACTGTAATTCCCGGCAAACTGCGCCCCGAATTCTTAGCACAAGTGAACGAAACGCCGGAAGATTTATATGTTTTAGATTTTGGCACGGCGATTCAGACGCTGTACTATGATTTTAGTGTGTTTAAAAGCAGCCGAGCCTGCTTTCCGAAAAATGTATTGTTTTTGAGTGGTGTGACGCAAAGCCACCCAAGTGTGCAGGACTACATTGAGTCCCTCGGCTTTGAAAATACGCTTGCAGCTCTGCCAAGCAAAAACGTCTATTACGTCAGCAATACGTCGTCTGAAACGCGTATTTTAACATTTTTTCATGAGCATGGCCATTCCGATATGCAGGTGACCGCCTGCGGCACTTTTGATGATTATACGCTCTGGAAGTATACGGAAACCGTTAACTGAAAATGAGGGGGCTAAAACTTGTTTACAAAAGCGGAAACGGCTCGGGTAAAAGGGATCGGTATACTTTTACTCCTGTTTCATCACTTGTTTTATAATGTGGATTTTGTTGAAAAGACAAAAATGGAGTTTCTTTTCTTGTCGGAAGATAGGATCCAACCAGTTGCCGTCATGGCGCGTGTATGCGTTTGGCTGTTCGTGTTTTTATCCGCGTACGGTTTATCTCTGCAATACCAAAAACGCGGGGGTGCAAATTCTGAAAGTACTTTACAATTTCTGATCCGACGTTGGTTTTCCTTGATGAAAGCTTTTTGGCCGGTCTATGTATTTGTATTTTTCGGGTATTGGATCGTTAGAGGCAATCCGATGCGTGTTTATGAAAACAGCGTGATTCGAATGATTGCGGATGTGTTTGCTGTTTCGGATTTTTTCCAAACCGGATTGCTCAGCGGCGTATGGTGGTATATGTGTCTGGCACAGATCATCGTGCTTCTGATCCCGCTGATAGACAGCCTGTGTGAACGGCTCGGAATGGCAGTGGTTCCGATTGGCTTTTTACTGCCTCAATTCATTCCCGATTCGATCCACTCCAAATATGGCGGCAGCTATTTGAATTATTTCTTAGTCATTCTTCTGGCAGCTGCATGTGCCAAGGGAGACGTGCTGAATAACTGATGTCTCGAAAAATGAAACACGGTAAATGGTCGGAAGTCGTGTTTGCGACGGTATTGTTCTTGGGCGCCGCGGGACTTTTGGTTTTGCGCTTTAGTATCTCGCAGAACGATCTGTGGCAAATCTGCGGTTTGCTCAGTGCGCTGGCTGCGTTTCTGATCATTGTTCTGGTTGGACGGTATTTTAAGGCGCACGTTATTTCTGCTCCTCTTGAGTTTTTAGGAAAACACTCAGGAAATATGTTTATGGTCCATGCTTTCTTTTACGGACCGTGTTCCGCTTTGGTTTTTTGGTCACATAATGCAATTTTGAGCTATTTTACGCTTTTGGTCATGAGTTTGGCCTTCTCCATCTCGATCGAAGCGATCAAAAAATGGTCAAAGTATAATAAACGGATGACAACGGTCACCAATTGGGTAACAAGTAAATTACATGCTTGATTTCTCAAAATAAAAATCCCCGAGTTCGCCTCGCAGTGCTCTGCAAATTGAACTCGGGGGTTCTTCTATCGCGTTTTATTTACTTCCCCAAAAATTCTCTCAACGCCGCATAGTCCACATTCTCCGGCTTCACTTGGTCGAAGAACGCAAGCAGCTTTTCGGCCAGCACGCGTTCGCCGCCGCTTTTTTACTTACTTCAAAACGACCTTATGGAAGACCTTTTTGCCTTTTTTGATGATGACATGGCCTTTTTCAAAATCGGCTGCGGTGCAGGTCTTGGCGATATCGGTGACCTTTACGTCGTCGACGGAAACACCGCCCTGCTGCACGAGGCGGCGGCCCTCACCCTTAGATGCAATGAGGCCGGCTTTCTGCATGAGGTCGAGAATGTTGATTGCGCCGTCGGTGAGGTCGGCTGCGGTGATCTCGGTGGTCGGCATGTTCTCGGAGTTTGCGCCGCTGCCGAACAGTGCACGTGCGGCTTCCTGTGCCTTCCGGGCTTCCTCAGCGCCATGTACCATCTGTGTAAGCTCGAACGCGAGGATCTCCTTTGCGCGGTTCAGCTGGCTGCCTTCCCAGCTTTCCATCTTTTCAATCTCGTCAAGCGGCAGGAACGTCAGCATCTTGATGCACTTCAAAACGTCGCTGTCGTCTACGTTTCTCCAGTACTGGTAGAAATCGAACGGGGAAGTTTTGTTCGGGTCAAGCCACACGGCGTTGCCGGCGGTTTTGCCCATCTTCTTGCCCTGAGAATCGGTGAGCAGGGTGATGGTCATGGCTGCGGCATCCTTGCCGAGTTTTCTGCGGATGAGCTCCGTGCCGCCGAGCATGTTGCTCCACTGGTCGTCGCCGCCGAACTGTAAATTGCAGCCGTACTTCTGGAACAAGGCGTAGAAGTCGTAGCTTTGCATGATCATGTAGTTGAACTCAAGGAAGGAGAGACCCTTTTCCATGCGCTGCTTATAGCACTCGGCGCGCAGCATGTTGTTGACAGAGAAGCATGCGCCCACTTCACGCAGGAGCTCGACGTAATTGAGCTTTAAGAGCCAATCGGCGTTATTGACCATGAGGGCCTTGCCGTCGGAGAAATCGATGAAGTTTTCCATCTGGCGCTTGAAGCAGGCGGCGTTGTGCTCGATGTCTTCCATCGTGAGCATCTTGCGCATGTCGGTGCGGCCGCTCGGGTCGCCGATCATCGTGGTGCCGCCGCCGATGAGGGCAATTGGCTTGTTGCCCGCCATCTGCAGGCGCTTCATTAAGGTCAGCGCCATGAAGTGACCAGCTGTAAGGCTGTCTGCGGTGCAGTCAAAGCCGATGTAGAACGTGGCTTCGCCGTTGTTGATAAGGTTGCGGATGCGCTCTTCGTCCGTGACCTGTGCAATGAGGCCGCGGGCCTGCAATTCTTCGTAAATACCCATGTTGTTTCGTTCCTTTCGATTTTCAGGTTTTGGGCTTTTGGGGCAATAAAAAAGCCCCCTTGATCTTCAAGGAGGGGAATTTTGAATATAAAAAAACACCCTCACTTGATCTATGAGGGCGAACACGTTTCGTTTTGTGGTTCGCGGTACCACCTCAGTTTATTTCAGGCTCACACCTGAAACCTCAACGGGTACAAACATACCCTTGCGCTGTAACGTGCGCACACGGACTTTTTTACTGGGAACCCGTTCAAAAAGACAGCTCCGGAATGTATTTCGGCGTTTTTTCGCACCTGCTTACACCACCCGCAGGCTCTCTGTGCCGATGAAAACGCGTACTTCTTTCTTTCACAGCCATTGTGCTTATTATAGTCGGCGCTTTTCGGTTTGTCAAGCACCGTTTTTGATTTTTTCTACGGCGGCTAAAAGCTGCGCCTTTTTTTCTTCGCTCGTCACCCAGCGCAGGAGCATTTTGGTCGTGAGGTTTTCGGGGAGATCAAGTGCTTTCAAAACGCCTTGGCGCAGTGTGGCGCTGTTTACGCCGCCGGTGAGACCGAGAGGCATGAGGTCTGCCGGGGTTAAGGGCTGAAAATCGGTTGTGCTGCCCTCAACGGAAGCGCCGGCTTCTTTTAAAATTTCCAGTAAAATTTCCGAGGAAATGCCCTCCACGCCGAGCTTGCCTTCTTTGGAAGGCGCCGCTTTGCGCTTTTCTTTGCCGTAAATATCCGGGATATACGCGTGGCGAATTTGATTTGACGGCACGAAAGACGTGATATACGCGCGGATCTGCCGGCCGGCGTTGTCACTGTCCGTCAAAATGACGATGCCGCGCTCTTTGGCGAGCTTGCGGATGAAATCGCGCTTTTCAGCATCCTTGTAGATGCCAAAGCCGTTCGTTGTGACGATGATAGCGTCGGTCAGCGCGGAAAGCTTGCTTTTGTCATACCGGCCCTCGACGATGAGGGCTTCGTTCATGTGGATCATAAGAGCTCCTTTAGGCCACGCTGCCGCGGTGCGCGACGTACAAAAGCTGGGCGAAAAGCTTTTCGAGTGCGATTCTGTCCATGTTTTCACCGCCCGAAAGCTTGATGGAAAGATCGCAGTTGAGTAAAAGCGAAAGGCATTCTCGCAGCATTTCGATAGAAAGGTCGCGCACGTCGCGCTCGGCATATTTTAATCTAAAATCGCGGCCGCGGTAATCGCCGTATTCCGTCGGCGCCATGGACGTTTTGCCCGCTTCGATCGCGGCGCGCACGCGGTACATGTCGATGTAAGCGCTGCTTAAAACGGCCAGAATCGTGTACGGTTCTTCGCGCTGGGCCATCAGTAGATCAAGCAGCGCATACGCTTTGCTGTAATCGCCGCGCACGAGGGCATTGCTCAAGAGAAACACGGTTGTTTCCATGTTTTTCGTGACCGTTTTTTCCACCTGCTCGGCGGTGATCTCGCCGCCGCCCGCAAAGGCGCAGAGCTTTGTCACTTCGTTTGTGAGGGCGTTTAAGTCGTTGCCGACGTACTGCACGATGCGCTCGGCAAGCTTGCGGGAGAGCAGGCAGTTTGCCTTTTCGGCCTCGCGGCAGACGTATTTTTCAAGCTCGTTGTCTTTCAGGCGCAGCGAGGGCAGGGAAAAGCCGCGCGTGTCGAGCTTCTTTAAAAACGTGCGCCACTTTGCGCTCTTTTTCGGATCAATCTCGAGCGTGGGCAGATAAAGAATAAGCACGGTCGTTTCGGGAATAGTATCGAGCAATTCGTAGAGCTTATCGAGCTCCGCGGTGTTCATGGCTTCCACGTTGAGGTCGGAGACCGTGACACACTTGCGCTCTGCCATAAACGGCATGGCGACAACGGCGTCCGCAATGCTGTCTACGGGCGCGTCGTGCGGGAATTCCTGAAAGTTGAATTCCGGGAAGTTGCCGTCCAGTTTTTTTAACAGGCGATTTAAATTTCGGCGCACGAGCAGCTTTTCGTCGCCGTACAAAAAGTAAAGGCTGCCGATTTGCTCTTTTGCAATCTGCTCCTTGAGTTTGGTTTCCGTAATCTCGGGCATAGTGTTTTCCTTTCGTTGCGGCTTAGCCGCCGTATACCGTGTACGTGCCGCGCTCGTCAAAATCGAGCCGGATGCTTTCGTGCTCCGTCATAAAGAGGTATGCGCCGGGCGAAAGCGAAGCTTCGGTATCCTCTATTATACCATTTGTTTTTAAAATCGTAAACGGGGCAGAGACTGCATTTTGCGGTTTTTCTGTCACCAAAATATCTGTGTCGTGGGAAAGCGACGTGCTGCGTTTCGTTTCAAGGTAAATTTCCGTGCCGTTTACGGTGACCGTGACGGTCTCGCCGCTGTCCGTGACCGTGAAGCTGCCGGAGGGAAGCACGCCGACATAACTGAAATCGTAAAACGCAGCGTTTTCCGCAGGGTAATATACGGTGTCCGGCACGAGAATCTGCTTGACCTCGAAAAGCTGTGCAAGCTTTTCGGCGCAGCGGATGCTTTTTTCATCAGGCTGCACGAGTAAAAGGGTGATCTGTTCCGCACCGTTCGCGCGCAGGGCGGTCTCAACGGAAGCGGCATTTCCGCTGCACCCGAGCACCTCGGCGGAGGTGTTTGTGATAATCGCCGTGCAGGCGGCGTAATCGGTGCGGAAAACGACAAGGCGTGCGGCGCTTTGGCTCAAAAGCGCGTTTGCACTCATGCCGCAAAGCAGGATACACACCGTTAAAACGCATGGCAGCGCTTTATTTTTGCGGCGGTAGAGAAGCACGGAAAGCGTGAAGAAAAGGACGCAGATTACGACGGTTACGGGCAGATATTTGCCGGAGATACGCAGCGTACCGGGAATGTGCTCTGCGATAAGCGTGATGATGAAATTCTGCGCCTTCACGCAAATGCCGCTTAAAAACACGAACGGTGCGGCGCACGGGGAGAGAACGGGGACGGCGAGCAGCAAGGCGGCGATAAGCCCGAACCGCAGCAGCCACGCGGAAATTTCCAACACCAAAAGCGATGTGAGCACCGAAACGAATTGCACTGTGCCGTATAAATAAAGCTGCAGCGGCGCAGTGAAAAGCACCGCCGAAAATGAGACGGAAAATGCAGAAACAAGCTTTGCAAGGTGCGCTTTCCGCTGCGGCTTGCGAATATTTTTCGTGATTGCTTTTGTGATGCGGGGCGCAAGCAGGATGATGCCGAGCGTCGCCGAAAACGAGAACAACAGGGAGACATCGCCCGCGCAGAACGGGTTTAATAAGCTCATGGTCAAAACGGCGACCGCAAGGGAGTTGAGCGGTTCCGCCTGGCGACCGAGAAGAATGCCGAAAAGCAAAATGAGCTGCATAATGCCGCTGCGCACCACAGAGGCCGAAAGCCCCGAGACGAACATAAAAAGCAGCGTAAACACCGCGGAAACGAGCGCGGCCGGGCGGCGTTTCAGTCCGAGCAGACCCAGAAAACCGAGGGTGAACTGCGTTAAGATCGCCATGTGCATGCCGGATATGGCCAAAATGTGCGAAGCACCGGCCTTTTTGTAGGCGGAGATAAGCTCGGTTTCCATATCGTCCCGCAGGCCGAGCAGCATGGCGGAAAGCACAGAGCCTTCGACTTTGGGGTAGTTTTCCAAAATCAAATTGTGAAAATGCGTGCGGATTTGGTTTACATAATATGAAAACGGGCGCTTTTCGACAGGCGTGACCTGCACGGATTCGTAATCCGTGACATAGGCGGATAAGACCATGTTATCCGCAAGCCACGAGGTGCGCGGGGAGAGCCCGAGGCTGTCTTCAAACGCGAAGAACTTCGCTTCGCACGTGACCGTGTCGCCAATCTCTGCCGGGAAAGCCTCGCTGTGGGAGAGGCGTACCGAAAAATCGACATCCTGTACAGGCTCGTCGATGTGCGTCACATGCAGCTTGTAATAGAACCGCCCGTTGCTTTTCGTGAGGAACGACTCTACGTTTCCGGTGACGGTATATGTGCCGCCGTCATAGCGCTCTGTGGGCAGCACGAATAGATTCATTGCAACTGCAAACACCGCGAATGCGGCTGCGGTGGCGATGAGGGAAAGCACGAAATTCGGCCGTTGTCGATGCTGCTTAAACAGCAAAAGCAGAAAAACGGCGGCGAACAGCAAAACCGCCGAAACGGCGGCAAACGGCGCGCCGAAGAAAGAGGCGACAAACAGCGCCGCGAAAAAGGGGAAGCCGATGTGCACGGCCGGGCGGTCGATGTCGGGGTTCTCCATAAAAGCTCCTTACAGCAAAATTCTTACGATATCTTCGTAGCTTGCGGCTTCAAAGTTGGGCGGTATGGGAAGGGTGTTTGCTTTGCGATTAGGGTTATACCATAAGCTGTCTAAACCGGCGTTCTGCGCGCCTTTGATGTCTGCCGAAAGCGAATCGCCGATGACGAGACAGTTTTCGGTGCTCGCGCCCGGTATGTGCGCAAGGACATAATCAATATATTTTTTATCCGGCTTTGCCGCGCCAATCTTATCGGAAATAAAGCAGCCCTTCATAAAGGCCGTGACGCCGGAATTCTTGAGGCGTCCGGGCTGCGAGATCGGATTTCCGTTTGTGGTGATGTAGAGGTCGTAACGCTCTGAAAGCGCACGCAGCATATCTAAAGCGCCCGGCAGCGGCGTGCCGGTTTTCGCTATGCCGGAGACATATAGGTCTTGCAAAAAATCGATGCTGACCGGTGTGAGCCCCGCGACCTCGAAGAAATCGACGAAACGGTTGCGGTACAGCTCCGCTTTGGTGCAGAGCTTTTGCTCAAAACGCCGCCACCAGCTTTCGTTGCAGTCGTTATAAAGGCGCAGAATCTCTGCGCTGTATGGCTTTTGCTTTGCAAGCCCCGATTGCTCGTACATATATTGAAATGCGAGCGGCATGTCCTTTTCAAAATCGATGAGCGTCTGATCGGCATCAAACAGCAGATTTCTATATTTTGTGTTCATTAAAGTCTCCCTCAAAGCAAAAAAATCCGATAGAAAAGGACGATGTGCAGTACGATGAAAACGGGCATGGAGATCACAAATTTCAGGTGCTTTGTTTTGTGGCGGATACACAGCATGGCGATAAATTCGCCGAGTGCGCCGCCTGCCGCACCGAGCAAAAGGAGCGTGCGCTCCGGGACACGCCACTGCTTTTTCTGTGCGCGGCGCTTATCGGTAACGGTCAGGACTGCGGCTGTGATATTGATGATACAATAATAGGTCAGCAGTGTGAACTGCACGGGTTCCAGTTTAAAATCCATCATATTTTCCTCGCTTGTCTCATACTTATGATTATCTTACCGCAAATCCGTTTGGCGGTCAAGGGAACGCAGAGAGAAAGGAAAAAGCGTATGATCGTAATTAAAAAGTATCATTATGTCATCGCGGTTTTAATTTTGGTTGCGGCCGTATTTCTGGCGATGAAAAGCGCGGCGGGACGGGAGAAAAACGCAGAGCCGCGTGCGGCGGAAAACTCCGTTGAAGTCGTATTCTCAAGCACTGCGCCGGAGCATGAGGATAGCAACGCCGCAGAAACGACCGCAAAAGCAGAAGAACCGCTTGTCGGCGTGTGGATTCCGTATATGGCGCTCGATGTGACGGAGAAGACCGAAGAAACGTTCAAGGAGAATTTTGATGCCAAGCTTGCGGCTGCGAAAAGCGTCGGCGCAAATGCGGTGTTTGTGCATGTACGGCCGTTTGCGGACAGCCTGTATCCCTCGGAGTACGAGTCGTGGTCGCACCTTTTGACCGATATGCAGGGGAAAGACCCCGGCTATGACCCAATGGAATACATGGTAAACGCCGCGCACGAGCAGAATATACAGTTTCACGCGTGGATCAACCCGCTGCGCATTGCGAGCACGACAATTCCGCCGGAGCTTGACGAAAATGGATTTTATATGCAAAATTATGTAAATCACCCGGAATATTTTATGGCGTACAACAGCGGCATTTATTATAACCCCGCAAGCGCGTATATCCGCAACCGCATTGCGGACGGCGCAGCGGAGATCGCCGAAAAATACGACGTGGACGGCATTCATTTTGACGACTATTTTTACCCCACGGACGACGAAAGCATCGACGCCGAGCAGTACACGGCGTATGTAAAAGAAACGGAAGAGCCGCTCACGCTGCACGAGTGGCGCACCGCGAATGTGAACGCGCTCATCGCCGCCGTGTACAGCCGTGTGAAGGAAGCGAATGAAAATGTGCAGTTCGGCATTTCGCCGCAGGGCAATTTAGAAAACAACGAGATGATCAATGCTGACGTGTACACGTGGTGTGCGCAGGCGGGGTATATCGATTACGTTTGCCCGCAGCTTTATTACAGCTTTGAAAATGAAGCGCTGCCGTTTGAAACGGCGCTCCAAAATTGGTGCGCATTAAAGCGCCTGCCAAGCATCAAACTGTATATCGGGCTTGCGGTGTATAAGGCGGGCACGGATGCGGACAACGGCACATGGCTCAACACGACCGACATGCTCGCAAAGCAGATCGACCGCGCAAAGGAAGCGGGTGCAGACGGCGTGGTGCTGTACGCCGTAGACCACCTGACAGGCGAAAACGCCAAAGCCGAAATGGCGAACGCCGTGCCGGAGCTGGAAAGGTTTAAAGAAGCACAACAGAATTGACAAATTATATAAAATATTCCACAGATTAAGAGAAAATATTGCGCCTTGCCATCACTTTTGATATACTGAAGCTGCGGCTGATGTATGAAAAGCGGTGCAGAATGTGTCCGTCCCGCATTTTGCGCCTGTCGCACGGGGCGATATTCGAAAACGTCCGACCTGTTTGTTTTAATGCGGAACGAGGACGGCTATAAAGCCTGTGTAACCTTTATACTCGGCGGCTGCGGCGCAGTTTGACGGCGCACTCAGCTTATATGCAAAGGAATACGAAAAAGCGGGGCTCAAACCGAATGTGTTTGACAGCATAGAGGCGTTTGAAAAAATGTACCTCGGTTGAGGTGGATTTCAAAAGGAGAACGCCTCATCATTACGAAGCGGGTATATTATACTTCGGGGGAAGAATTCACGGACATCGAGATCAATTTGAATACGGTCGAGGAGACCGCAGCTTCAGCCGGGTGCATCGAAAAGTGTTGCGCCCGGTTTTTTGTGCGCGCGTAAACTGAATTTTTTGTGAAAAAGCCGTCTTTGGCTTTAAAATTGAAAAAAGCTGTGCTATAATACGAATACGAAAGCATATTTATGCAACTATACCTTTTGAAAATTCGGTTTTAAACTATTTCAGGAAGGAAAATTTCAGAGATGAATAATCATTTTTTTGAACAGAAGGACTGCGGCTTGCAGGCGTTCTGGAGCAGCACGCCGCAGTTTAAAACGGCACGCGTTTCCGCACACCTTGTGCTGCCGCTTACCACGCCGGAAAATGCGGCTTTATATGCACTCGTCCCGAATATAATCTCCCGTGCGACGCGCGAATACCCCGATTACACGCAGTTCGGCAAGCGCCTTGCGGAGCTGTACGGCGCTTCGGTGCAGCCGGGTGTAACGCGTGTGGGCGATAACCAGATTTTAACGCTTGCCGCAGCCGGCATTGCGAACCCGTATGCGTTCGGCGGCGAAGATGTGCAGCAGGCGCTTTCCGAAATGCTGGAGAGCATTCTGTTCACGCCGCTGTGCGATGAAAACGGTCTGTTCCCGGAGGACGGTTTTTTGCAGGAACAGCGCCAGCTTTTGGAGACGCTTGACGCGGAATATAACGATAAGGCGACGTATGCCATGCAGCGCTGTGTGCAGACCATGTTTGCGGGCGAACCCGCAGGTGTGCCGCGCATCGGTACGCGCGAGGCGATCTTGAACGCGACCCGCGAGGGCGTGAAAGCGGCGTGGGAGTATGCCGTAAAGCACGCGCAGATCTGCCAGTTCACGATCGGCGACGGTGCGGACGACCGCTTTGCGCAGCAGCTTGTAAAGCGCCTCGGCATGCGCGACGCGGTGTCCATTGAAACAAAGCGCCACACAGCATCGGGAGACGTAAAGCGTGTGACGGAAGAAATGCCCGTTGTGCAGTCTAAGCTCGTCATGGGCTTTGCCATCGGCACCACGCCGGAAGAGCGCCTTGCGGCAAAGCTGATGTCCGTTGTGCTCGGCGGCACACCGAGCAGCAAGCTCTTTATGAACGTGCGCGAAAAGCAGAGCCTTTGCTACTACTGCGCCGCGCGCCACGATACGCCGAAGAACGTCATGCTCGTGCAGAGCGGCGTGGAAACGAAAGACCTCGACCGCACGGAAGAAGCGATTTTAAAAGAGCTCAACGATATGAAAAAGGGCAATATCACGGACGATGAGATTCTCTTTGCAAAGCTCGCCATGTGCAACAGCTACAACGCCGTGGCAGATTCCGCGGCATCCATGGAGACATGGTATCTCAGCGGCATGCTGCAGGGCAAGCTCCACACGCCGGAGGAATATGCGGAGTGTATCATGAACATCACGAAGGACGAGATCGTCAGCGCCGCCGAGCGCGTCACGCTCGATACGGTCTATAAGCTGAAAGGAGCGGCAAAATGAGCGCAGAAATGAAGAATACCCTTGTGGAAAGTAAACTTCTTCGGGACGGCTACCGCTGCGTCAAACACGCAAGCGGCCTGACCGTGTTTATATACCCGAAAGCGGAAATGCGCAGTACGTATGCGGTGTTTGGCACGCGCTACGGCTCCATCGATAAGGTCTTTAAACGCAGCGACGAGGATAAGGCAGAGACGACACCCGCGGGCATCGCGCATTTTTTGGAGCACAAGCTTTTTGAAAGCGAAGACGGCGACGCATTCGGCCGCTATGCCGAGATCGGCGCTTCCGCAAACGCGTATACGTCGTTTGAGACGACGCGCTACCTGTTCTCCTGCACGGAAAACGCAGAGCAGGCGCTGGAGATTTTGCTCGACTTCGTGCAGTCCCCGTATTTTACAAAGCAGACCGTTGAAAAAGAGCTCGGCATCATCGGCCAGGAAATCAAAATGTATGACGATGATCCGCAGTGGCGCATGATGTTCAGCCTGCTGCGCGCCATGTACCACACGCACCCGATCAAGGACGACATTGCGGGCACGGTGGAGAGCATTGCGGAAATCACCCCGGAGTACCTTTACCGCTGCTACAACACGTTCTATAACCTCAACAACATGGCACTGTGCGTCTGCGGCAACTGTACGGAGGAGGAAGTCCTCGCGCTGTGCGACAAAATGCTGAAAAAGAGCGAGCCCGTTGAGGTGGAACGCGTTTTTGAAGAGGAGCCCGATACCATCGTGCAGCCGCTCGTCGAAGAAAAGCTGCCTGTGGCGTGCCCTATGTTCCAGTTCGGCGTGAAAGAGGCCGTAACCGGTGCGCACCGCACGGAAAAAGACCTTGCCGTCACCGAGGTGCTGCTCGACATTATGGCGTCCGACAGTTCGCCGATGTTCCGCAAGCTCTTAGATGCGGGCCTTGTGAACGAAGCTTCCTTCAGCTACGAGTATTTTGAGGGCACGGGCTACGGTGCGCTGCTGTTCGGCGGCGAATCCGGCAACCCGGAGGCCGTGTGTGATGCCATCCGTGAGGAAATGGCACGTTTAAAGCGCGAAGGTGTCAAGGAGGAAGACGTGCGCCGCAGCGCGAAATCCCTTTACGGCGCGAATGTTTCCGGCCTCAATAGCCCGGATGTCATCGCGAACGCCGTGATGACCATGCACTTTAACGACCGCGAGCTGTTCCGCTACATTGAGTGCTTCTCCGAGATCACCGCGGAAGACGTGAACGCGCGCATTCAGACGCTGTTTGATATGGACAAAACGGCGGCTTCCATCATTCGTCCGTTGGACGAAGCTTAATCGAAAGGATATACAGTCATGACGCATCAAGTTCAGTTCCCGAATCTCGGAATTTCGGTGGAGGTCAATCCCATCGCGTTTCAGGTCGGTAATTTCACCATTTACTGGTATGGCATCATCATCGGCATCGGTTTCCTGCTGGCGGTGCTGTACGGTTTTTCCTCCTGCAAAAAAATGAATATCAATAAAGACCACCTGCTCGATGCCATCATCGCCGGCTTGCTTGGCGGCATCATCGGCGCGCGTCTTTACTACGTCATCTTCTACCCGGGCGACAAGTACATCACGAACCCGATGGAGATTTTCAACATCAAAGAGGGCGGCCTCGGCATTTACGGCGGCATTATCGGCGGCCTGCTGTGCGGCGGCATCGTCGCGAAGATCCGCAAGATGAACCTGTTCGCCGTGCTGGATGTCGCGTCTCTTGGCTATCTCATCGGTCAGGGTGTCGGTCGCTGGGGTAACTTTGTGAACCAAGAAGCTTTCGGCTGCGCGACCGACCTGCCGTGGGGCATGTACAGTGACCGTACCGCCGCAGAAGTGGTAGGCAATGTGCACCCGTGCTTCCTTTACGAATCGATTTTGTGCCTTTTAGGCTTTGTTTTACTGCATCTATTCACGCGCCACCTGCGCCGGTATGACGGCCAGACGTTCTTATTATACATCATCTGGTACGGCGTGACGCGCTTCTTCATTGAAGGTCTGCGCACAGACAGTCTGCTGTTGCCGGGTATCGATCTGCGCGTTTCGCAGGTGCTTGCTGCGGCTTCTGCACTCGTCGCTGTTGTTTTGCTCATCGTGTTCCGCAACTGCCATAAGCTTACGGGCTGCGGCAGCCGCAAGGCGATGGAAGCTGCCGGCCTGACAGTTGAAGACAAGGCGGAGAAGGTCGAGATTGACGACACTGCCGAAAGCACCATTTTCTCCGGCATGAGCGCCGAAGAAGCACAGGAGCACATGACAGTCGGCACCGGCGTAAAGAAAACTGCCGAGGCGGAAAATGAAAAAACGGAAGGAAATGCGGATGCGAACACTTCCGAAGAGCCGTCTGATGAAGCCGAAGAAGCGAATGAAACGGCAGAAGGGGAAAGCGAGGAGAAGAACGATGGCAGTGAGAATTGACGGCAAGGCCGTTGCGGCAAAGGTACGCGGCGAAATTGCCGAAGAAGTTGCCGCTTTAAAAAAGCAGGGCGTTCAGACCGGCATGGCGGTCGTGCTTGTCGGCGAAGACCCCGCGTCTAAAATCTATGTGCGTAACAAAGGCAAGGCCTGCGCCGAGACCGGCATTTACTCCGAGGAACACGTCCTGCCGGAAAACACCACGCAGGAGGAGCTTTTGGCGCTTATCGAAAAGCTGAACGCAGACCCGAAGATCAACGGCATATTGGTGCAGTCTCCGCTGCCGAAGCACTTGAACGAAGCACTCATCGTGGAGCATATCGATCCGAAAAAGGACGTGGACGCGTTCCACGCCGAAAATGTCGGCCGCATCATGATCGGCGATTTCGCGTTTTTGCCGTGTACGCCCGCGGGCATCATCGAGCTCATCCGCTCTACCGGCGTCACAATCGACGGCAAAAACTGCGTCGTCATCGGCCGCAGCAACATCGTCGGCAAGCCGATGGCTATGCTGCTTCTGCATGAAAACGGCACGGTGACGATCTGCCACAGTCACACGAAAAATTTGAAAGAGATCTGCAAAACGGCGGATATTCTCGTTGTCGCGGTCGGCAAGGCGAAATTTGTCACCGGCGATATGGTAAAGCCCGGTGCCGTGGTGATTGATGTCGGCATGAACCGCGATGAAAACGGCAAGCTGTGCGGCGATGTTGATTACGAAAGCGCCGAGGCGGTCGCCGGTTACCTTACGCCGGTGCCCGGCGGCGTAGGTCCCATGACCATCACAATGCTGATGAAAAACGCCGTAACGGCAGCAAAAATACAGAACGGACTGGTGTAAGTATGAGCAGATTGCTCAGTAAAATCAAGGCCCCGAACGATGTAAAAAAGCTTGCGGCAAACGAGCTGCCGGAGCTTTGCGATGAGATCAGGGAAGAGATCATCAGCACGGTGGCGGACAACGGCGGCCATCTTGCCTCCAATTTGGGCGTGGTGGAACTCACTGTGGCGCTGCACCGTGTGTTCACCTTGCCGGAGGATTGCATCGTGTGGGACGTGGGGCACCAGTCCTACGCGCACAAGCTTTTAACCGGCAGAGAAGAAGCGTTTTCCACGCTGCGCCGCGAGGACGGGCTTTCGGGCTTTCCGTCGAGAGAAGAAAGCGACTGCGACCCGTTTACAACGGGGCACAGCAGCGCGTCCATTTCTTCGGCGCTCGGCCTTTCCGTTGCAAAGGCACTTGCGGGTGACCCCGGCCATGTCATCGCCGTCATCGGCGACGGCGCGTTGACCGGCGGCCTTGCGTATGAGGGCCTCAACAATGCGGGCCGCATCAACCGCAATATGATCGTCATTTTGAATGACAACGCCATGTCCATTTCCCGCAACGTGGGCTCCATTGCGCGCTACCTTTCCTATGTGCGCGCAAAGCCGGGGTATTTGAACGCAAAAGACAGCGTCGAAGCCGCACTGTGCCGCGTGCCGAAGGTGGGCGAGCACATGGCTGCCGAAGTGCGCCGCGTGAAAAACCAAATCAAAAAGAATATTTTCAACACCACGATCTTTCAGGATCTTGGCTTTAATTATTACGGCCCGTTCGACGGACACGACCTGCGCACCTTGACGTCGGTTTTGACGATGGCGCGCGATATGGATAAGCCGGTGCTTATCCACATCCGCACCTATAAAGGACGCGGATATAAATACGCGGAGAACGCTCCGAGCGTTTACCACGGCCTTGCGGCGTTTGACCGCGAAAAGGGCGCGGGCGAAGCCATTGCCAAGGGCTTTTCGCATGCGTTCGGCGAGACGATGTGCACGATAGCCGGTGTAAATGAGAAGCTGTGCGCCGTTACGGCGGCGATGGAATCCGGCACCGGTCTGACGGATTTCCGCGAAAAATACCGCAGCCGTTTCTTTGATGTCGGCATTGCGGAGGAACACGCCGTCACGTTCTGCGCCGGTCTGGCGCGCGGCGGCATGATTCCGGTTTTTGCGGTATATTCCACGTTTTTACAGCGCGCGTACGACCAGCTCATCCACGACGGCGCCTTGCAGCATCTCAAAATTATTCTGGCCGTGGACAGAGCCGGCGTGGTCGGCGAAGACGGCCAGACGCACCAAGGTGTGTTCGATGCCGCGTTCCTGCGCACCGTGCCGGACATTCATGTGTACGCGCCGACGTATTACGATGAGCTTTCGGACAATCTTGATGACTGTATTAAGGGAGAAAACCACCTTTATGCTATTCGCTACCCGCGCGGCAAAGAGCTGTATCGCCCGGAAAACTACACGCTTTCCGGCAAGCCGTTTTATGTGTTCGGTACGGAAGATGCTTCTGTCACGCTTGTGACCTACGGCCGTATGTTCTCGTTTGCGTGCGAAGCGGCGGAAACGCTCGAAAAAGAGGGCATAAAGTGCCGCATCGTGAAGCTCAATCGCATCGTGCCGATCGATCCGAAAGCGGTGGAAGCGGTCTTAAGGTGTCCCACGGTGCTGTTCTTTGAAGAGGGCGTCCGCCAAGGCGGCATTGCGGAGGAATTCGGCGCCATGCTGTTGGATCGCAATTTCAGAGGACACTACGAAGTGCA
The DNA here is from genome assembly GCF_046974225.1 of Hominenteromicrobium sp. Taxonomy (NCBI): domain Bacteria; kingdom Bacillati; phylum Bacillota; class Clostridia; order Eubacteriales; family Oscillospiraceae; genus Hominenteromicrobium; species Hominenteromicrobium sp. The sequence continues at coordinate 89,976 of NZ_JBKWAE010000006.1, read as the reverse complement.
CGCTATTGAAAACGGATTCATCAAGCACGCGCCTATGTTCCGCACGCTGCATAAGCTCGGTCTTGACGTAGAGGGCATGGTGAACGCCGTACACACGGCGCTGCAAACCGCAGAAAAGAAAGATGGAAAGGCAGTTTCTATATGAAAAAAAGGATAGACGTCCTGCTTTATGAAAAAGGGCTTGCGCCCAGCCGCGAAAAAGCGCGCACGCTCATCATGGCGGGCTGTGTTTACGCGGATAACCAGAAATTCGATAAGCCCGGTGACACCGTGCGTGAAGACGCAGTCTTAGAGGTGCGCGGCAACACGCTGCGCTATGTCAGCCGCGGCGGCTTAAAGCTTGAAAAAGCTATGCAACTGTTTCCGATCAAACTCGAAAACACCGTATGTATGGACATCGGCGCATCTACGGGCGGCTTTACGGACTGCATGCTGCAAAACGGTGCCTCCAAAGTATACAGCGTAGACGTCGGCTACGGGCAGCTCGCCTGGCAGCTGCGCACCGACCCGCGCGTGGTGAATCTGGAGCGTACGAACGCCCGCTATCTCACACGCGAGCAAATTCCGGAGGAGATTGACTTCTTCTCCGTAGACGTGTCGTTCATCTCGCTCAAAATTATTTTGCCCGCCGTGCGTCCGCTTTTAAAGGACGGCGGCAAAGCCGTGTGCCTTATTAAGCCGCAGTTTGAAGCCGGCAGGGAAAAAGTGGGCAAAAAGGGCGTTGTGCGCGACAAAGCTGTGCACGAGGAAGTGGTGCAGATGGTCTGCGATTTTGCAGTGGAAAACGGATATTCCGTACTGGGACTTACGTTCTCGCCGGTCAAAGGACCGGAGGGCAACATCGAGTATCTTGTGTTCCTCCAAAAAAGCGACGCGCCGGTGAATACGGCAGAAAGCACGCCGCATGAGATCGTGGAAGCATCTCACGCGGCGCTGGACAAAAAGGACTGAGGCTTATGAAAATTGCGGTGATTCCAAATCTGGATAAACGCGATGCGGACACATACACCCGGGAAATTCTGGCGGTTTTGCAGGAAAACGGTGCGGAAACACTCATGCACGAAAAGCACCGCGGGCAGTATGAACACGTCACGTTCTGCAAAAATCACGCCGCACTGGCGGAAAGCTGCGACCTTATCGTTGCGGTCGGCGGCGACGGCACCATCATCCACACGGCAAAGCACGCGTCCGTTGCAGGTAAGCCCATCCTTGGAGTGAACCTTGGGCGGCTGGGCTTTTTGGCAGGTGTGGAGAAGGACGAGCTGCACAAATTAAAGGCGCTCTTTACGGGCGATTACCGTGTGCGTCGCCTGATGATGCTTTCCGTTACCGTGCACAGCGTGAAGGGGGATACAACCTACCGCGCTTTAAACGACGCGGTCGTCTCCGGTGCACAGTCCAGAATTTACGATTTCGGCTTTTCCGTCGACGGTTCCAAGCTTTATAAATTCCGCGCGGACGGCCTCATTTTGGCTACACCGGCGGGCTCCACGGCGTACTCGCTCTCGGCGGGCGGCCCGGTGGTAGACCCGGAATCGGAATGCGTAATCTTCACGCCCATCTGCCCGCATGCGCTCTTTAACCGCAGCACGCTGTTCTGCGCAGATAAGACCATCACGGTCAGCACGGACAGCGATTATTCCGGCGAGGTATATCTCACCATAGACGGTGGCGCACCCATACGCATTCATAAGACGGACACGGTTTCCGTCAGCCGCTCGACCTATTACACTGAGCTTATTCAGACCGACGAACGCAATTTTTACGATATTGTAGACAGCAAATTTATGCAAAGCAGAAATTAAAAGGCAGGAAGGAAGGCAGAAAGCATGAAAACAAGACGCCACGCTAAAATTCTGGAGCTCATCAAAGCACAGGATATCGACACGCAGGAAGAGCTCCTGCGCAACCTGCGCGCTTGTGGCTTCGACGTGACCCAGGCAACCGTTTCCCGCGATATCAAAGAGCTTCGGCTCGTAAAGAGTCTTTCCCCGAACGGAAAGTATAAATATTCCACCGGGCGCGACAATGCCCGCGACATTTCCTCCAAGTTCTATTCGCTGTTCGGCGATTCTGTTATGAGCGTGGAGGCGGCCGGCAACATGATCGTTGTCAAGTGCATGACCGGCATGGCGCAGGCGGTCTGCGCCTCTATGGATACGCTGCATTTCCCGGATTTCATCGGCACGTTGGCCGGTGAAGACACCATTCTCATCATCTGTAAAACGGATGAGATTGCGGAGGAAAAGCAGAACGAGCTCAGAAAGCTGATTGGCGGGGTCTGATATGCTGACGCAGCTTTACATTCAGAATATCGCCGTCATCGAGCAGGCGTCTATCGATTTTGAACCGGGCTTCACCGTTTTGACCGGTGAGACCGGCGCGGGCAAATCCATCATCATCGACGCGATCTACGCCGTGCTCGGTGAGCGTACCTCAAAGGAGCTTGTGCGCACAGGTGCGGAGCAGGCGAGTGTTTCGGCACTTTTTACGGATGTTTCTCCGCAGACGCAGCAGGTCTTGCGCGAGCTGGATATTCCGCTTGAAGACGATGGCAGTTTGCTTATTCGCCGTGAGATTCGCCCGCACGGTCGCTCCTCCTGCAAGCTCAACAACATCCCGGCGACCGTTTCCATGCTGCGCGCCGTCGGCGGCACGCTCATCGATATTCTCGGCCAGCATGAAAGCTACAAGTTGCTTTCACCGGAAGTGCACGGCACGTATATCGACAGCTTTGCGGGCGCATATGGTCTGCTTGCGGAGTACCGCGCAGCGTATACGGCGCTGCGCCGCATCAAAGGCGAGCTTGATGCGCTCGAATCCGACGAGGGGCAGAAGTCCCGCCGCATGGATATTTTGCGCTATCAGATCGAAGAATTAGAAGTTGCACAGCTGCGCGTCGGCGAACAGGCAGAGCTGACCGAGCGCCGCGATGAGATCCGCAACAGTGAGCGTATCGTGCGCGGTGTGGGCGAAGCTGTCACGCTTTTGCAGGGCGATGAGGACAATGGCGGCGCCATCACGGCCGTATCCGTTGCGGCAGAGTCGCTCGAGCAGGCGGCGCGCTATGCACCGTCGCTTTCAAACGTCGCCGAGCATGTCCGCGACGCCGAATACGCACTGACAGATGCCGCGGCGGAAATCTCCGATTACCTCGATAACGCCATGTTCGACGCAAACGAGCTTGATGAGATTGAAAGCCGTCTGGAAATTATCTACCGCTTGAGCCTCAAATACGGCGAAACGGAGGAAGAAATGCTTTCGTTCCTCGACCGTGCCCGTGCGGAGCTTTCGGACATCGAATTTTCCGATGAAAAAAAAGAACTGCTTTTGCAGCAGTATGAGCAGAAGAAAAAAGAAGCGGTGACGCTTGCAAAGCAGCTATCCGCGAAGCGCCGCGCTGCGTGCGAGAGTTTTTCGCGCCGTGTGCGGCAGGAGCTTTCAGAGCTCAACATGCCCGGCGTCGTCTTCACCGTGGAGCAGGAGCGCACACCGTTGACAGCCTTCGGCTGCGACCGCATCCAGTTTCTCGTCTCCGCAAACGCAGGTGAGGATCCGAAGCCTATGTCGAAGATCGCGTCCGGCGGCGAGCTTTCGCGTATTATGCTCGCCATCAATACCGTGCTGTCTGAGGATTCCGGCGCGGCCGAAACGCAGATCTTCGATGAGATTGACACCGGCATCAGCGGCGAAGCGGCGAATAAGGTCGGCATCAAGCTGCGCTGCGTCTCCAAAAACGCGCAGGTCATCTGCGTCACGCACCTGGCGCAGATCGCCGCCATGGCGGATAACCACCTGTTTATCGTCAAAAAGCAGGAGAACAACAAAACGTACACGGCGGTGCACACGCTGACGAAAGACGCGCGCGTCCGCGAGATTGCCCGTATTATCGGCGGCGATGACATCACGCCGTTAAAACTCAAAATGGCTGAGGAGATGCTCGGCCGGCCGCATGAATCATGAATGCTAAGCTTGTAAAGATAAACAGCCTTACAATCAAAATATGTAAAGCTATATCACTTGTCAGCGCACTCGTGACAATTTACATCCTGCTTTTGCTTTCGCCGATTCTGTTCGGACAGAACGTATTTGCTGTAAAGCAAGCCGACTGTACAGGCTATCCCGTGAATTCGCTTGCATATTACGCATATATGCCGGCCGAAGATTATTTCCCGGGTGACTGCGCGGCGATTCAAACCGAACGCGGTCTATTGCTGCTGACGCTGACCGAAAACGACCCTGAAGCCCGCGTTTGGCATACGGTGGGGGACTTTAAAGTCTATGCCGAAGTGCCGTATGAATATTTAGAGGGCAAAGTGAGCGCATTCTGCCTGCCGCATATGGGCTTCGTCGCGGATGATTGGCCCGTTCTGCTGCCTATATTTGCAGGGGGCGCGGCGCTTTTCTATGCATTCTCGCGCGTTCTGCCGAAAAAACTATATCAGCCAAAGTACGGCAGAAAGCCGGGGGAGGAGGCCGAAAATGGAGCTGACGCCTGAATATATAAAGGCTGTTCGCTTTACAGTAAAGCGCGGCAACACCTACGATGCCGCCGAGGTGGACGCGTTCTTAGACGAGCTTTTAGAAGCTGTCACCGCACGGCAAAACACTCCGGATGCCGATACCCTTGCAGCGGTGTGTACCATACGCGCCGAGATGACGGAGCAGATCACCCGTGCAGTACTCGAAGCCGAAAAGCGCATTGCACCCCTGCTTTCGGACGAAAATGCGGTTTAGCCGCCGATTTTTTCGGATTTTACGCTGTTTTTGTGCACAAGTATTTGACAAGAGAGCGGGATATGTTATAATATAATCAAAATAGTGTTATGCCCTTTCAAATATGTCCGTAGGAGAACGCAATGAACATCGCACATCTGAAATATGCGGTGGAAGTAGAGAAGACCGCATCCATCACTAAGGCTGCCGAAAACCTTTTTATGGGGCAGCCGAACCTCAGCCGCGGGATTAAGGAGCTTGAGGAGACGCTCGGCGTCAAGATCTTTAAGCGCACCTCAAAGGGTATTGTGCCCACACCGCAGGGAGAGGAGTTTCTCGGCTACGCCAAGAGTATTCTGGCACAGATCGAAGAAATGGAGTCGCTTTATAAGCCCGAAAAGAATAATAAGCTGAAGTTCAGCATCTCGGTGCCGCGCGCCAGCTATATTGCGGATGCGTTTTCCAAGTTTGTCCGTGAGGCGGATATGTCAAAGGAAATCGAGTTTAGTTTCAAAGAAACGAACGCCATGCGTGCCATTCGCAACGTGGTACAGGAAAACTACGGCCTTGCCATCGTGCGGTATCAGACGATCTTTGAGAGCTTTTTTACGAACATGCTGCGCGATAAGGGCATGAAGTCGGAGAACATCTGGGAATTCGAGTATCAGCTTCTCATCTCCAAAAACGACCCGCTCTCGCAAAAGAATGTTGTGGATATAGAAGACCTTTCCGGCTATATCGAAATTTGCCACGGCGATCCGTTCGTGCCGTCGCTGCCGATGTCCGACATCAAAAAGGCAGAGATGGACGAAAACGTCACCAAACGCGTGTATGTTTACAGCCGCGGCAGTCAGCTCGACCTTTTGGCGACGGTGCCGCACACATATATGTGGGTCTCGCCGACGGATGTGGAACAACTTGAACGCTATGAGCTTGTGCTAAAACCGTGCCGCGGCAACAAACACCGCGTGTATAGAGATATTTTGACGTCCAAAAAGGAATATAAATATACGGCGGTCGATAAACAGTTCATCGAAAAGTTGTATGAGGAGCGCGATTTATTGAGCGCAAAGTTCGGCACGCCGCATGCGGAGTAGAAATCCGCCGAAGTTTGTATTTGATTTAGTTTGTCTGTTTTTTAACGTGTCGTTGGGGCTTTTTTGCTTTCATATCGATGAAATTATATCGATATTTGAAAATGGGTATTCCATTTGGTCGTTTCTTGTGTTAAAGTATTAGATGTTTGGTTTATTTTGATTTTCTGTTTGGATGGGGGTTGGCTGCGTCATGGTGAATCGCAGCATTTCAAAACAAACGCTGCTCAGGTTACCGCTTTACCTGAATTATATGAAGCAGCTCGGCGAAAACACGCCGGAACACATTTCCGCCACGACCATCGCAGAGGCGCTGCGCCTCAACCATGTCGTTGTGCGCAAAGACCTTGCAGCGGTCAGTTCGGCCGGCAAGCCGAAGGTTGGTTACAACACAGAGGCGCTCATCGCAGAGCTTGAGGAATTCTTAGGCTACAATGATGTTGATGACGCCATCATCGTCGGCGCGGGCAAGCTCGGCAAGGCGCTTTTGACGTATGGCGGCTTTAAAGACTGCGGCATGAACATTGTGGCCGCGTTCGATATCGATGAAGAGGTATGTGAGGAAGATTACGGCGGCAAACGCATTCTGACAATGGATAAGCTGATGGATCTGTGTGAGCGCATGCGCGTGCGCATCGGCATCATCGCGGTCCCGGCAGAAAATGCGCAGGCCATCTGCAACTTGCTCATTGAAAGCGGAATTCTGGCTATCTGGAATTTCGCGCCCGTGCATCTCGATGTGCCGGAGGGCATATTGGTACATAACGAAAACCTCGCCGCGTCGCTTGCGCTCTTATCTAAGCAGCTCAAGGAGAAATTTGACGCCAATACCTAAGTTAGCTTGGCAGAAAAGGAAGATCCCTTTTCTATGCCATTAGATAAACAAATAAGTAAAAACCAAAAACTAAGAAACGGAGTTTGATTAGAATGAAAGTTATCATCTGCATCGGCAGCTCATGTCATCTGAAAGGTTCCCGCCAGGTCGTGGAAAAGCTTCAGGCGCTCGTAAAGGAAAACCACCTCGAAGATAAGGTAGAACTCGGTGGCACTTTCTGCATGGGTGACTGCGTAAACGGCGTCAACGTCACCGTAGACGGCGAGAAGCATTCCGTATCTCCCGACACCACCGAGGAATTCTTCCAGAAAGAGATTCTCGCAAAGGTTCAGTAAGCATAAGAAACAAAAATTTAGCCGGTGCAAGAGCCTTTTTGCATCGGCTCTCCGTGCGTAAGCTGCTGTGTGCGGCAAAACGCAGCAGAAAATAGGAAGTAAGGGTGATTAAGTTGTTGACAGCCGGAATGAAAGGCAAAGCCGAGACCGTTGTTACAGAGAAGAACACAGCCAAAGCCATGGGAAGCGGCACGCTGGACGTTTTTGCAACGCCCGCTATGGTCGCGCTGATGGAAGAGGCGGCTTGGAAGTGCGTTGCGCCGGAATTAGAGCCGGGCATGGGCACTGTGGGCACGCTGATGAATGTGCAGCACACGTCCGCAACGCCGCTTAGCATGCATGTTACGGCAGAGTGCGAACTTACCGAAGTGGACAACCGCCGTTTGGTGTTCACGGTTAAGGCGTTTGACGAGGTCGGCCCCATCGGCAGCGGTACCCATGAAAGATTCATCGTCAAGGATGAAAAATTCGTAGCGAAAGCGAACGCTAAAAGAGGATAAGTTAAAGAGAGGATAATAGGGTATGCCAGACTACCTGAAGCTCAAAAAGTCTAACTGTCAGAACTGTTATAAGTGCATCCGTCATTGCCCTGTCAAGTCCATTCGTTTTCAGTCCAGTCAGGCGCATATCGTAAAAGACGAGTGCATTCTCTGCGGTCAGTGCTTTGTCGTATGTCCGCAGAACGCAAAAGAAATCCGAAATGACGTACCGATTGCGGAGATGTTCGTCAAGGGTGAATGTCCCGTGGCAGTCAGCCTTGCGCCATCCTTTGTAGCAAATTACCCGGGCGCTACCATCGAAACGATGCGTGCGGCGCTCAAAAAGCTTGGCTTTGACCGTGTAGAGGAGACCGCCGTAGGTGCGTCCGTCGTCAAGACCGAATACGAAAAGATCATTAAAGAGCGTCGGCAGAGCGTCATCATTTCCACATGCTGTCACTCTGTCAATACGCTTGTGCAGAAGTATTACCCGGAGGCTCTGCCGTACCTTGCACATGTTTTGTCGCCGATGCAGGCGCACTGTAAGATGCTGAAGGAGGAAGACCCGGAACTGAAGACCGTTTTCATCGGGCCGTGCATCTCCAAAAAGGCAGAGGCCGACGAAAGCCCGTATGTGGACTGTGTGCTCACGTTCGAGGAGCTTTCCGCCTGGTTTGAAAAAGAAGGCATCACCGTGGAAGCAGGCGAGGATCACACGGAAGAAAGCCGTGCGCGCCTGTTCCCGACGACCGGAGGCATTCTGCGCACCATGGTGTGCGATGACCCCGAGTATACATACATGGCGATCGACGGCGTGGAAAACTGCATCAACGCGCTTGAAGACATCAAGAGCGGTAAAATGGAGAACTGCTTTGTCGAGATGAGCGCCTGCTTCGGCAGCTGCATCAACGGCCCGGCTATGGATCAGGGCCAGCGTCAACCTGTGCAGGATTTTATCGCGGTTAATAAGTATGCCGGCAAAAAGGACTTTGTGGTGCCGCAGCCGGCTTCCGAAGAGCTCAAGCACGATTTTGATTATATCAGCCTGTATCACCTCATGCCGGGCAACATCGAGATTGAGGCTATCCTCAAAAAGATGGGCAAGACTCGCCCGGAGCAGGAATTGAACTGCGGTGCCTGCGGCTATAATACCTGCCGCGAAAAGGCCATCGCTGTTTATCAGGGCAAGGCGGAGATTTCCATGTGCCTGCCGTATCTGCTCGGCAAAGCGCAGTCGTTCTCCGATACCATCATCAACAACACGCCGAACGGCATTTTGGTGCTGAACGAATCGCTGGAAATCCAGCAGATCAACGCTGCCGCGCGTAAGATCGTGAACGTGAAGCATACATCCGAGGTGCTCGGCAAGCAGGTCATCCGCATTCTGGACCCGCGCGTCTTCATCGACGTCATGCAGTCCGGCCGCGGCGTGCGCGACGAGCGTGTGTACCTTGCGGAATACGGCAAGTATGTCGACCAGACCGTGCTCTACGACCGCAACTATCACATTATCATGTGCATCATGCGTGATGTGACGGATGAAATGAACGAACACCTGAAAAAAGAAAAAATGGGGCAGCAGACGATTGAAGTCACCAACCGTGTGATCGAAAAGCAGATGCGCGTCGTACAGGAGATCGCATCGCTGCTCGGCGAGACCACGGCAGAAACGAAAATCGCGCTCACCAAGTTAAAGGAATCGCTGCAAGATGAATAATCTCTGTACAGATATTGGCTGGATGAGCCTCAACAAAAAAGGTGAACAGCTTTGCGGCGATCACGTTGACATCGTTCCGCAGGGAGAAAATTCCACGGTGGTTGTGCTGGCAGACGGCATGGGCAGCGGCGTTAAGGCGAACATTCTTTCCACGCTGACCGCAAAGATCATCTCTACCATGATGGCGGAGGGGCTGCATGTCGAAGACTGCGTGGAGACCATTGCGTCTACACTGCCCATCTGCGCGGTGCGCGGCGTGGCGTATTCCACGTTCACCATCATCCGAATCATAGAAAATGAAGAAGCGGAGATCATTCAGTATGATAACCCGTTCGTGGTTCTGCTGCGCAACGGCAAAAACTGGGAATACCCGCGCGAAGCCGTCGAGATCGGCGGCAAAACGATCTATAAGACCCGCATCCCGATTCAGAAGGATGACACGTTCATCGCGTTCAGCGACGGCGCCATTCATGCCGGCATCGGCATGTCGCTGAATTTTGGCTGGGAGCGCAAGGACATCATTGACTATATGGAGATGATGTACGACGAAAGCTTCACGGCAAAAACGCTCAATGCGCTGCTGCTCGATGAGTGCAACAAGCTCTACGGCGGCCAGCCGGGCGACGATACCACCGCGGTCTGCGTCAAAGTGCGCGAGCGCTGCTGCGTGAACCTGATGATCGGACCGCCGTCTAAACCCGAAGATCTCGCGAAAATGCACGAGGCGTTCTTCTCGGCACCCGGCAAGCGGATTGTCTGCGGCGGTACCACGTCTACGCTTGCGGCGGAATACCTCAAAAAGCCCATCATCGCACAGCTCGATTACCTCGATTCCGATATTCCGCCCACGGCGAAGGTCGAAGGACTCGACCTTGTCACCGAAGGCGTCATCACCATGAGCAAGGTCGTCGAGTACGCGAAGGATTACCTTGAGGAAAACCGCAAGTACAGCCAGTGGGGCTATAAGCGCGACGGCGCGTCTATGATCGCCCGCATGCTGTTTGAAGAAGCGACCGATATCAACTTCTTTGTCGGTCGTGCGGTAAACCCGGCGCACCAGAACCCGAATCTGCCCATTAACTTCAACATTAAGATGCAGTTGGTCGAAAATCTCTGCACCTCGCTCGAGAAGATGGGCAAAAAAGTTAAGGTATCTTACTTCTAAGCGCAGAAAAGCTTCTGCGTATAGAGTGTCTCGGCACTCTAAGGAAGGTTTGAAAATATAGAAAAGGAAGTCTCTGTCCAAAGCAAGAAAGGTTTGATGTGAAGAATGAGAAAGTTTGATACGAAAATCCAGTATTTGAAGTATAAGGTCCTGCGCGAGGTCGCACGTTACGGTTTTGAGGATAACCTCGACGCCGCATACTATGAGATTCCGAAGCTGATCGTCAAAGAAAAACCGACGATGCGCTGCTGCATCTACAAAGAGCGCGCCATCGTTGAGGAGCGCATCAAGCTCGCTATGGGCGGCGACAAGAAAAACCCGAACGTCATCGAAGTCATCGAGATTGCCTGCGACGAATGCCCGGTCAGCGGCCATGTCGTCACAGAGTCCTGCCGCGGTTGTCTTGCACACCGCTGCGAGGACGTATGCCGCCGCGGCGCCATCACGTTTGATGAGCAGCAGAAGGCGCACATCGATAAGTCGAAATGCGTAGAGTGCGGCCAGTGCGCAAAGGTATGCCCGTACAGCGCCATCATCAACCAGAAGCGTCCGTGCGAAAAGGCCTGCAAGATTAAGGCCATCAGCATGAGCAGCGAGGAGCATCGCGCAGCGCATATTGATAACGAAAAGTGCATCTCCTGCGGCGCCTGTGTCTACCAGTGCCCGTTCGGCGCAATCGTCGATAAGTCCTTCATTCTCGATGCTGTCAACCTTATCAAGGGCAGCCACGAGAATCAGGACTACAAGGTTTACGCGGTCGTAGCACCGTCCGTTTCCAGCCAGTTCAGCTATGCAAAGCTCGGCCAGGTCATCACCGGCATTCAGCGCCTCGGCTTCTATCATGTCATCGAAGCGGCGCTCGGCGCAGATATGGTTGCGTATAAGGAAGCGGCAGAGCTTGCGGAAAAGGGCTTCCTCACAAGCTCCTGCTGCCCGGCATTCGTTTCCTACATCAAGAAGAACTTCCCGACCATGGTTGATAAAATCTCGCACAACCTGTCTCCGGCAGCTGAGATCGGCCGCTACATCAAGGAGACCACTCCGGGCGCAAAGGTCGTTTTCATCGGGCCGTGCACCGCGAAGAAGATGGAGTTCAAGGAAGGCGAGCCGGCAAGCCGATACATTGACTGCACGCTGACCTTTGAAGAGCTGCAGGCGCTGTTCGACAGCCGCAACATCGACCTCACCACGCTCGAAGAAGGCGTGCTCGACAACGCCTCCTACTACGGCCGTATCTTTGCGCGCAGCGGCGGTTTGTCCGACGCGGTTGTGGAAGCGCTCAAGGAGCAGAACAACGAAGACTTCAAGCTCAACGCCATCGCATGCGACGGCATCGAAGCCTGCAAGGCGGCTTTGCTGCGTGCCTCCAAGAATGTTCTGCCGAACAACTTCATTGAGGGCATGGCGTGCACCGGCGGCTGCATCGGCGGCGCAGGCTGCCTGACCCACGGCGAAAAGAACAAGGCAGATGTCGATAAGTACGGCAAGCAGGCGATGGAGAAGACAATCCTCGACGCCATCTCCGTGACCGATGTCGGACCGGAAGCCGAATAATTAACCGAAATGAGATCCGGTCTGCTGTGCTTGCAGGCCGGATTTTGTTCTGTTCCGAAAAAACGCGTAAACTGTACGTGGTGCTAAACTTTTAACAAAACATTTTGCAAAGACGCGCCGTTTTCCGTGCAGATGCAGATTTTTTCGGTTTGCCGTGAGTTTTCATTGTACTTTTTAAAAAATTGCGGTATAATAATACAAATCGGCTTAAAGCGCTGCTTTTGGCCGTGTGTGGTAAAAAACAAGACGTATGAGGACACACCTCACTCCCGGGGAAAGGAATGCTTTCATTTCAGAAAGCGGTGGCTGAATTATGGCACAGAATCTCTCTAACGATCATATTAACCTGACCATGCTGACGGATTTCTATGAGATCACTATGGCAAACGGCTATTTTGCCAACGGTTTTAAGGATACCATCGGCTACTTTGATATGTTTTTCCGCAAAGTGCCGGACGGCGGCGGATTTGCCATTATGGCAGGCGTGGAGCAGCTCGTCAATTACTTGAGTGAGCTTTCTTTCACGCAGGAGGATATCGATTACCTGCGCTCCAAGCACATTTTTCGCGAAGAGTTCCTCGATTATCTGAAGAACTTCAAGTTTACCTGCGATGTTTGGGCTGTGCCGGAGGGCACGCCGATCTTCCCGGGTGAGCCGATCGTCACCGTGCGCGGCCCGGTCATTCAGGCACAGTTTGTGGAGACCATGGTTTTGCTGTCCATCAACCACCAGAGCCTCATCGCAACGAAGACAAACCGCATCGTGCGCGCTGCGGACGGCAGAGCGGTTATGGAGTTCGGCTCCCGCCGTGCACAGGGCTTTGACGGCGCCATTTATGGCGCGCGTGCCGCATATATCGGCGGCTGCATCGGCACTGCCTGCACCATCAGCGACCGCCGTTTCGGCGTTCCGGCGCTCGGCACCATGGCGCACAGCTGGGTACAGCTTTTTGACAGCGAATACGAAGCGTTTAAAGCGTATGCCGAAGAATATCCGCACAACTGTACGCTGCTCGTCGATACATACAACGTATTGAAATCCGGTGTGCCGAACGCCATCCGCGTCTTTAACGAAGTACTCGTGCCGCAGGGCTTCCGCCCGGCCGGCATCCGCATCGACAGCGGCGACATCACGTATCTTTCCAGAAAAGCGAGAAAGATGCTCGACGACGCCGGCTTTGAAGACTGCAAGATCTGCGCATCCAATTCCCTGGATGAATACATCATCCGCGATATGCTCATGCAGGGCGCAAAGGTTGATTCTTTCGGCGTAGGCGAGCGTCTCATCACGTCTTCCAGCGAGCCGGTGTTCGGCGGCGTTTATAAGCTGGCGGCTGTTGAAAAACCGGACGGCACTATCGTTCCGAAGATCAAGATCAGCGAAAACGTAGCAAAGATCACCACACCGTGCTTCAAGGAGGTTTGGCGTATTTTTGACCGCGAGACCGACAAGGCCATTGCGGATGTCATCACGCTGAACGACGAGGTCATCGATGACGAGAAGCCGTATACGATCTTCGACCCGAATCACACGTGGAAGCGCAAGACTGTGGAGAATTTCCGCGCCGTGCGCCTGCGCACCCAGCTGTTTAAAAACGGCGAGTGCCTGTATCAGCCGCGTGCCTTAAGCGCTATCCGCGCGCATTGCCTCGCGCAGGTCGATACGCTGTGGGAAGAAGTAACGCGATTTGAAAACCCGCACAGCTACTATGTGGACCTTTCTCAGAAGCTGTGGGACGAGAAAAATCGCTTGCTTTCCGAAAACCAGTATTAAAATCCAATCATTTCACAAATTTTGCGAGTAAGCCGGACAGCTGCGGGTGTACGCCGAAAGGCCGCATCTGAGGAAAGTCCGAGCTCCACAGGGCGAGAATAACGGCTAACGGCCGCCGGGGGCGACCCCAGGGAAAGTGCAACAGAGATATACCGCCTGCATTGCAGGTAAGGGTGGAAAGGTGCGGTAAGAGCGCACCGGCGCGCAGGAGACTGCGCGGCCATGTAAACCCTATTCGGAGCAACATCGTGGAGAAACATATACGTCGGCCCGGCGGTTTCGAGGAGATGGCTTGAGCTGCACGGCAACGTGCAGACGAGAAAGATGGTTGTCCAAGACAGAACTCGGCTTATAGGTTTAGTCGCAATCTTGAATAAAGGGGGACAGAGAGTGCAATCTTTCTGTCCCTTTTACTTTTAACATCGGGAGAACGGCTGCGGTCGTTCTCTTTTTGCGTATTCGCGCGCTTTACTGCTCGATAAAGCACAGAGGCAGGACCCGAGCGATGAGGTGAACATTCGCATCAACGCGGTGCGCTTTTACGGCGAAAAGGACCGCAAATTGCTCAAACACGCGCCTTTGGGCTGATTTTCCGGAGAATTTCAGGAAAACAGAATTTTCCTCTTGCAAAACCGAAAGAACTGTGGTAGAATAGTCAAAACAAATTTGAAAGAAAGGGGTATGACAATGTTCCGCTTTGTCCGCGTTATGATGAATATGCAGTCCGCAAATGCCATGGGTAACGGTACTTGCTGCGGGCTTACATTGTCATACGCTTTTTGAGAGTTAGAAAGAACCTAACCGCATAAATCGCAATGAACAGTGCAGGCTGAATGAACGGTCTGCACTGTTTTATTTTCAGGAGAAATCAGGAGGAAACACAATGGAACACAAGGGGACTGTCACACTCGAAACGCCAAGACTCATTTTGCGCCGCTTAACGCTTGCGGACGCAGAGCCGATGTACCGCAACTGGGCGTCCGACCCTGGGGTCACAAAGTTCCTCACATGGCCCACGCACAGCAGCGTAGAGGTAACAAAGCAGATCCTCGCGCTGTGGGCATCGCACTATGAGGAGCTCAACTATTACCAGTGGGGCATTGTTGTAAAGGATGAAAACGCGCTTATCGGCACCATCGCTGCGGTAAAAACGGATGATGAGATCAAAGCGGCAGAGATCGGCTACTGCATCGGCCAAAACTGGTGGCACAAGGGCTATACGAGCGAAGCACTCGGTGCCGTGATTAATTTTCTGTTTGACGAGGTCGGCCTCAACCGCATTGCGGCGCGCCACGATGTGAACAACTCGCACTCCGGCGGCGTGATGAAAAAGTGCGGCATGCAGTTTGAGGGCATCATGCGCGAGGGTGCAAAGAACAATGGGGGACTGTGCGACATCGCAAATTATGCGATTTTGAAGAAAGATCGCGCATAAATCGCGTTTTCGGGGAGAAAATTCAAAATTTTCCTTGCTAAACCGATAGCGTTTGTAGTATGATAATAAAAGTGATTATTTGCGGAGAAATGCCGCATGCCAAAGCGTAGGTTTTGCGTGTGCAGTTTAAGTGCCGCACGGAAAGGAATGTGGTCATCATGAAAAGAACAGAAATCGCGGCCCTCTACGGATCGCCGGAGACCTTTGGCGATACGCAGGTCACGGTCTGTGGCTGGGCGAGATCGATCCGCGACTCCAAGGCGCTCGGATTTATCGATCTGAATGACGGCAGCTGCTTTAAGGGCGTACAGATCGTCTTTACGGCGGAAAAACTCGAAAATTACAAGGAGATCGCTTCCCAGAATGTCGGCGCTGCGCTGCGTGTCACCGGTACGTTGCTGCTCACGCCGGAAGCGAAGCAGCCTTTTGAAATTCAGGCGGAGGAGATTACCGTTGAGGGTGCGTCCTCGCCGGAATACCCACTTCAGAAGAAGCGCCACACAGTGGAATACCTGCGTACGGTTGCGCACCTGCGCCCGAGAACGAACCTTTTCAACGCGGCGTTCCGCGTGCGTTCCGCTGCGGCGTTCGCCATCCATAAGTTCTTCAACGAGAACGGCTTCACCTACGTGCATACGCCGATTGTCACGGGCAGTGACTGCGAGGGCGCGGGCGAGATGTTCCAGCTGACAACGCTCGACCTCGACAATGTTCCGAAAAACGAGGACGGCACGGTCGATTACAGCAAGGATTTCTTCGGCAAGCAGACATCCCTCACCGTTTCCGGCCAGCTTGAGGCGGAGTGCATGGCCATGGCGTTCGGTAAGGTCTATACGTTCGGTCCCACGTTCCGCGCAGAGCGCTCCTACACGCAGCGTCACGCGGCAGAGTTCTGGATGGTCGAGCCGGAGATCGCGTTTGCCGATCTCAACGACGACATGGATCTCATGGAGGCCATGATCAAGTACATCATCAAAGACGTTATGGCGCGCTGCCCGCAGGACATCGACTTCTTCAACCAGTTTGTCGATAAGGGTCTCAAAGAGCGTCTGGAGCACGTGGCAAACTCCGATTTCGTCCGCATTTCCTATACGGATGCCGTAAAGCTCCTCGAGAAGAACAACGACAACTTTGAATATAAGGTCTCCTGGGGCTGCGACCTCCAGACCGAGCACGAGCGCTACCTCACCGAAAAAGAGTTCGGCAAGCCGGTGTTCGTCACCGATTACCCGAAGGAGATCAAGGCGTTCTACATGCGCCTCAACGACGATGACAAGACCGTTGCGGCGACCGATCTGCTCGTGCCGGGCATCGGCGAGCTGTGCGGCGCAAGCCAGAGAGAAGAGCGCTATGACGTGCTTCTGAACCGCATCCGTGAGCTCGGCCTTAACGAGGAGGATTACTGGTGGTACCTCGACCTTCGCCGTTTCGGCGGCAACAAGCATGCGGGCTTCGGTCTCGGCTTCGAGCGCATGGTCATGTACCTTACGGGCATCTCCAATATCCGCGACGTACTGCCGTTCCCGCGCACAACGGGCTCTGCGGAGTTTTAAATTTCATAAAAGCAAGTCTTTTGCCGGTGCAGTTCGCTGTGCCGGTTTTTGCTTTGTTATACGCTTGTCAGAATGAACGGAAAAGCAGGAAAACACGTCGTACAATCGTGCAAAACGGGAAAAAAATGCAAGATTTACAAATAAAGCTTGCATTTTTAGCTTATTTGCATTACAATAAGAATTGTTTCAGGCGCTATTGGAGCGTAAAAATGAATTGAATACTTATTTTTCAATTCAAAATCTTATTTATGGAGATGTTTTCGTGGCGTACGCAAACTTGAGCAAAGCAGAATTACAGAAGGTTTTCGATGAGCTTTCCGCAGAATATAAGGGCTATCAGGCCAAAAATCTTTCGCTGAACATGGCGCGCGGCAAGCCCAGCGCAAAACAACTGGAGCTCGCCCTCGGCGTTTTGGAAGCGCTGAAAGCGAGAAGCGAATTTGCGAATTCCAACGGTGATGACTGCCGTAACTACGGTCTTTGGGACGGTCTGCCGGAGATGAAGCGCATTTTCGCCGATATGGTCGGCGTACCGGCTTCGCAGGTCATTCTCGGCAACAACTCAAGCTTGATGATGATGTTTGAGGTTATTTCCCGCGGCTTCTCGCACGGTTACAACGGCTGCACGCCGTGGTGCAAGCTGGATAAGAAAAAATTTCTCTGTCCGGTGCCGGGCTACGACCGCCATTTTGCCGTAACGGAGTATTACGGCTTCGAGCTCATTAACATCCCGATGTATGCTACCGGCCCGGATATGGATCTCATCGAAAAGCTCGTCAAGGACGATGACTCCATCAAGGGTATTTGGTGTGTGCCGAAGTATTCGAACCCCACGGGTGTCACGTATTCCGATGAGACCGTCCGCCGTTTCGCCGCATTAAAACCGGCTGCAAAGGACTTCAAAATCATGTGGGATAACGCCTATTGTGTGCATGACCTCACCGATACGCCGGATACGCTGCTCAATATCTACGATCTCTGCGTTGAAAACGGCACGGAAGATCAGATCTTCATTTTTGCCTCTACGTCCAAGATCTCGTTCCCGGGCGCCGGTGTGGCCGGCCTCGCTACGAGCGATAACAATATCCGCGATTTCAAGGAGCACACGCTCACGTCTACCATCGGCCCGGATAAGCTGAATCAGCTGCGCCACGTGCTGTTCCTGCACGACATCAACGGTGTGCGCGCCCTCATGAAGGGCCACCGCGCCATTTTGGAACCGAAGTTCCGCCTGTGTGAGCTGATGTTGGAGGAAAATATCGGCGACCTCGGCATCGCCGAGTGGAATAAGCCGAACGGCGGCTATTTCATCAGCGTCGATGTGCTTGACGGCTGCGCAAAGCGCGTCGTGCAGCTGTGCAAAGAAGCGGGCGTCATCCTGACCGATGCCGGCGCGACGTTCCCGTACGGCAAAGACCCGCACGACAGTAACATTCGTCTTGCGCCGTCGTTCCCGCCGCTTGAAGAGCTCGAACAAGCCATGGAAGTTTTCTGTTGCTCCATCAAGCTTGCCGCTGCAGAAAAGCTGCTGAACGCGTAAAATTTTTATACAAAATACAGAGCAAGAGAGGGATAGACCGTCCTTCCCTTGCTCTTTTGCATAAAAGCGGACATCTTTTCAAAATCGCTTTGACTCCGAACGTAAGTTTTGATGCTGGCAGAAGACAAACTCGTTTTGCACGCTTGCGCCGCTTGACGACGTACAGCCGCTGCCAAGGCGCAGGCGCTGTTCATTCATAAGCACGGCAAGGAAGAGTTTTTCAAGCTGCAAAACGTCATGCACAAAGCGCGTGATTTCAAGAAGATACAGGAAATCTTGGGTCAAAACACGCAGGAGTGTTTGCGCATTTTAGAAGGCTTTATGAAAACGGAAGCAGATGATTGACGGACTTTCGATTTTTGAATGTATTTTTATCAAAATACAATAATTTTAAAATGGTATTTTTGGATTTTGCTTTTGCAAATTTGCGATTTTTAATCTATATTGATTCTGATTTTGCTGTTAGTATTCCGGCTTTTCTCAACATGCCAATCAGCATGAAAAAGGTGCCGGTGTAGGGGATGAGCCAAAAATTGCGGCTGATAAGGCTGCAATACACAGCGAAAAGCATCACGGCAGGCGGGGTGCGCGTCATTTTGGCGAGCAGCTTCGGCTCAATAATCTGCCGGATGACGCTTAGAATGATCCACCCGATGAAGAGCCCGAGTGCTTGCGCCGCGCTGCCGCATAACAATCGGTAAACGGCGAGCGGCAGCAAAACGGTTCCCGGCCCAAAGACCGGGAAAATATCGGAGACCGTCACAACGGCGGCAGTCATCAGCGGGTATTTCATGCGCAGCAGGTGGAGCATCACAAAACTTTCCGCAAACGTGATGGTGTAAATGAGTGCATAGGCGGAAACAAACCCGACGGAAGATTCGCTTTTTGCGGATTTTTGCAGGTTTTCTACGCACTTTTCACCGATGAGCTTTTTTAAAAGAGACAGCAAATTTTCACGGTACAGCAGGGTGAGATACGCAAAAACCGGGATGAGCGTGAGCGTTAAAAACACGGCAGGCAGCAGCAAAATCGCCTTTACGGTACCTTGCAGCGCGGGCATGGCGGCACCCATGTTACCCGAAAAATTCTTCTGCGCAGCGGAGATCCACTGCGGCAATTCCTGCCATGTGCGCTCCAAAAACGACCGCACGGCGGGGGCAAGTGCTTCGTAGCGAAAGTATCGCCCGGAAGCAAAAAACGCGGCGCTTTCCCGGATGAGCCGCGTGAAAAGCAATGCAAGAAGGACGAGTGAAACGGTATAAACGGCGACAGCAGTGCAAAGTGCGGCGCGCTTATGGGAGAGATGCAGCCGTTTTTCCAGCAGGCGGCATAGCGGTGTTGTGACCCATCCAAGCAACCCGCCAAGCAAAATCGGGAGAATATGAAAAATAAATCGAACCGCCAAAACAAAGACAACTGTATATGATATTAGTAATATGATAAATATCTTTTGGCTTTTTACAAATTTCCAAATGTGTTTTGCCACCTTTGCACCGCCTTTCCTTTACACATCTGCAGCGCACATAGTTTGGCTTTGCGCGGCGGAAAAATTCGCAAATTTAAGCAAAATATGCATGACATTTTTCGCGCGGTGTGCTACAATATCCTCGAATAAATGTGGTGCATGCATTTTAATGCACCGATAACGGCTAAAGGAGCTTGAATTTATGGAAATTACAGTCAGCAAACGTTTTCTACGCGTGCCGGTGAAATTTGACGGCACTTCGCAAAAATTTACTTTTTCTGAAAACGGCACACCGGTTTATAAGTTCGATGCCGTTTATACGGAAGAAAACGCAGATGCGATTTATTATGCCGACCTGCGCGATTACCTTGGTAAGACGATGACTGTCACGGTGGAGCCGGAGTGCGCATTTACGCCGGTGTTTGAGGATGCTATGACGCCGCTTACGGCGGAAGAGACCGTCTTGCGCCCGCAGCTGCACTTTACAGCGGAGCGCGGCTGGATCAACGATCCGAACGGTCTGTGCTTTTACGGCGGACAGTATCACCTTTTCTACCAGCACAATCCCTACGGCAGACTGTGGGGCAACATGCATTGGGGCCACGCCGTGAGCTCGGATCTTTTCCACTGGGAATATAAGGAGGAAGCGATGTTCCTTGACATGGATGGCGCAATGTTTTCCGGCTGTGCGGTAGTCGATCACAACAATGTTTCCGGCCTCAAAGAAGGCGATGAAACGCCAATCTTGTTCTTTTACACCTGCGCGGGCGAAAAAAAGAGCACACAGTGCCTTGCGTACAGCACAGACGGCGGTAAAACGCTGAAAAAGTATGACAAAAATCCGCTGATCGACGAGATTGCACCCGGCAACCGCGACCCGAAGGTTATTTACGACGCAAAGCGCGCGCGCTGGCTGATGGCACTGTATTTTGTGGAGCGCACCTACGCAATCTTCACGTCGCAGGACTTACTGCACTGGGAGCTTTTGCAGAAATTTGACCTGCCCGGTGATGACGAGTGCCCGGATCTCTATCCGCTTACAGCAGATGACGGCAGAACGCTGTGGGTCTATTCCGGTGCGCATGACATGTATTTTGTCGGTGATTTTGATGAAAACGGCCTTTACCAGCCGATTCAGTCGGTCGGGCAGCTTTCGTATAACTCGCAGTCGTATGCGGCGCAGACGTATTACTACGAGCCGGGCAAGCCGGTCATCCGCTTTGCGTGGAACCGCAGCGATATTCCCGGCGCACCGTTCAACGGCTCCATGTGTACGCCGACCGAAATGACGCTGAAAAAGCACGGCGACCGCTACTATCTCTCTGCGCTGCCGATCAAGAGCACAGAAAATCTGGTTGTAAAATCTGACAAGCTTGATGACTTTACATTGACACACTGCACGCACGAGCTCGGCAGCAAGACCTGCCGCATCTCCTTTACTGTAAAGGAAGGCGACCTTACATGCAACTTGTACGGCCTTGAGATGAAGCTCGACAAAAACGGTCTGACCTGCGGAGAATCCATATTGCCGCGCCTGAAAAACGAGCCGATGAAGGTGGACATCATTACCGATACAAACAGCGTAGAGATTTATTTGAACGGCGTTGCAAACACGGTCATCGCGCATGTGCTGGATGAGACGAAGCCGACGTTCACGATCCACGCCGAGGATCCCGTTGAGGTGCAGAACCTCACAGTTTCCGAGCTTTCGCTGTGATGAGTGCAATGAAGCGCGTGCTGACCATCGCCGGGTCGGATTGCTCCGGCGGCGCGGGTATTCAGGCGGATATCAAGACAATGTCCGCACACGGCGTGTACGCGATGAGCGTGATCGTGTCCGTTGTGGCAGAAAACACCGTGCATGTGCTGAAAAAGCAGGATATTGCGCCGGAGATTGTCCGCGCGCAGGTGGACGCAATCTATGAAGATATCGGTACGGACGCCGTGAAGATTGGCATGCTGCCGACGCCGGAGGTGATGTCTGCTGTGGCGGAAAAGCTGCGCAAATACTGTCCGAAGAACGTCGTTGTTGACCCTGTGATGTATGCGAAAGACGGAACGGCACTGATGGCTCCGCAGTCGATTGAGACATTCAAAGCGGAAATTTTGCCGCTCGCCGACGTGCTGACACCGAATATTCCCGAGGCGGAGGAAATCACCGGGATGCACATTGAGACGGAAGACGATATGTGTGCTGCAGCAAAGTTGATTTACACAATGGGCTGTAAAGCTGTGCTTGTAAAGGGAGGACACTTTGCAGGCGACCCGATCGATATTCTGTTCGATGGTGAACAGCATATAAGCTTTACAGCGAATCGCATTCAAACGAAGAACACGCACGGCACAGGGTGCACGCTGTCTTCCGCTATTGCCTCGAATTTGGCGCTTGGATATGCACCCGCTGAAGCGGTGAAACGTGCGAAAGACTACATGACGTGCGCCATCGAGCACGCGCTCGAGCTCGGGCACGGCGCGGGGCCGACAAATCACTTTTACAGCTTGTATCAAAGCGGACTTCCAAAGTAAATAGCTTGCTCCATAGAGAAAGCACCTTGTAAAGCTTTTGACCTTGCAGGGTGCTTTTCATGTTTGAAAAATCGCGGCGGATTTCGGGCACACTTTTCAAAGGCATAAAGGCACGTTTATAAAAAGGGCGATGGCCCTTTTTTTCCACTTTGGTTCTAAACCCGGCGGCACGTCCATAGAATTGGGCATACGGAGCGGAAAGAAAGGTGTGTGCGATGGATTTTGAAAAGGCGATCCGCCCGCTCGGGCGCTTTACACCGATGCTTGAAAAGGTGCCGCAGGCGGTGCGCGACGCGGTGTTTGACATTCGTATCAGTGTGGATAAGCCTGTGCTGCTGTGCTGCGGTGACCGCATTTTGTTTTTGCGGGAAGACGGCGACACGGCGCAGTATTTTTCGCAAAACAATGTGACAGCGACACGCGAGGACGTGGAGGAGATCTTTTTGCGGCTGTGCGGGTATTCCGTTTACAGTCACATGGAGGAGATTCGCGGCGGATTCGTCTCCGCAGACCGCGCGTTGCGGGTGGGCATCGGCGGTACGGCGGTGATCGAAAAGGGCGGCATCAAAACGGTGCGCGACGTGACGAGTCTTTCTGTGCGTATCCCGCGAGAGAAGCGCGGCTGTGCAGAGGAGGTGCTGCGCTACGGCGTAGACCTCAGCCGCGGGCTGCTGCTTGCTGGCGCGCCGTCCTCGGGCAAAACGACGCTGCTGCGGGATATTGCACGATATATCGGTACGGCGGGGCATCGCGTGGTGGTGCTTGACGAGCGGTTTGAGCTGAGTGCGGACGGGTTTGATCTCGGCGCGTGCACGGATATTTTGCAGGGCTACCCGAAGCAGGAGGGGCTTTCGCACGCGGTGCGGTGTCTTTCACCGGAGTACATCGTCTGCGATGAGCTCGGTGAAAACGATTTTTCGGCGATACGTGCGGCATCGTTTTCAGGGGTGGCGCTGATTGCGAGCATCCACGCGGGCAGTGTACACGAACTGTGTTGCAGACCGCTGTGCCGCGGGATTCTGTCGCTCGGCGCGTTTGAAACGGTGGCACTGCTGCACGGGCGAAGTGCACCGACGAAAGTGGAAAAGCTGTTTTTGGCGGGTGATCTTCTTGAAAACAACGGCGGCGATCCTGATTGTTCTGTGCGCGGCGACCGCCGGGTCATCGGTATCTGCGCGGCTAAAAATGCGTGAAAAAGAACTGAACATCTTTTTGGAAGCGCTTTTTGCGTTGAAAAACGCCGCGGCCTATACGGCGGGCGACCTGTACGCGCTGCTCTCTCTGTGCCGCGAAAACGCTTTTTTGAGGCGCGTGTGGGTGCTTTCTGAAAACATGGATTGCACAGCGGCGTTTAAAGCGGCGGCACATGCATTTTTTACATACCGCGGGGATGAAGCGCTGTGCGCCGCGTTTATAGACGGGTTCGGCAAGACCGACCTCGATGGGCAGATGGCGTACTTTGCGCTGCATGAAGGCCGCGTGCGCAGCGCACTTTTAGCCGCCGAGCAAAGTCTTGCCCAGAAAGGCAGATTGTGCGTGGCGCTGGGGTTATTTGTCGGCGTTTCCGCCGCCCTCATTTTGCTGTAACAGCCGGAAAGGAAAGCAAAGCTATGGATGTAGATCTGATCTTCAAGATCGCCGCCATCGGCATACTTGTGGCCGTTTTGAACCAGCTGCTCATTCGCTCCGGGCGGGAGGAGCAGGCTATGATGACGACGCTTGCGGGGCTCATTGTGGTGCTGACGATGCTCATCACGCAGATCAGCACGCTGTTCGATACGATTAAATCGGTGTTTGGACTATGAGCACGGTGCTTATGGTATCGGCAGCGGCGGTGTTTGCAGCGGTGTGCGGCGCGCTTTTAAAACGCGGGCAAAAGGAAATAGCTCTGCTGTTTTCGCTTGCGGCAGCGGTACTCGTTTTTCTGTGTATTTTGCCGCAGATCGAAACGCTGACTTCGACATTCCGCGAATGGGCGGAGCTTTCCGGCATGCCGGAGGTGTTCGGAGCGCTGTTAAAAGCGCTCGGCATCGTGCTCATCGGGCGCATAACGGCGGATCTTTGTAAGGACGCGGGGGAATCAGCAATAGCAAGCGGTGTGGAGCTTGCCGTAAAAACAGCGGTGCTGCTGACGGCGCTGCCGTTGCTGAATCGACTTCTCTCGCTTTTGCAGGAAGTGCTGTTGTTATGAAAAAACGGATTTTGCGCGTTTTTTTGGCTTTGACGGTGTTTATCCTGCTACTTTCGCTGCCCGTGCGCGCGGACGAAGCGGAACTCTACCAAAACAGCGGGGCGGATACACTTATGGAGGCGCTGCCGGAAGAAGCACAGTCGCTTTTGCAGAACGTCGGGGCCGACCCGATGGAAACACCTGCGCCCGACGCGGCGACAAAGCTGTTTTCGGCGCTTTCCGAGGGCTTTCGTGCGGAGTGGACAGCACCGGCGCGGGCACTCCTTACGCTGCTTGCATCATGCGTGCTGTGCAGACTTGTGCAGGAATTCGCCGCAAAGGAGCTTTCCTACGCCGTTTCCGTATGCGGGGCGCTGTGCGCCGCCGTGACGCTGTTTTCGCCGATGGCTTCGCTTTTGGAGCAGGCCGCGCGCGTGACGGATGCTGCTGCCGTTTTTCTGCTTGCCGCGGTGCCCGTGTATGCGGGGCTGCTTTTCACGGCGGGGAACACCGTGACAGCACCGACCTACGGCGCGCTGTCGCTTACGGCGGCAAATGCCGTCTCGGTTTTGAGCAGCGCGGTGCTCATCCCGGTTTTGCGTGTGTTTTTGGCGTTTTCCGTGGCTTCTGCCGTGACATCGTTTGATTTAAAGCGGCTGACGGACGCGCTGTATAAAGCTATCAAATGGGCTTTGGTGCTCGCCGTCACGGTATATACGGGCGTTTTGTCCGTACAGACAATTGTTGCGAACAGCGCGGAGATGGCGGGCGGCAAGGCAGCGAAAATGCTTGTCTCCGGCGCGATCCCCATTGTGGGCAGCGCGTTTTCCGATGCGTTTTCGGTCATCGTTTCCGGCGCGGCGCTTGTAAAAAACGGCGTGGGGGCATTTGGGTTGCTTGCATCACTCGCGATTTTTCTGCCGCTGTGCATAAAGGCTGCCGCGTGGCTTTTGATTTGCTTTTGCGCGGGGCTTACGGCAGAGGTGTTGGGTCTAAAGCCGCTTGCGTCGTTTTTAAACGGCTGTGCTGCGGCGCTGCGGCTGCTCATTGCGGCGGTATGTAGTGTGGGTGCGGTGGCGGTGGTCTCGGCGGCTGTGGTGCTTTGTGTGCGAGGTGCTTATGCGTGAATTGTATGCGCTGGTGTTTTCGGTGTGCATGGTGCTCATCGGGACGGAGATGATCGTGCGGCTGTTCCCGGAAAAAAGCGGGTCACTTATCCACGCGCTTGCAGCGCTGATGCTGCTTGTGGTGCTTGTAAACGGCATTTTAAAGCTGCAAAGCGGGGTCTCGCTCGATTTTGACTTGACCGAAACGGGCGAAGCCGAATCGACGATAACGCAAAGCTACGCGGAAAAGGGCACGGCGATTTTGAAAGAGCGGCTCTCGGCGCTTTTGAAAAGTGCGGGGATGGACGTGCCGGCAGCGAATATCGACATTTGGTACACACAGGACGATGACGGCGCGGTGACGGTGGAACGTGTGCGGGTACGGGTGCGGTTTGCGACAGACATCGACCGCGCGGACGCGCTTTTGCGCAGCGTGCTGACCGAGGCCATCCCGGTGGATGTGTACGTGTAGGAGGTGAGGCGAGACGGATAAACTGAAAAGCCTTTTGAAAAACGGTAAGCTGACGTATATGCTCATTGCAGCCTGCGCGGCGCTCGTTTTATTGATGCTCCTATGGCCTATGGACACAAAGAACACGGAAAATGAAGCGCCGGAGACGGTGGAACTGACGGCAGGAGACTACACCAGAGCGCTTTCCGCGCAGATCGCGCAGATGGTCTCGGCTATCACGGGGGAAAGCGAGCCGCAGGTGACGGTGACGCTGCGTACAATGGGCGAAACGATGTATGCGACCGAAGATAAGCAGAGCGAAAAAAGCGCCGAGGAGTACAGCGGCGAAAGCCTCAACCGCACGCAGACGGACGGCGACACGCAGAAGACGTATATCCTGGTGAAGGCGGCGGACGGCTCGCAGAAGCCGCTCATCGTGACGAAAACGGAGCCGGAGATCCGCGGCGTGGTAGTCGTGAGCCGCGGGGGAGGCGACCCGAAAATGCGGGAGAAGATTGTGGAGGCCGTGAAGACTGCGCTCGATTTATCCTCTACGCAGGTATGCGTGGTGGGGTACAGCGAATATACATATGGCAACGAATGAAACCATTCAGTGAAGATCGGAGGAACACGGAATGAAATACGGTAAAAGACAGCTGATCTTGGCATCGCTTGTGCTGGCCCTTGGTGCGGCAGTGTACTTAAATTGGCAGTTTGCGGGTACAAAGGTGCAGAGCGCGGGCGATGTCAGCGAGGAAAGTGCGTCTTCCGCTCTCGGTGCGGCGCAGCTTGTGAACAACGCCTATGTGGAGACGGTCTCCGACACGCTTATGAACGAGGACGGTGTTCTGCCGGAAACGGAGCCCGCAGATGGTGCGACGGAAAGCAGCGCGGCAGAAGAAACAGCGGCTGCGGTATCGGCTTCCGCAAAACTTTCGGACGCCCGCTTGACGCGCCAGACCGCACGGGATGAGGCCGTGGAGCTGCTGGAGGACATCCTGAAAGACGACAGCGCCGAGGTCGCCGTAAAGCAGGCCGCCGTGGACGAAGCCGCGGTTATCGCGCAGAACATTTTGAAAGAGACAAACATAGAGTCCCTCATAGAAGCGAAGGGCTTTACGGAGTGCGTGGCGTACATCAACGGCGAGAGCTGCACGGTGGTTGTAAACGGCGACATGGAGGACGAACAGAACGCGCTCATCGTGCGGGACATTGCAGTTTCCGAAAGCGGCGTCAGCGCGGAAAACGTGAAGATCATTTCTGCGGCGAAATAAAAGATGATTTCTTGCATTTTACCGTTTATCGTGGTATACTATTCCAGAACATATCGGCGTGTATGTCTGGAGCTTGAAAACTGCACATCAAACGGCACCGGTGAAACCCGAAAGTGCCTGATTTCTGCTCAAATTGCCTGCCGATCCTTCGGCGGGCTTTTTTGTTTATATCCGCCATGAATTACGCAATGAATTTTATTGAGATAAGGGAAAGGAACCGAGTATGACGAAAAGAAGAGAATCGAGAGAACAGGCTTTTACGCTGCTTTTTGAAAAGACCGTGACGGGCGACAGCATGGAAGACATCATTGAAATGGCGAAGGAAGCGCGCGATGTCGTTATCGATCCGTACTGCGAAAAGCTGACCGCTTTGACGGAACTTTATTTAGACGAGATCGACCACACGATCGAAGAAAATCTGCGCGGTTGGAGTTTGCGCCGTCTTTCTAAAATGACGCTGACGATTTTGCGCGTTGCCGTGTGCGAAATGCAGTTTATGCGGGCCGACGATGTCCCGGTGAGCGTTTCCATCAACGAGGCGGTGGAGCTTGCAAAAATTTACGGCAACGAAAAGGACGCTTCTTACGTAAACGGCGTGCTTTCCACAATTGCAAAGAAGCTTGAGGGAGCGAAGAACGAGACGGAGAGCGAAAATGCCTAACATCAGCGCGCTCGGTTTAGACACCAGCAACTACACAACGAGCGCCGCGTTTTTCGGCGACGGCGAAATGGACAGCCGCGGCATGATTTTGCCTGTGAAAGAGGGCGAGATCGGACTGCGCCAGAGCGACGCGGTGTTCCACCACACGCGCCAGCTGCCGGAGGTGCTGTCCATGCTCGGTGATAAGATTAGCGAGGCGAAGGTCATTGGCGTTTCGGAGCGCCCGCGTGATGCGAAGGACTCCTATATGCCGTGCTTCTTGGTCGGCATCGGCGCGGCGCAGATGCTTGCGCAGGCGTTAGGGGTGCCGCTGCGGCGCTTTTCGCACCAGCAGGGGCACATTGCGGCGGCGCTTTACTCTGCCCAACGACTGGACTTGCTGCACGAGCGTTTTTTGGCGTTTCACATGTCCGGCGGCACAACGGAAGCGGTTTTGGTAGAACCTGTGGAGGGTGACAAAATGTTTCGCACGCGCCTTGTTGCGTCTTCACTCGATTTAAAGGCCGGGCAGGTCATTGACCGCATCGGCGTGATGCTCGGTCTGCCGTTTCCGGCTGGCAAGCATTTAGACCCCATTGCGTGCAATTATACGGAAAGACTGCGCGTGCGTGCTTCGATGAAAGGCGCGAACTGCTCGCTTTCCGGTGTGGAAAATAAATGCCGCGAGCTGATGAAAAAGGGTGCGCCGAAGGAGGAAATCGCCGCGACGTGCATGGCGTATGTCATTGCGGCATCGGACGCGATGTGTAAGGCGCTTATCGAGACATTCGGCGATTTGCCCGTGGTGTTTTCGGGCGGCGTGTCTTCAAACTCCATGCTGCGTGCGCACATGAGCGAAAAGTACGGCGCACTGTTTGCAGAGCCGCGCTTTTCGGCGGATAACGCTGCCGGCATCGCCGTTTTGGCGTCACTTTCGCAGGAGGCCTGATATGCGCGTTTTATCGGTTTCGCAGATCAATTTTTTTATAAAGTCGCTTATTGAGGGTGACGGCCGCATGCGCGATATTTACGCGCGCGGCGAAATTTCCAATTTTACCGATCACTACCGCTCCGGACACCTGTATTTTTCGCTGAAAGACGAAAAGTCCGTTTTGAAGGCGGTTATGTTTTCGTCTGCCGCGCGGCGGCTGCGTTTTTGCCCGAAAGAGGGCATGCGCGTTATCGTGCGCGGGCGTGTGGCCGTGTATGAGCCCGGCGGGCAGTACCAATTCTATGTGGAGGAAATGCAGCCGGACGGCGTGGGCGCGCTGAGCTTAGCGTTTGAGCAGCTGAAAGAAAAGCTTGCTGCCGAGGGACTGTTCGCGGAAGAACACAAGCGGCCGATCCCGCCGTTTCCAGCGCGCATCGGCGTCATCACGTCACCGACGGGCGCGGCGGTGCAGGATATTCGCAACATCCTCTCGCGGCGCTGGCCTGCGGCGGAGATTGTGTTTTGCCCGGTGCTTGTGCAGGGCGAGGACGCAGCGGCGCAGCTTACGGCGGCGGTGAAATTGATGAACGCCCAAAAGGCGGCGGATGTCATCATCATCGGGCGCGGCGGCGGCTCCGCGGAGGATTTGGTCGCATTCAACGACGAGACGCTCGCAAGGGCAGTGTTTGCGTCGAAGATACCCGTCATCTCCGCTGTGGGACACGAGACGGATTTTACGATTTGCGATTTTGTCGCGGACTTGAGAGCGCCAACGCCGAGCGCGGCGGCAGAGCTTGCCGTGCCGGACAGGGAAGAAATGCGTGCGGCACTTGCGCAGCTGACGCGCCGTTTGTGCGGCAGCGTGCAGGCGGGGCTTGACGATCGGCGGCAGATGCTCGATGCGCTTGCAAGCGCAAACGTGCTGCAAAACCCGTCCGCGTGGCTTTCACCGCGTAGGCAGGCGCTCCGAAACACGGTGCAGAGCCTGACGCACAGCGCCGAGCGCAGAATTCTGAATGAGAAAAACGAGCTTGCTGCGCTTTCCGCACGGTTAGACGCAATGAGCCCGCTGAAGGTGCTTTCACGCGGATACGCGATCGTGTCCGACGAAAACGGGAAAGTGATAAAGCGCACGGAAGACGCAAAGCCGGGCGACGTTTTGACAGCGCGCGTAGAGGACGGCGCGATCACCGTGCAGGTGCAGAAAACAGAAAAGAGGGAAATGACCGATGCCTAAAAAAACCATGACCTTTGAAGACGCGATGCTGCGCCTTCGCGAGGTGACCGAGACGCTCGAAAAGGGAGATGTGACACTGGAGGAATCTGTGAAGCTTTTTAGCGAGGGCGCGGAGCTTTCCCGCTTTTGCTATGAGAAATTAAACACTGCCGAACAGAAAATTACGGAGCTGAGTGCTGCGAAAACGGAGGAATAAAAATGGAAGACAGGGTAAAACGCATTGAAAAAGCCTTAGATCATTTTTTGCCGGAGCGCAAGGGCTCGCTTTCCGAGACCGTGACCGACGCCATGCGCTATTCGCTTTTAAACGGCGGCAAGCGTGTGCGCGCCGTTTTAACGCTTGCGTTCTGCGAGCTGTGCGGCGGCGATGAAGACATGGCGATGCCGTTTGCGTGTGCCGTGGAGATGGTACACGCGTATTCGCTCATCCACGACGATCTGCCGTGCATGGATAACGACGATATGCGCCGCGGTAAGCCCTCTAACCACAAGGTCTACGGTGAAAATTACGCATTGCTTGCGGGCGACGGCCTTTTGACAAAAGCATTTGAAACGGCGCTGAGCAGTGAAGCATTCCGAAATGTCGGCATGGAGCGCGCTGCGTATGCGGCGGCGGTGCTTGCGCGTTGCGCGGGTGAGTACGGTATGGTGGGCGGCCAGTGCATTGACCTTGCAACCGAAAACCGCACCGTTTCGCTCGATGAGCTGTGCGAAAAAGACACCGGCAAGACCGCAAACCTCATCATGGCAGCATGCATGATGGGTTGCATTGCGGCGGGGGCGAACGAAACGCAGATCAATGCAGCAAAGGAATACGCGCTGCACATCGGTTTGGCGTTCCAGATCCGCGACGATATTCTGGACGTGACCGGTGACGCCAAGGAGCTTGGCAAGAACATCGGCGTGGATGCACAAAACGCGCGCTGCACGTATGTTTCCATTTTGGGCGTGGAAAAAGCACAGGCGCTCGTCGATGAGCATACCGAAAAGACGCTTCATGCGCTTGACGCGTTTGACGCGGACAGCACGTTCCTGCACGAGTTTGCGGAAAAGCTCGCAACGCGCAGCAAGTAATGAAACGCACACTGGAGTTCGTCATCGACTGCGGACAGGAAAACATGGACGTGCGTACGTTCGTGCGGCGGTACTTAGGGTTTTCCGCACGCATTTTAACGGCGCTGAAATACGAGGGAGAGATGCTTAAAAACGGCGAACCCGTGCACAGCAATGCCGTTTTGAAAGCCGGCGATACGCTGACTTTGACGCTGCTTGAGACGGGCGAAGCGTATGAAAAAGCCGACCTGCCGTTTGCGGTTTTATATGAGGACGAGGATTTTTTAGTGCTCGATAAGCCGTACAATATGCCCGTGCACCCCTCGCCGGGGCACGACCGCGACAGCGTTTTAAATGCGGCGGCGTGGTATTTTCAAAATACGCCGGACTTTGTGTTTCGGCCGTTGTACCGCTTAGACCGGGATACGACCGGCGCGCTGGTGCTGGCGAAAAACAAATTTGCCGCAAACGCAAAGCTGACGAAAATGTACCGCGCCGTGTGCGAGGGCGAAACGCCCGAAAGCGGGTGTGTGAATGTGCCCATCGGGTTAAAGCTGGGGCATAAGGTGGAGCGCTGCGCGGGCATCGGAGACGAAGCCGTGACGGAATTTCAAACGGTGAGAACGAGCGGCGGGTACAGCCTCGTTGACTTCCATTTGAAAACCGGGCGCACGCACCAGATTCGCGTGCACATGGCGCACCTTGGGCATCCCGTGGCGGGGGACGACCTTTACGGCGGGCATTTGGACAGAACGGAGCACCAGATGCTCTGCTGCCGTGCAGTGCATCTTTTATGCCCGGCGCTCGACATCGATAAAACGGTCGAGACGGATTTTTCGGCGGAACAAAAGGCGTGCTTCCCGGAGCTTTTTCAATGAAAAACACCCCGCAGCTTTAAAACTGCGGGGTAGTCCATATCAAGTGAAATTTTACTCCACGTCCGTATGGATGAGGCGGTCTAACAGTGTGATGAGTAAAATGCGCTCTTCATCGGAAAGGTCGCGCGTGACGCTTTTGGCCCAATCCTGCAAAATCTCGCGGATGACGGGCACGAGATTTTCGCCGCTTTCTGTGACGTAGAGGTTGTTTTCGCGGCGATCTTCCTTGCCGGTTTCGCGCGAAATGTAGCCGAGCTCTTCAAGGCGTTTTGTGCGGCGTGCTACGGTGCATTTGTCGATATACATATGCGAGACGATGGCGTCCTGCGTGGTGCCGGGGTGGCGGTTGATGTAGAGCAGGATCATCGGCATGCCACCTACAAAGCCGTAGCCGCGCAGACGGTCATCCATATATTTTTTACGCTGGCGGTGCAGATAGGTGAAGCTGCGGCTTAGATCACGCGGAAAATCCGCAAGGCGCTCCTGTTCGGTTTCTGCTGTTTTCTGTTCTTCCGGCATGCTTACACCTCCGTATGGTTTATGGCTTTATTATATGGCTTTTGTGCGAAAAAGTCAATTCAAAAATCTGCCTATTCCGCGATAAACGGGTGACAGACGCGCTTATACAGCTCGTCGTCGAACATAACGTGATAAATGTTTTCGAGCTCATGCAGCACGACTTTCGCTTCCGGTACGGGCTGCGCGATGGGCAGCACAAGTATATTGAAATCCACGCCGTACAAAAGGCTTTTTGCTTTTGTCATTTCGCACCCGCAGCGCTCATAAAACGCGATGCGGCGGCGACGGATGTTGACTTCTTCTTCGGCTTCGGCGCTCTCAACGCTTTCCACTTCGAGCAAAAGACCGTCACGGTCTTTCATTTCTGTGCGCAGCAGGGGAAAAGTCTTGCTGCCGATGCCCGTGCCGCGCAGGTCTTTTTTGACGGCGAAATAATCAAGCAGGGCGTATTTGCCGTTTTCCGTGCACGAAAAATAGGCGTAGGCGCAGAGTGAATCGGTTTCGTCGTAAAAGCCGTAACACGGGTAGCAGTTTTTATTGTAGAGCATTTCCATGCTTGCAAAGGGGCGCAGCTCGCTCGGCGGGAATGCCTCGTGCATATATGCGTTGTAAATTTCGCGAATTTCGTCTAAATTCAGCTTTTTAATGTGTAACAAATACTCAACTCCTATTATTATTTTGGACCAAGCAAAGGAGCTTTACTTTGAATCCATTTCCGTATACGTTTGATAACAAACGGTATCATACATTAGCTTATCACAACCGGGTGCAGAATTGCAAGACCCAAAAGGCCGTGATCGATGCCGGGCTGAGCTGCCCGAACATAGACGGCACGTGCGGCGTGGGCGGGTGCATCTTCTGCGACGGCGGCAGCGGCTATTTTACGCAGGATAAGGCATTTTCCGTAACGGAGCAGCTGCAAGCGGAAAAAGTGCGTATTCATAAAAAGTCGCCGGAAAGTAAAATCATCGCGTATTTTCAGACGCACACAAACACCTATGCGCCGGTTGAAAAGCTCAGGACGTTATACGAAGAAGCGCTTGCATTCGGCGTTTACGGTGTGTCGATTGCCACGCGCCCGGACTGCATCGGGAAGGATGTTTTGTCGCTTTTAAAAGAATTGAACGGCAAAACGCACCTCACCGTGGAACTGGGCCTGCAAAGCAGTAATGATGAGACGGCTGCGCGTATTCACAGAGGATATAAATACGAGGTATTTAGAGAGATATTTCTGCGCCTGCGCGAAAACAATATTCGCGTTTGCGTGCATATCATAGACGGCTTACCGGGCGAGACGGAGGCGGAGATGATAAAGACCGCCGAAGACCTTGCACAGCTGCGCCCGGACGGTGTGAAAATTCATCTTTTACACGTCATTCGCGGCACGCAGCTTGCGGGCTTATACGAAAGCGGCGCATACACGCCGATGACGTTTGAGGACTATGTGCGCGTCGTAATCCGTCAACTGGAGGTGCTGCCGCCCGAAACGGTCATCGAACGCATTACGGGCGACGGTGACAAAACAAAGCTGCTTGCACCCCTGTGGAGCCGCGATAAAATCCGCGTACTCGGTACGATAGACCACGAGATGGCAGTGGGAAATACTTGGCAAGGCAGACTTTATTCGCCGAATGGCTTGCAAAAAGGACAGAAAATGCGTATAATAGAATAAATCCGAACACGGTGTGCAGTTTACGCTGTGATTTCGTTTATGAAAGGTAATTTTACTATGAATAATAAAGCTCCAAATAAACATAGCGACGCGCGTTCTTTTGAAATGCGCCGTTTGATTTTCCTTGGCGCGGCCGGCGTGCTCATTCTGGTCGTGGTCATTTTATCGCTCCTATCCGCGTTCGGCGGGAAATCCGACGGGCAGAGCACCGGCAACGGCACATCTTCCGCGGTGACGGAGGACGGCAAGCTTGTCATTCAGGATCTTTACGAGGGTGAGATCACCATTCCGAAGTTTAATGTGCCGCTCAATACATACGACCAGTCGAAGTTTAAAAATGACAACGGCCTTGTGACGTATGACGACGCGAACGCGAGCCTCGGCATCGACGTTTCCGACTATCAGGGCGATATCGACTGGGCAGCCGTCAAAGCGAGCGGCATCGATTTCGCGATGATCCGCGCAGGCTACCGCGGTGCAACGCGCGGCAAGCTGAACGAAGACAGCAAGTTTGCCGATAATTACACCGGTGCGAAGGACGCAGGCGTAAAGGTGGGCATCTACTTCTTCTCGCAGGCAACTTCTGTTACCGAAGCGGAGGAGGAAGCGGGCTATGTGCTCCAGCTTTTGCAGAATAAGTCCGTCGATTACCCCGTCGTCTTTGACTGGGAGCAGACGAGCGTAGACGGCTCTCGCACGGCAGATGCCACGGGCGAGCAGATTACGAGTTATGCTTCGGCGTTCTGCAAAAAAATCGCGAAAGCGGGCTACACCGCAGGTGTGTACTTCAACCGCAGTCTTGGCTATAACTATTATGACTTAGAGCAGCTCAAGGACTTTGAGTTCTGGCTTGCGGAATACCGCAGCGTGCCGGCGTTCTACTATAACTTCGGCCTGTGGCAGTATTCCGACAACGCGCAGGTGCAGGGCATCGACGCGGCAGTCGATATTAACGTCAGCTTTAAGAACTACGGCTGATTTTAAAAGTAAAAACGAAAGGTGCTTGATCATTTTGGTCAGGCACCTTTTTGTTATTCTTCGTTTTCGCCGAACCAGCCGCAGGCTTTCATGTCTACGCGGCCGTCGGGCAGGAACTGCACGCCCTCGGCTTCGAGCTTTTCGCGCTGTACATCGGGGCCGCCGAAAACGTAGCCCTTGCACAGAGAGCCGTCTTTGAACACTACGCGGTGGCATGGCGTATTTACGGGGTCCGTGTTGCGGTGCAGCACAAAGCCCACGCCGCGCGAGGCCCGCGGGTTGCCCGCCGCAAATGCCACGAAGCCGTAATTTGTCACCTTGCCGCGCGGGATCTCGCGCACCACCTGAAACACGCGCTCGGAAAAATCGTTCATCGTATTCAACTTCCTTTGCTTTCAAACCGTTTTGTACAGTATAGCATAAAAGTAGTCTTTACAAAAGGGTTTTTATTGATTATAATGAAATATAACGAAACCAAAATTGAAACGGAGTTGTTGATATGGCTATTATTGAAGTGAATTTTATCTCGAAGTGCCTCATGCGCGTGGTGACGTTCAATGCGATTATCCCGGTGGATAAGTTCGGCCCGCAGGCGGAAAACGCAGAGCAGAAGCCGCTGAAGACGCTTTACCTTTTGCACGGTATTTTCGGCAATTATACGGACTGGGTGAACG
This sequence comes from Hominenteromicrobium sp., assembly GCF_046974225.1. Taxonomy (NCBI): domain Bacteria; kingdom Bacillati; phylum Bacillota; class Clostridia; order Eubacteriales; family Oscillospiraceae; genus Hominenteromicrobium; species Hominenteromicrobium sp. The sequence goes on along the minus strand of NZ_JBKWAE010000006.1, from coordinate 54,205 downwards.
GCACGCGCATTCAGGCGTGGGCAGAGGCAAACGACCTTGCGGTCATTATGCCCTCCGGTGAAAACCGCTTCTACCTCGACGACGAAAAGAGCGGCGAGCTGTACGGCGAGTTCATCGGCAAGGAGCTTGTAGAGTTCACAAGAAAGCTGTTTCCGCTTTCCGACAAGCGCGAGGATACGTTCATTGCGGGTCTTTCCATGGGCGGCTACGGTGCAATCCGCAACGGCCTGAAGTATGCGGAAAACTTTGGCTGTGTCATCGGTCTTTCCGCCGCGCTCGTGCACGATACGTGGAAGGACGCGGACAACTCCGCGCCGATCTTCACATTCCGCCGCAACTATTACGAGTCAATTTTCGGTGAATATGACAAGGTGAAGGGCAGCGACAAAGACCCGAAGGCGCTGCTTTTGAAGCTGAAGGAGGAGGGCAGACCCGTACCGAAAATGTACCTGTGCTGCGGCACGGAGGACGGCCTCGTCACCGCAAACCGCGATTTCCGTGATTTCCTCAACGAAAACGGTGTTGACCTCACGTATGTGGAGGGCCCCGGCAAGCACGACTGGGTATTCTGGGATACGTACATCAAAAAGGTGCTCGACTGGCTGCCGCTTAATAGAACAGGCGCGGGCATCAACAGCGGAAACGTGAAATAAAGCAAAACAGAAAACAGGGGAACGGATGATGCAGAAGAGAAATCTGAAAAATTCCGCAAGATCACGATGAATGTGCTAACGATGCAGCTCAATTCCATCACGATCATGGATCTCATCGCCGCCAGCTTGCAAATTCGTAAACATAAAGTAAAAGCCATCGAAACGGTGAAGCGCAAGGCTTGCCGCAAACGGTGGCTTTTACTCTATGAAAATTTAATTCTGCGTTTTATTGCCGGGCAGGATATTGAGGTTTTCCGGGACGTTTGGGTGGGGGATGTTGTGCAACGCAAAGCCCGCAAGCTGACGGATGATCTGCAAAACGAACGACCGCGTTTCGGGGTCGAGGTGCACGGCGGCGTTGTAGATAGCGCCGATGTTCTTTTGAATGTCGCCAGCGTCAAATACGTTTTCAATATTGCCGGCGGTCAAAAGGCCGTAGAGTACATCGACAAGGCGTATGCGCTCGTCGATGCTCATGCCGGTGATCCAGCTGTTGAGTGTTTGGTTCATGTATTTTGCGCCGCTGGAAATTTCCTCCAGCGTATGGAATGCACCGTCCGTCACCTGCCACGAGAACGGGTCGTGCTGCATAATGCCCATTTGGTTGCTTTCCACAACGGAGTATGCACCGTGATTTTCAAGCAGCATGCCGATGAGCGAGCCTTTCGGAATGACTTTATGTACGCGGCTTTGAATGCGCCCATATTCTTCGGATTCGAGCGTGTTGCCGATGAAACCGGGGCTGTCGAGCGGGTAGACGCGCTCAATACGCTTTTGAATTTCCGGGTCGCAGAACATGCCCGCGTAGGCTGCAAGGTTGCCGCCTTTGGAGTGGCCCATCAAAAGCAGTTTGCCGGGAAAACCTTCGCCGAGCTTTGTCACATAGTCTGCCGCATCGGCCTGCGAGGGGATGACGGGCAGAAATGCCATGTTAAAATCCTCTTTCCAGCCGACAAGCGTGGCGTCCGTGCCGCGGAATACGGCGCAGGCGTGGTCGTCATCGAGGTATACAGTGATGGCCGCAAACTGCTCCTCTGACTGGTCACACAGCTTTTCAACGAAGTTGCCGATTTTTATGTTGCGCCAGCGCGGGCTTGACGCCATAGCGTACAAAAGCCTCATGTTGCTTTTGGTATCGCGTACGTGGAACATCAACTTTTCAAAGCGCTCTGCCTTTAAAAGCTCTCGAATTTCTATTTTGTTTTCGCATTTAAGCTCGTCTTCAAACGCGCTCAGATTCATGTAGGAAAACTGTGATAAAAGCAGGCTGTCTACATCCGTAAACGGTTTTTCTGCCAAAGGCGAGAATTCGGTTTCTGCATATTCAAGGATGCTTGGCATAGTACGCCGCCTTTCTGAGAAAGTTAAACGTAATAATAGGGACCGGGCTTACAGAGGATGACGATGAGATCGACGAACGCGCCGATGCCGAACAGGCCGCCGGTGAAGATATACAAAACACCCATGCCAATCTTTCCCTCATAAAATTTATGCGCGCCGATGAGTCCTAAAAACAGGCACAGGAAAAACGCTGCCCATTTGCTTTTTGCCACACCACCGTAAGTGACATTGTTGTTTACATAAACAGGCTGGGGCTGTTGGGCAGACTGCAATGGCTCTACCTGCCTGCCGCATGCGGGGCAAACCACGCAGTCGGCACCGATGACCGCGCCGCAGTATTTACAGAATTTCGCGTTTTCGGTGCACGTGCCGCAGTTTGGGCAAAAAAGCTCACCGTTCGGAATATTTGCACCGCAATTTTTGCAGACCATAAGAAAATCTCCTTTGTATATTTGAATGTTTGTCCACCGAAATCATAACACAGATTTTGACATTCCGCAACGTGTTTCACCGCTTTTTCTGATTGCCGCGCACAAAAGCAGCGCGTCTGTCATAGTATGCCGCGGGACAAAGCGCTGTGCATGTCCCAATATGCAGGGAAGGAGGGTAAAGGTTTGATGAAACAGACGGTTTTAAAGACGACGGTGGCCGTGCTCGGCGCGGGACTTGTGTCGTACCTCGGTACGCTTGCGGTGCCGATGCTCGTGCTGCTCGGCGTGATGTTGCTCGATTATATCACCGGCATGATCAAAGCGTATATCCGCGCCGAGTTAAATTCCAAGTTCGGTATTAAGGGGATACTCAAAAAGCTTTGCTATATGGTCATGGTCGCAGTCGGTGCGGCGGTGGATTATCTTTTGCGCGGTGCAGTCATCGGGGCCGGCATCACGCTCGATGTAAAGCTGTTTTTCGGCATGCTCGTCACCGTGTGGCTTACGATCAACGAGCTCATTTCCGTCATGGAAAATCTTGCGGCCATCGGCGTGCCGGGGTTTCCGCGTTTGCAGCGCATTTTAAGGCGGCTCCGTCGCACCGTGGCGGATGAATCGGGTGCAAGTGATGGGAAGAAGGAGTGATCTTATGGTACCGATCCGCGAAAATCTATTATCTTCTGCAAAATACGATTTGAAAGTGCCGGTGGAGTCCTGCGCTAAGGACATGAAGTACATTGTCGTCCACAACACGGCAAACGATGCTTCCGCCGCAAATGAAGTCGCGTATATGATTCGCAACGACAGCTCTACGTCGTTTAACGCGGCGGTCGATGACAAGGAAATCGTCATTGGTATCCCACTGAACAGAGGTGCGTTTGCGGCAGGGCAGCGCGACGGCAACGCGCACGGCATCCACATTGAAATTTGCTATTCGCTTTCAGGCGGTACGCGTTTCGATAAAGCCGAGAAGAACGCCGCAGAGTATATCGCAAAGCTGCTTACCGAGCGCAAATGGGATATTTCGCACGTGAAGAAGCATCAGGACTTCGACGGCAAATATTGCCCGCACCGCACGCTGGATAAGGGCTGGCAGCGCTTTTTGAACATGGTGAAAAGCTACATGGAGCCGGCAAAAACGCCCGTTGCGAGCAAGTTTACCCCCTATCTCATCCGCAAAAACTGCCGTGACCCGCTGAACATCCGCAAAGGTCCCGGTACGAACTACGGCGTGCAGGGCCAGATCAAGGACACGCTGCGCTATACGATCGTTGAGGAGCGCAGCGGTCCCGGCTCCGCCAAGGGCTGGGGCCGTCTCAAAGCCGGCGGCTGGGTCGCGAAGGACTGGGTGAAGAAGGTCAAAAAGTAAATACATAAAGCAAAAGGCGCAGGGCTGCCGGAATCTCCGAGCAGGCTCTGCGCCTTTTTTGTTATAAAAACCGCGCCCCGGGTCGGAAGAACGATGACCGCGGGGCGCTTGACAGATTTACAAGAGCATTATATAAAACCAACAAAGAAATGTCAAGAAAATCTTGAACAGACCTGCAAAAATCTGCTATGATATGTCAAAAGAGGGGTAGCTATGACAAAAGAGCAGATTAGAACAAAATTTGACCGTTGGACTGAACGTGTAGGGCACACGCCGCTTAAAAATGACCTCGACAATGCGACGCTTTTGCTTTCATACGACGATAAGCAAACGAGCGCAACGCTTTCGACCGTGGCGGTCTATGCCGTCGCCGTACATACCGACCACGTGCATGTGTTCTTGTTTTCTGCGCGTACCGTTTGGCAGCTTGACGCACAGGATGATACCGGCGAAGTGCTTGATGAGAGGTATAGGGTTATTGTGGCGTTTTAGCGTAAAGCCTAAATTGCATATTGACCTATGTATTTGACCTAAGTATAATGACAATATCTTAGCTGATCTGAAACGGAGGTAGAAATATATTATGGGCACGCTAGATGAATTAAAATATTATTGTGATGAAGAAAACACTTTCGGTGCGCTATTATTGACCGGTCAATGGGGATGCGGAAAAACATATTTGATAGAGCATCAGCTCTGCGAAGATTCGGATATGAAAAAGAAATTTGTTTTTCTGCGAATTTCCTTGTTCGGTGAGCCTTCAATCGAAAGCATACAGAAAAAAGTAAAGACACTATATCTTTCTCAAAAATGGGCAGGAGAGAGTACTGCGTTTTCAAAAATTGCTAATCCTATTAAAAAAGCCGTTGACATCGTTAAGGACACCGGTGTATTGGGTGACATAGGAAATGCTGTCCTTTCTATAAATCCAACGGATTTTTTTGAAATTGAAAACCAAATTGGTGATAAAAAGGTCGTTTTAATTTTTGATGATTTTGAAAGATGCACCATAAATACAGTTGATCTATTCGGCTGCATCAATAGTTACTGTGAAAACCAAGGACTTAAGGTTATTGTTATTGCAGACGAAGAGAAAATAGAGCCTTCCGAAAAAGCTGAAGAGCAAACCCTACCATATAAAGATATTAAAGAAAAACTCATCACGCGAACAATTCATTACGAGCCTGAGTACGACCAAATAATTAAAGGAATAGTTGGGGCATATAAGGCGCAGTCAACAGAGTATAAAGAATTTTTAAACAAAAATCGCAACCGGATTTGCAACGTGTTTAATAAAAATGAAATCAAAAATTTACGTAGCCTAAAATGTGCAATTCAAGATTTTGAGAGGGTTTATCAAACCTTCAAAGAGCTTGATTATATGACAAAAATTGATGAAACCTTTATTTCTTTTTTAACGTATGTTTTAGACGTTAAAGCAGGAAAAATAGAAACATCATCACACCTTGGAGAGCTAGCACGCGCTAATCCTAATGAAAGGTTTCTTCTTGATCCCGTGAAAGTCTGGGCTGTGTCTAGTAAGTGGGATCAGGAAGAATTAGAAAAAGCAATTAAGGAAAAAATAGAACGAGAAAAGCCTATGGCGCCCAAGGATGAACTTAAATTCACATTTCTATTGGACTTGGATGATGAGACAATTCATGAAGGCTTTGATTCCTATATCAATGAAGCATACTGTGGGTTATTATCACTTGAAGAATATATTACACTTATAGGAAATATTTCGTTTGCAAAAAAAATCGATTATAAATTCCCGAGTGAAATTGATTATATTAAGCTTGAGAATGGTATAAATAAGTGCTTCAGCCGCCTTAATAAAAGCCAAGATGAAACCATCAGATCAGCGCCAATCATTGCGGACTATGATTTTAAAGAACTACCTGAAGAAGAATTTCACCTATATCACCTATATAAAATTATACGCGACTATTCCGATGGGAACATTCAAAAATATGAATTTAATAAACGAAAATATATTGAAGCACTAAACGCGCATGATTCCAAAAAGTTATTAGGCTGTGAATCAATGAGATTTAATACCTTTAGCAGGGAAATGGCTAATGCAGTGTTTGAATATTATCGTAGCTTACCCTCTAACGAACGTAGATTTTTTGTGTATGGATTTTTTGAAATGTGGAAGGGGATAAAGCTCCACTCAGATTTTCGCACTGAAGAATCGCGTATAGGCTTGAATGCGTTGCTATCAAAAATAGCTTCTATTCGTCCTAAGTCTCGATTAGAGCAATATGTAGACGATATATTCATAAAAAGAATAGAAACTTTAATTTCGCTTTTGCCACAGCAACAAGAAAAATCAAACGATGACGAGACTAAACAAAATTTAAAGTAGTTTCATATTGTATTTTTGCAGCTAAGAAGGGGGTTCAGTTTACTTAAATTGGGTCCTCTTTTTACATATCCTTTAGGAAGCTACCTTATAACTTGTATCTCGCTATTCTGAACAGGAATCGTAAATGCGCATGGCATCTATGCAGACGGCTTCTTTTAACGCTGCGCCGTTTTCGCAATCGGGTGTCCGCTCATTTTCAGCCATATTTGTAAACCTCCTTTGTGGTTTCTCAATGCCATTGTACGAAAAAGGGCGGGTATTGTGCCTGTCCCGCCGCTTTGCTCGGTTTTTTCGCATTGTAAGAAATTTTTCGGTTGTATATTTCGCCGCAGTTTGCTATAATGAATAGGAATGTACCGCGCTGCGGTGCAAAAAGTCGGCAAAGGCCGGCAAATTTACGCAGAAAGCAGTAAATGAAACTTATGGCATTGATTGTAATTGAAGGTCTGGACGGCAGCGGCAAAGGCACGCAGGCAAAGCTTTTGTATGATTACGCCTTATCGCGCGGCCGCGCACGGCAGGTAACGTTCCCGGATTATGACTCTCCGTCTTCGTCGCTTGTAAAAATGTATCTGAAAGGCGATTTCGGAAAAGAGGCGGGAGACGTGAACGCCTACGCCGCAAGCGCATTTTACGCCGTGGATCGCTTTGCAAGCTACCGCATGAAGTGGAAAGACGATTATGCAAGCGGTGTGCCGATCATCTCCGACCGCTACGTGACGTCCAACATTGTATATCAATTAAGTAAGCTGCCGAAAACGGAGTGGAAAGCGTTCGTTTCGTGGCTTGAAGACCTGGAATATGAAAAATTCGGGCTGCCGAGGCCGGATCGTGTGATTTATCTGGATGTGCCGCCGAAAATTTCCCAAAGGCTGCTCACAGAGCGCTACGCAGGCGACACCACCAAAAAAGACATTCACGAAAGCGACATACATTATCTGCTACATTGCAGGGACTGTGCACTGTACGCCGCAGAGCATTTAAACTGGACCGTATTAAACTGCGCCGAGGGCGACACCTTGCGCAGCATTGAAGATATTCATCACGAGATCAAGGAAAAGCTGGAGGATTTATTATGATCTATGTATTTCTTGCAAACGGATTTGAAGAGATTGAAGCGCTCGCGCCCGTGGATATTCTGCGCCGCGCAGAGCTTGAAGTAAAGATCGTCGGCGTCGGCGGCAAAACAATCACCGGCTCCCACGGCATCACCGTAACAGCTGACATCGAAGAAAAAGACGTTACAACGGACGATATGGAGCTGATGATCCTGCCCGGCGGCATGCCCGGCACACTGAACCTCGAAAAATCGCCGATCGTCACAACCTGCGCGGAATACTGCGCAAAGAACGACATTTACCTTGCGGCAATCTGCGCTGCACCGAGCGTTCTCGGCCATCTCGGCCTCCTGAACGGTAAGGAAGCCATCTGCTTCCCGGGCTTTGAAGGCGAATTAAAGGGCGCCACAATCTCCGAAAAGCCGGTCTGCGTAGACGGCAAGATCGTCACGGCAAAAGGCATGGGCGTTGCCGTGCAGTTTGGCTTGACGCTTGCTGGTCTCATGGTCGGCAAGGACGTTGAAAAGAAGATCCACGACGGCATTCAGTGCACGGATTGATGACCGATACAACCGAAAAAAACGCACTGCGCCGAAAAATGTGTGCGGCACGCAAAGCCTGCACGGATCGTGCTACACGGGATAACTGCCTTTTGCAGCGGCTCATGGCACTTTCGGTGTACCAAAAGGCATCGTGCGTTTTGAGCTACGTAAGCTTCGGCACGGAAGCGGATACGCTCAGAATTCTCGATCGTGTACTTGCAGACGGCAAAGCGCTTTACGTACCGAAATGCGTACCAAACACGAACCGCATGGTGTTTTACCGCATCTCGGCTTTACGCGATCTTTCGCCGGGCGCTTACGGCATTTTGGAGCCGAAAGAAGCAGAGGTTTATCAAGATGAAGCAAGTGCGCTGTGCCTTGTGCCGGGACTGGCGTTTTCAGCGAACGGCGCACGGCTCGGGTACGGCAAAGGGTACTACGATACGTTTTTTGCGCAGCACCCGGTTTTAAAGCTCGGTCTATGCTACGATTTTCAGCTCGTGCCGCAAGTGCCGACGCAGCCGCACGATGTGCGCATGGACGGTATTTTGACCGACAAGCGGCTCGTTTTGACGGCAGATGAAGAAAGGATGGAATGAAAATATGAGTGATAACGGCAGGCGCTATGCCCCGAAGGACGCGACACCGCGCAGCCAGAATTCGCGCGAATTCAAGCTGAATCTTTCCGAAGATCAGCTCAATCACACAGACGAACTGGAGGACTTGCAGGGCTATGCTGGCAGCCGCGCACCACAGCGTGTGGAAGAAAGCTCTGCCGGTGCACGCTCCGCCCGCGCGGAACGCAATCAGAAAAAGGAAGCGAAGGAGCACAAGAAAAGAAACCGTGTAAAGGCCAGAAAAAACAAGCGCATTTTCGCGTTCACGTGGCTTGCCATGGTTATTCTGGTCTCTCTGACCCTTGCTTCGTACCTGATTGGCGGCTCCAACGATTTTCTTGGTGTAGACCGCATGGATTCCGAAGTGGAGGTCACGATTCCCGAAAACGTGACGCAGGAGCAGCTGACAGACATTCTTTACAAGAGCCACGCGATCGATAAACCGGAGTTTTTCTCCCTTTTCTGCAAATTCACCACGGAAATGGAGTATTTTGAACCCGGCACGTATACGATCAAAACAAACTACGATTATAAGCAGCTTGTCAATACCTTACAGTCCGGTCCGGATCTCGGCGAAGAGATCACCGTCATGTTCCGTGAGGGCATCACGGTGCAGCAGCTTGCCGCTTTGCTGGAAGAAAACGGCCTGCACACTGCAGACGAGATCCTTGAAGCTTGCAACTCTTCGAATTACGACAGCTACTCGGATGTTGCAGCCATCACGAACACAAGTGACCGCTACTATAAGCTCGAGGGCTATCTGTTCCCGGATACGTACCAGTTCTTTGAAAACGATACGGTAGAATCGATCCTTGACCGCTTCCTCAATAACTTTGAAAATAAGCTCACCGACGAAATGCGCGATGACATTGCGAAATCCGGCTATACCACGGATCAGATCATCACGCTCGCTTCCATCATTCAGGCAGAGGCTGCAGATACAAAAGATATGTATAAAGTTTCCGCTGTTTTGCACAACCGACTGGAAAGCGGCGCAGAGCATGACATCTACACGCTGGACTGCGACTCCACAGTTTATTATCCGTACAAAACGGCAAATGACGCGCCGGAGGGCTTTGTAAGCTCGTACTCCACGTATGACAACAACGGCCTGCCGGCAGGCCCGATCTGCAACCCGGGTCTTGATGCCATTATGGCGGCAATCTATCCATCAACCAGTGATGATTGTCGTAATGCCTATTATTTCTGTCATGACAGCAATGGTAAGGCTTACTACGCTTCCACGATGGATGATCATTTGATGAACATGGCGGAAGCCGGTCTGCTGTAACCGACACAACATTTACGATAACAAAGCTACCTGTGCCTTTCCGGCGAATTTTGTCCGGGAAGGCACAAATGCAGTAAAGGAATGAATTTCATGGAACAAAAACGATATAACGCGCCGGAGCTTCTGGCGCCGGTCGGCGATATGGAGCGCCTTATTTCCGCCGTGCGCTACGGTGCGGACGCGGTGTATCTTGCCGGTAAATCCTTCGGCATGCGCTCTGCGCCTTCCAATTTTACAAACGAGGAGCTTGAAGAAGCTGTAAAATACTGCCACGCGCAGGGCGTGAAGGTCTATGTCACCTGTAATATTCTGCCGCATAACGCAGAACTTGCCGCGCTGCCGGCGTTTCTCGAGTTTTGCCAGACAATCGGTGTAGACGCGTTCATCATGACCGACCTCGGCGTGATGTCCATGGCAAAAAAATACGCGCCGAATGTCGCGATACACATTTCCACGCAGGCCGGCGTTGTGAACTATGAGACCGCAAACGCGTTTTATAACATGGGCGCAGAGCGCGTCGTGCTGGCACGCGAGCTCTCGTTTGAAGAAATCGCGGAGATCCGCGCGAAAACGCCGAAGGCGCTCGAAATCGAAGCATTTGTGCACGGTGCGATGTGCGTTTCGTTCTCAGGCCGCTGCCTACTTTCAAACTACATGACCGGCAGAGACGCAAACCACGGCGATTGCGCGCAGCCGTGCCGCTGGGATTATTACCTCATAGAACGCACGCGTCCGGATCAGGTGTTCACGATCGAACAGGATCAGAAATCGACGTACGTCTTCAATTCCCGCGATATGTGCATGATCGAGCACATTCCGCAGCTCATCGAATGCGGCATTTCGAGCCTCAAAATTGAGGGCCGCGCAAAGTCCGCGTATTACGTTGCCTGCGTGACGAATGCGTACCGCCACGGCATCGATGCCGTTATGAACGGTAAGCCGCTTCCGCAGTGGGTCGTGGACGAAACAGAAAAGATCAGCCATCGCGCGTACAGCACCGGGTTTTACAACGGTCACGAGCCGGGGCAGACCGTAAACAGCGGCGGATACATCCGCGGCTGGGATGTTGCGGCCGTGTGCGCCGGCGAAGAAAACGGCATGGTGCGCCTTTCACAGCGCAACCGCTTCTTCCGCGGCGAGACTGTCAGCGTACTGGAGCCGGGCGAAGTGCCGTATGACCTCACACTTAGTGAAATCTACAACGAGGATATGGAGCCAATCGAATCCGCACCGCACGCGACGATGACGGTCTACCTCAAGACCGACCGAAAAATCAAAGAGAGCGCGTTTCTAAGAGTGAAGCGCGGCTGAATAACACCTCCGTTTAGGACCCATACTCTTCCTATACGGAGGTGTTTTTATGTCTACACGCAGGATCATCGCAACGTATGCGTTTGTGATGTTCTTTCTCGTCATCGCACTGCTCGGCACCGTGACCGCCGCTTTCGGCGGCACAAGCTATACGGAAGCCGCCGGGCGGCAGAGTTTATATACCTTAACGGCCGCCAAGGCGCGCGGCACGATCTACGACCGCAATTTGCAGCCGCTCACAAACGCCGAGCGTGTTTATGTCGCTGCGGTAATCCCCTCACGGGAAACGCTTGCCAAATTAAACCGCGCTGTACCGGAAGAAAAACGCGAAGTCCTGCGCACGGCGCTTGAAAGCGGAAAGCCGTTTCTGATCGAAGTCACAACACCCGTCAGCGATGACGGCATTCAGACATTTTCCGTCACAAAACGGTATGCAAACCCGCAACCGGCGGCAAATCTGCTCGGGTATCTCGACAGCGACTATAACGGCGCGGACGGTGTGGAAAAAAGCTTCGACGCACTGCTTGCGGAAAACCACGGAGAAATCGACGTTACCTTCGCCATTGATGCGCTCGGCAATGCCATCTCCGGCGAAACAATGCACGTGGAAAACACATACCGCTTTGCGGACGGCGGCGTGATGCTGACGCTGGATAAGCGCATACAGCAGTGTGTGGAAAATGCCTGCGCGGAAATTGAAAAAGGTGCCGCCGTCATTTTAGACTGCAAAACCGGCGAAATTCTGGCTTCCGCAAGCTTCCCGGCCGTAGACCCGAACAACCTTGCTGCGTGCATGGAAAATGAAGATGCACCATTTGTAAACCGTGCCCTGTGCGCGTATACGCCCGGTTCGGTCTTTAAGCTCATCTGCGCCGCCTCGGCGCTCGAATACGGCATCGATTACAAGGAGGTGTATACCTGCACCGGAAGCATTGTTGTTGACGGCCTCACGATCACTTGCTACGGCGGCAAAGCACATGGGGAAGTGAATCTCCACACGGCGTTGCGCAGCTCGTGCAACGGGTATTTCATACAGCTCGCGCAGAAGCTCGGCGCGGAAAAGATTTTAAGTATGGCGGAAAAGCTCGGTTTTGGTACATCTGTTTCGCTTGCAGACAATTTAGAAACGGCCGCAGGCTCGCTTTCGAACGCGCAAGCCCTTAAAAACGCCCGTGCGCTGGCGCTGTTTTCGTTCGGCCAGGGTGAAACGACTGTCTCACCGCTGAATTTGGCCGCTGCCGTAAACGCCATCGCCGCTGACGGCATTTATATGACGCCGCGGCTCGTATACGGCACGGTCGATACAAATTTATCCGTACAGGAAACCGAAGAAAACACCGGTGAAAAAGTCATGGAGCCGACGACCGCCGCACGCTTACGTGCCTATATGGAAAGCACAGCACGGTTCGGTACAGCACGGATCGGCGCGCCGCAAAGCTGTGTTTCCGGCATCAAGACCGGCACGGCGCAGACAGGTGTATATGACGAAAACGGGGAAGAAATCGAGAATTATTGGTATGCAGGCTACATCTGCAATGCACAGGAAGAGCCGCTTTATACCCTCGTCGTGTTGGAAGAAACTGCCGGCGAAATGCATGTACCGCAGGCTTTCCGTAAAATCGGCGAAGCACTTGTCGATTTTAATTGACAAGCCGGTAAAAAAGCATTATAATAAGATACGTATGAGGGGTGGAGATATGGCAAGCCTGAATCTTGAAGATATGCAGCAGATTCAAAAAGAACTGCAAGCTAAATATCTCGAAAAGTGGGGAGGCCTTTCTCCAAAAATCGGTCGCGATAAGCTCCTTTGGATGATGATTGAAGCCGGTGAAGTTGCCGACATCATCAAGAAAAAGGGTGACGATGCGATTTTGAACGACCCCGAGACCAGACACCACTTCACGGAAGAAGTGTGTGATGTGCTCATGTATTTAAACGATGTTCTGCTGTGCTACGGCATCACGCCGAATGAAGTCGAGAACGTATATCTCGAAAAGCACAAACGAAACATGAGCCGCTGGTGATTTTAGATTTTAATTTGTTTTATAGCAAAAGGCACGGGCAAATGCACATAGCTGTACCGAACAGAGAGCGGATCCACAGGCTGGAAGATCCTCGGAAAACACCATGTACAGGCCAACCCGTATGACTGCCGCACAGTGATGAGCTGTGCCGTTTTCCGCGTTAAGGAGTTCAAAGTGGTGTATGAAGAAAAGCTTTATGCACAATTTGGGTGGTACCACGGAACTGTCCGTCCCATTGCGGAGGACAGTTCTTATTTTTTTGTAAGGAGTGGCAAAACATGAATATGGACTATTGCCTTTCTGAGCTCAAAGCCCTGCTTTCCATCGATTCTCCGTCCGGCTTTACGGATAAAGCGGCGGACTATCTTATCGGTGAACTGACAGCACTCGGCTACGCTCCGGAAAAAACAAGAAAGGGCGGCGTTTTCTGCTGCCTCGGCGGCGAGGGCAGCCCGCTTGTGCTGATGGCACACGTAGACACGCTCGGCGGCATGATTTCCACAATCAAGCCGAACGGCCGCATCACGATCACGCCGATCGGCGGCCTGCGCGCCGAAAACTGCGAAGCGGAGAACTGCCGCATTTACTCGCGCTTCTCCGGCGTTTACAGCGGCACCTTGCAGCTTTGCAATGCGTCGATCCACGTGAACGGCTCCTACGGTGAAAAGCTGCGCACATTTGAAACGACCGAGGTCGTGCTCGACGAGCCGGTAAAATCCGCCGATGATGTGCGCGCACTTGGCATTGAAGCGGGCGATTTCGTCTGCTTTGACCCGCGCACCGTCATCACGGAAAGCGGCTATATCAAGAGCCGTTTCCTCGATGATAAGCTCAGCGCCGCCATGCTGCTTGCGCTCGCAAAGGAGATCAAAGACAACAACCGCACTTTGAAGCGAAAGGTCTATCTGCACTTTACGGTGTATGAGGAGGTCGGACACGGTGCTTCCGCTTCCGTGCCGAACGATGCCGAAGAGCTCATCAGCGTAGACATGGGCTGCGTGGGCGACGGGCTCACCTGCACGGAGCGCGAAGTTTCCATCTGCGCGAAGGATTCCGGCGGCCCGTACAATTATGCCGTGACAACCGCGCTTGTGGAAGCGGCGAAGTCCGTCGGTGCAAAGTATGCCGTGGACGTTTATCCGCACTACGGCTCCGACGTAGAGGCATCGCTGCGTTCCGGCTGGGACGTGCGTCACGGTCTCATCGGCGCAGGCGTTTACGCTTCACACGGCTACGAGCGCTCCCACATTGAAGGCGTCAAAAATACGTTAAAGCTGCTTGAGGCTTATGTTTTAGACTGAGCTTAGGCTTTTTATATTATTCTATCTGCAAATTATAGAAGGAATGGTGAATACAATGCAGTGGACAGGATTAAATGATCTCAGAGAAAAGTATCTTTCTTTCTTTGAGTCTAAGGGACATCTGCGCCTGCCGAGCTTCCCGCTGATTCCGAAGGATGACAATAGCCTTCTTCTGATCAACTCCGGCATGGCCCCGATGAAAAAGTATTTTACGGGTGAAGTGACCCCGCCGAGAAAGCGCGTTACCACCTGCCAGAAGTGCATCCGTACCCCGGATATCGAGCGCGTGGGCATCACGGCACGCCACGGTACATTCTTCGAGATGCTTGGCAACTTCTCCTTTGGCGATTACTTCAAAAAGGAAGCGACCGCCTGGGCTTGGGAGTTCTTTACAAAAGTTCTCGAGATGCCGGCAGATAGGCTTTATATCTCCATTTATCAGGACGACGATGAAGCGTTTGACATCTGGACAAAGCAAAACGGCGTAGACCCGTCGCATATGGTACGCCTTGGCAGAGAAGATAACTTCTGGGAGCATGGCTCCGGTCCGTGCGGTCCGTGTTCCGAAATTTATTTTGACCGCGGCGAAAAGTACGGCTGCGGCAAGCCCACCTGCGGCGTGGGTTGCGACTGCGACCGTTACGTTGAGGTTTGGAACCTCGTTTTCACGCAGTTTGAGAACGACGGCAACAACAACTACACGCCGCTTGACCATCCGAACATCGATACCGGCATGGGTCTTGAACGTTTGGCATGTGTGATGCAAGGCGTGGACAACCTGTTCCTTGTCGATACCGTGCAGAACATCATGAAGCATATCTCCCGCATTGCAAATGTGCAGTACGGTGCGGACGAAAAGTCCGATGTTTCTCTGCGCGTCATTACGGACCACATCCGCAGCACGACGTTTATGATCAGCGATGGTGTTATGCCGTCCAACGAAGGCCGCGGCTATGTGCTCCGCCGTCTGCTCCGCCGCGCGGCACGCCATGGCAGACTTCTCGGCATCAACCACCCGTTCCTCGCGGACGTTGTAGATACTGTCATTCACGAAAACGAATGCGCTTACCCGGAGCTGCGTGAAAAGAGTGCTATGATCAAAAAGGTCATCGCGTTTGAGGAAGAAAACTTCTATAAGACCATTGATAAGGGCTTCGCGCTGCTCAACGACATCATCGACCGCACCGATGCAAAGGTGCTTTCCGGCGAAGACGCGTTCCTGCTCAGCGATACGTTCGGCTTCCCGATTGACCTGACCAAGGAAATCCTTTCCGAAAAAGGCATGAGCGTTGACGAAGACCGCTTCCGCGCACTGGTACTCCAGCAGCGTGAGACGGCTCGTGCAAGCCGCAAGAATGCCGGTGCAGACGCATGGGCAGGCGACTCCGCTGTGCTTGACGACATTGCAAAGACCGAATTTGTCGGCTACACCGATATGAAGGCAACCGCAAAGGTCACGGCTATCGTGAAGGATGGCGCACGCATTGAAGCTGCCGAGACCGGCGACGACATCGTGTTCACACTCGACCGCACCTCTTTCTATGCGGAAAGCGGCGGCCAGGTCGGCGATACCGGCGTCATCACGAACGATTCCTGCACCATCCGCGTTCTGGATACCACGAAGAATGCAGCGGGTGTGTTTATCCACAAGGCTGTTGTGGAGGAAGGCTTCCTCCGCGAAGGCGACACCGTTGAGGCTGTTGTAGATGTTGAGAGACGCAGAGCGATCATGCGCAACCACACGGCAGCTCACCTCCTGCAGGCTGCACTGCGCTCCGTGCTCGGCGACCATGTTGAGCAGGCCGGTCAGCTCGTCAACGAGAATGCCGTTCGTTTCGACTTCACGCACTTCTCCGCCCTGACGGACGAAGAGCTGCTCGCGGTTGAGAACCTCGTCAACAAGAAGATCCTCGAAGACATCAAGGTTGAGTGCCGCGAAATGCCGATCGAAGAAGCAAAGAAGCTCGGTGCTATGGCGTTGTTCGGCGAAAAATACGGCGACGTCGTGCGCGTTGTAACGGTAGGCGAATTCTCTAAGGAATTCTGCGGCGGCACGCATATTGATTCCACCGCTAAGCTCGGCCTCTTCAAGCTCGTCAGCGAATCCTCCGTTGCAGCCGGTGTGCGCCGTATCGAAGCGGTCACAGGTCTCAACGTCATTAAGATGATCTACGCAACGAACACGCTGCTCAAGGATACCGCTGTTGCGATGAAAGTCAATAACCCGTCCGACCTCCCGGCAAAAGCTGCACAGGTCAACGCCGACCTCAAGGAGAAGGACAGAGAGATCGAATCCATGCGCTCCAAGATTGCATCCATGAACCTCGGCTCCATTCTGGATAACGCCGTGGAAGTTAAGGGTGTCAAGATCGTTACGGCGATGCTCTCCGGCACAGGCAGCGACGCACTGCGCACCATGTGCGATAAGATCCGCGACGAAAAGAGCGATACGGCCATTGTAGCCGTGCTCGCAGGCGTTCTGGACGGAAAGGCAACGCTTGCAGCGACCGCAACGAAAGCGGCACAGGCAAAGGGCGTCAAAGCCGGCGTGCTTGTAAAGGCAGTTGCACAGCTCACCGGCGGCAACGGCGGCGGTAAACCGGACTTCGCTATGGCAGGCGTCAAGGACCAGACGAAGATTGACGAAGCCCTTGCAGCTGTTGAAAAGATCCTCAGCGAACAGATCTAAGTTCTCTCTATACGTTCTATATAAAATCTCAAGAAAGGAGAAAGGCAAATGGACTGCATTTTCTGCAAGATTGCCAACGGCGAGATTCCGAGCACGAAGGTCTACGAAGACGACAAAATGCTCGCATTCCGCGACCTCGACCCGCAGGCGCCGGTGCACATTCTGATGATTCCAAAGGAGCACATCGCTTCCGCAGATGACCTTACGGAAGAAAACGCGCAGATCGTCGCACATATCTTCACGGTCGCAAAGAAGATTGCGGCGGCAGAAGGTCTCACGAACGGCTATCGCATCGTCAACAACTGCGGCGAAGACGGCGGACAGACCGTAAAGCACCTGCATTTCCACCTGCTCGGCGGACGCTCTATGGCGTGGCCTCCGGGCTGATTCCCCGCATATGACGAAAATCGATAATTTTTGAAGGTAGGTTTTTACAATGGGTGAAGTTTATAAAATGACGATCGCCGGCTGCGAACGCGAGCTGCCGATCTGCCCGATCAGCGATACGCTGGATATTGCCGGTTTTGTTATGTTCGGCGATGTAGAGATCACCGAGAAGGCCGCAAAAGCGCTGATGGAAAAGTGCCCGGAGCACGACATCATCATCACGGCGGAGTCTAAGGGCATTCCGCTGGCTTACGAGATGGCGCGCATCGGCTGCCGTCAGTACGTTGTTGCACGTAAGGGCATCAAGGCGTACATGACGAACCCGATCAAGGTCGAGGTGAAATCCATCACGACAGACCACATCCAGACGCTGTACCTCTCCGAAGAAGACTGCGCAATGCTGAAGGGTAAGCGTATTCTCATCGTAGACGACGTCATCAGCACCGGTGAATCGCTGAGCGCGTTGGAAGATCTCGTGCATGAGATCGGCGGTAACGTCGTCGGCAAGGCGGCTGTGCTCGCCGAGGGCGATGCAAAGGATCGTACGGATATCATCTATCTGGAGCCGCTCCCGCTGTTCTTCAAGTAATTTCATAAAAGCTAAAAAAGCTGTTCGCTTCGGCGGGCAGCTTTTTGCTTTTTATAGGGTATTTCCGGCAGCTTCAATGCATAAAAATCTATGGGTGATGCGGCTTGAAACGGTATTTGTCTTTTAAAATCGCGTATATTCCTGTGGTGTTTTTCCTCGGTGCTCTGACATTTTTTGTGTGCTCTGTTTTGGGTGCGGTACATGCGGTATCTGTGGCCGCAGCACAGACCGAAAACCGCCCCGTGATCGTTCTGGATGCAGGGCACGGTGGGGAAGACGGCGGGGCCGTAGGCGTAAACGGTGTGGAAGAGAAAACGGTAAACCTTGCCATTGCGCTGTTTGTGCGAGAGAAGCTCGAAGCTGCGGGCTACCCCGTGAAAATGATTCGCGAAGTGGACACCGCCGTCGGCGATACCACGCTGAGCACATTAAACGAACGAAAGCGGTCTGATATTTTATACCGCACACAGATCGTAAACGAAACTGAGAACTGTATTTTCGTGAGCATCCATCAAAACTTTTTTGAGCAAAGTCAATACAGCGGCGCACAGATGTTTTACTCAGCAAATAATGCTAGAAGCGCCGACCTTGCCGAAACCATCCGCCGTGCGGTCATCGAGCAGGTGCAGCCGGATAACACGCGTGCCTGCAAGCAGGCAGAAAGCCGCGTGTATATTTTGAGCCATGTAGACGTACCCGCCGTGTTTGCAGAATGCGGGTTCCTCTCAAACCCGGAAGAAGCTGAAAAGCTGTGCGACGAGAACTACCAAAAGAAATTGGCGGCGGCTATCGCGGATGGCATTATCGCCTTTTGCAAAGCGGAATAACTCTTTACAAAACATCTGTTCCGTGGTAAAATAGGCTTAGAATTATACAAAATAAGGGCGGTGCGCATTATGGCGGCTAAAAATAAAATCGTCTACATCTGCTCAAACTGCGGGTTTGAATCCGCAAAGTGGGCAGGAAAGTGCCCGGATTGCGGCGAGTGGAACACCATGGAGGAATCCGTCAAAACGGCTGTTTCCGCAAAATCCGCCGCTTCCGGGTATTCTTCTTCAGCTTCTACGCTGCTGACGCGCCCGCTTGCAATTTCAGAGATCGATACGGAGGACGAGCATCGTTATCACACCGGACTTTCGGAGCTTGACCGCGTGCTTGGCGGCGGCCTTGTAAAAGGCTCGCTCGTGCTCATCAGCGGCGACCCGGGTATCGGCAAATCAACCATTCTTTTGCAGATCTGCGAATACCTCGGGCAAAAGCTGCGTATTTTATATGTTTCCGGCGAAGAATCTGCACGGCAGATCAAGCTGCGCGCAGGGCGTCTCGGTGTTTCCAGTCCCAACCTGCGCATTTTGGCGGAAACGGACGTGCAGCTCGTGGTGGAGCACATTCGCACCGAAAAACCGGATATCGTAATGATCGACTCCATCCAAACGATGAACTTTACCGATCTCAATTCGTCGCCCGGCAGCGTCACACAGGTGCGCGAATGCACGAACGCGATCATGCGCTGCTCCAAGTCGCTCGATATCCCGGCGATTCTCGTTGGTCACGTCAACAAAGACGGCGCCATCGCGGGTCCAAAGGTGTTGGAGCACATTGTGGACGCCGTGCTGTACTTCGAGGGCGACCGCCAGATGACGTACCGCATTCTGCGCGCCGTAAAAAACCGCTATGGCTCCACAAACGAGATTGGCGTATTCGATATGGGGGAAGCGGGGCTGCGGCAAATCGAAAACCCCTCGCAGGCAATGCTTTCCGGCCGCCCGACGAACGCTTCCGGCACATGCGTAACCGCCGTAATGGAGGGTACACGTCCGCTGCTCGCGGAGATTCAAGGCCTTGCAACGACAAGCGGCTTCGGTACGCCGCGCCGCATGTCCACGGGCTTTGATTATGCGCGTATGGCGCTGATTTTGGCCGTTCTGGAAAAGCGTGCAGGTTTCTATTTTTCCAATTTAGACGCGTATTTGAACGTCGTCGGCGGCCTGCGTATCGATGAGCCGGCGGTCGATCTGGCCGTTGCAATGGCACTCGTATCAAGCCTGAAAGACACGCCAATCCGCGATGATACCGTCGTGTTCGGCGAGATTGGTCTTGCAGGCGAGCTGCGGTCGGTCAGTCATATCGAGTCCCGCGTTTCGGAAGCATATCGACTGGGATTCACGCGCTGCGTACTGCCGTACCACAGCATGAAGAGCATAGATTCAAAAAGATTCAGCGGGGTGGAGCTCATCGGCGTCCACAACGTGAGGGAGGCGTTTGACGCATGTGTGCAGTAAAAGAACGATTTGTTGAAAAGCCGAATCTGCCGGAAAGCAAGGTCACGACAGCGGCGGTCTCCGGCGCATATCCGGAGATTTTGGAAGCTTTAAAGGCGCATGGTATTCGGTGCGTCACAACGGAGTTTGACACGCGTCTGCCGGATCCGATCGCGTACCATGCAGATATGCAGATGTTTCATTTGGATAAAGGACGCACGTTTGTTCTGCGCGGAGAAGAGGCACTCAAAAAGCAGCTTACGGATATCGGCTATCAGGTAGCGGAGACTGCCATGACTCCGGAGCCGAAATATCCGAAAGATGTTCTTTGCAACATGTTAAACCTGAACGGCACGGTGCTTGCAAACCTCGGTGTTATGGATCCGAACATTTACACCTGTCTGGAAGACGCCGGCCTTAAAATGAGGCATGTCAACCAAGGCTACACGCGCTGTGCGACGGCTGTTGTGGCGAAAGACGCGATCATCACGATGGATCTCGGCATTCGTGCACTGGCACAGTTTTTAGGCATCGACGTGCTGCTTGTGCACGAAGAAAACGTTTTTCTGGATGGCTACGATTACGGCTTCTTAGGCGGCTGCTGTGGCTTGATCGACAAAAATGTGGTGGCGTTCACAGGCAAGCTCGATTCTTTAGAGTGCGCGGCGGAGATTCGTGCGTTTCTCGAAAAGCACTGCGTACAGTACATTGAGCTGACACAAAACCAGATGATCGATATCGGCGGCATTTTACCGCTGATGGAGCTTGACGTTTAATTCCTAATTTTGTGTTTAAAAAGCCTCCCACGAAGTTTCCGTTGTTGATAATACACTAAACGCTTGTGTATTCATGTACAAGCACCCAAACACGCACATTTCAAAACAGATTCACACGGAAGCATACAAAGGGGCTTGAATCTAAAAAATCTCAAATTATACAAAATAGATATTTTGTATAATTTTGGGGGAGCAGCATTTTACGAATAGCTGGCTTTTCAAGCGGATTTTCGTAAAACCTGCGAGATCATCCTTTTTCAGCCAAACTCAATGTTTTGCGATTGCAACTTGCTTAAATAAACGCATTCATTATGAATCGTGATTGTGTGCGTTGATTCTTTGTAAATCTCGGCTGCGGAAATCCGTGCGTTTCTCAATTAGATTGTTTTTAATAACCTCGGCTCCGTTTATTCAGCTGTCTGTTTAAGTACCACGGCATGTCTATACGTCTCGTTCCGAATTATAATGATGATCCAAGAGTAAATTCAAGTATCGATTAGGCTAAACCCGAAAGCTTTGAAGCCAACGGAGCTGAACACCAAGCTGCGGCTTTAAAATTCAAAATTTGTGAGGTGTACCCGTTATGGATATTTTGTCTGAAATGCCGGAGATTGTGCGGCAATATGCTTTATATTACCGCAACATCAAAGGCCGCGCGCCGAAGACTGTAAACGAATACTGCTCTGACCTGCGGACATTCTTTCGTTTCATGAAACATTTTCGCGGATATGTTTCACAAGATACGCCCATGGAGGAGATTCCAATCGACGATATTGACCTTGAATTTATCCGTTCCATCACGACGATGGACATTTTTGAATTCATGAACTACGCTGCCGACGGACGCAGCAACATGAGCTCCACGCGTCAGCGAAAATCTTCGAGTCTCAAAAGCTTTTTTAACTACCTGACCGTGCACGAGGGTCTTTTGGATTCTAACCCCACAGAGAATCTGACCCCGCCGAAAAAAGCCAAAACCCTTCCCCGCTACCTCACGTTAGAGCAAAGCCGCGAGCTTTTAAACGCCGTGGACGGGCCGGATAAAGAGCGTGACTATTGCATTTTGACGCTGTTTTTAAACTGCGGCATGCGCCTTTCCGAGCTTGTTTCCATCAACATGAGCGACGTGATCCACAACAACTCCACCCTGCGCATCGTCGGTAAAGGCAGCAAAGAACGCATCGTATACTTAAATGACGCATGCTTAGCTTCTATCGATGGCTACGTGCGTGTGCGCCCAAAGGACGACGTGAAGGATAAAAACGCGCTGTTCATCAGCAACCGCGGCACACGCATCAGTCCTAAGACCGTACAGGCCATGGTCAATAAATACCTCACGAAAATCGGTCTTGGCGGCGCGGGATACTCCGTACACAAGCTGCGGCACACGGCGGCGACGCTGATGTACCAATACGGCAACGTAGATATTCGCGTTTTGCAGGATATTCTGGGCCACGAAAATCTCGGCACTACAGAGATCTACACGCACACCTCCAGCAAGCAAATGGAGGAAGCCGTAAACGCCAACCCACTTTCCAAAATGCGTGAAAAGACTGATAAGAATGAGAAATAATTGAAATTGAGCAAAATGAAAGCCTCTATCGATTTCAGTTCGATAGAGGCTTTTATGTTTGTTTTAAATTACTGTAAATGATCGGAAGTATCCGTTTTATCCGAGAACAGAGATTCCTGCTCCATGATCTTACGGTCGATCAAGCGGCCGTTCACGTACACATACTGCGGCTTATCGTCGTCATCGTCGTCCAACTCATCATTGTCGAAATTGAACGTATCGCCGTCTTTGGCTACGCGAATTTCAGCGTCCTTCGCTTCCGCTTCCTTTTTGTAGAACGGCTGGATCAGGTACGTATCGAGCAACGAATACGTCGCAAAGCTCGTCAGATAGCTGATGAACGCACACAGGAAAATGATTACGAGCAGCAGCGGGATCACTGCAAATGCCGCCGGGCAGAACAAAAACGCAATGAATAAACCCGCAAGGATTGCCGTAATCATCAGGTTGCGCAACAGACCCATAATAGAGAAAATAAACGCGTTTCTGTAAATGTGGCGCAGCTTCAAGTCAAACGTGACGATCATAACCGGAATGTAATACTGCGCAAACAGCATTAGAATCGACAGGATGCAGCAAACTGCAAGCGGAATCATAAACATCCAGTTGTCCGATACACGTGTGGAATAAAAGAAGATTGAGAAGCTCAAGATTACATATGCGAGATACACGATCACGCCGTTCAAAAGTGCCGGCTTCCAGTTGTTTTTCACAGCGTCCCAGAAATCCGACCAAACGAACGCATGCTCTTCCCTTGCGAAGTTTCGCGTTACATATGCTAAGCCGCATGTGAACGGCGAAAGCAGGATGAGCGGCAGTGTAACCGCATACAGAATGTACAGGTCAAGCACACCGAAGAACGACGTTGCATAAAGAAAATGCGGAACCGGTAAAAGAAATACGCCCACCATCAACGCGATGACCACAATAAATGGGATCATAAATGTCAGATTCAACTGCACCAGTTTAGACAGCTTTCGCCACAAGATCTCAAAAAAACGTACCGGCGCTGCCTTTTTCGGTTCATCTTTGTCAACGCCCGGACCCGGCTTATCATAATTACCGAAAAGTCCTAAAAATGCCACAAAATCAACTCCAGAATTAGATTAACTCGTTTTTGCACGAGGATGACACTCATTATACACGCTTTTCACGTGATTATCAAGGTCTAATAAATGAACATATACCTGTGTGGACGAAATATCTGCATGTCCCATCATGGTTTGAATGTCTTTTACGGAAGCACCACCCTGCAAAAGGTGCATGGCAAACGAATGACGCAGCGTGTGTGGCGTAATCTCCTTCGTAATGCCGGCCTCCGCCGTATACGCCTTGATAATTTTCCAGAAACCCTGACGCGTCAAACGCGAGCCGTTCAGATTGACAAACAGCGCGTCTCCGCTGTTGTCCGGGTCCACGATCAAATCGCGCATGCGGTAAAGATAATCGGACACAGCAACGACCGCTTTCGCATAAATCGGAATGGTGCGCACGCCCTTGGTGCCGCGGCAGAACAGCTTTCCCGTGCGCAGGTTGATATCCTGCACGTTGAGGTTGATGAGCTCACTGACGCGAATACCGGTGGCATAAAGAAGCTCCAGCATCGCTTTATCGCGGCAGCCCTTAGCTTCCGTGACATTCGGCTGGGAAAGCAGCAGGTCTATCTCCTCGCTTGTCAGCGTCTGCGGCAGCTTTTTCGGCTCTTTTTCAAGCTTTACGGATTTCGCCGGGTTCACCTGCATATCCCCGCGCAGGATGAGAAACTTATAAAAGCAACGCACAGAGGCAATATTGCGGGAGATCGTGGAATTTGTGCGGTTTAAGCTGTGCAAATGCTGCACATACGCTTCCACCGTCTCCGTTTCCACTTCGAGTGGAGATGTTATATTTTCACCCTCCAAGTAGCGCAGGAAAGCCGAAACATCGCGCAGATAAGAATCCCGCGTATTTACGGAACTCGGTTTCTGCACGAGCATGTACTCGCGAAACAGCACGAAGTATTCATCCATGTTCATTCATTTCGGCCTCCTTTGCTTTAAAATCTAATCTAAATTTGCAAAATCAAAAAGTGCAATGCACCGTATAAAATCGAAATGAAAACCAGCGCCGCAAACGCAAGCAAAAACCGCACGGTGCAGTTTTTTACGGAAAGCGGTTCTCCGTTTCCGAAAAACACCCGACAGCTGCGCCTTGCCGTGCAAAGCGCTTCCGCCGCAAGCAGCAAAAGCACCGTGATGCACAGCATTGTCATCGGCAGATAATCAAAGCACCGCCGAAAATACGATCCGATACCCTCAAGCCGAATCAGTGCCGTAAGCGACGTGCCAAGCGTGAAGCCCTTCAGAATTATCGCAGCGGGAATCACAAGCACACCCAAAAACGTCATGCCAAATAAAAAAATCGGCAATGCGTAAAAAAGCGAATCAAATAAAAATGCGGAAAATACAAACGGAAAGTCCGTTCCCGTTTCAAACGGCCCCCTAAACCACACAGAGCCGGAAACCGGCGCCATAGCTATTTGCGATGTCCGTGCGAATAAGCAGCCGAACAAAAAGCCGAGCAGGAACAAAATGCGCAAAGCCATTAAAACAGATAGGCTACGTGGTTTTGCATATTTCGGCTTTGCTTCCATTTTCGTTCACCACCTATAAAAGATGGTCAATCTATATGTGAAGCATCGCCGTGTTATGCCTTGCACACTCACATGGAAAGTTCTTCGGCGCGGTGCGTGCAGGCTTCAAACGAGCTGATCATCGCCTCATTAAAGCCCTGTTCTTTCAAGACATTCAGCAAAGCAAATGTTGTGCCGCCCTTTGACGTGACCATATCCATAAGCGCCTGTGGGTCTTTGCCGCTGTTTAAAAGCATATCGGCGCTGCCTTTCATGGTCTGGCAGAACAGTGTAAGCGCGGTCTTCGGGTCAATGCCCTGCTGCGCTGCATAATCACAAGTGAGCTTTGCAAGCAGATACAAATACGCAGGCGAGCTGCCACTGACCGCAATCACCGCATTCATCTGCGCTTCGTCAATCTCCTGCGTGACACCGCAGCAGGAGAAAGCGGAACGCACGCGCGCAAAGTCTTCTTCCGGCACATTGCTTGTCCGGCACAGCGCCGTAGCGCCCTCACCGAGCAGCAGCGGCGTGTTCGGCATGGCACGCACGTAGCGGCGGTCTGCGCCGAGCGCGTCCTGCAAATTCTTAAACGTTACGCCCGCAGCGATTGAAACGATGACAACATCGTCAGCATTCTTCTTCGCAACGGTCGGCGCAATAACGCGCAGCACCTCCGGGAAAATCTGTGGCTTTACGCAAAGGAACACCGTATCACAAAGCTCGGTAACTTCTTCGGCAGAAGTACAGGCTACGCAGCCGGATTCTGTAAAGCGCTGCATTTTTTCCGCGTGCGGATTGTACATATAAATATCTCCGACCGGGAAAGTGCCGGAAGATAAGATACCGCCAATAATCGCGGACGCCATGTTTCCTATGCCGATAAAGCCCAATTTGCCGTTTTTCATGATACGCCACCTCACTTCTGTCTTATATACTATAATACTTTTTAGCCAAATTTGCAAGAGCTTCCGTGAATATTTTTGCATCTGCACAAATTTATGTCTATAATCTTATGTAAACTTATGAATATGCAGTTCTGCTTTGCTACAAGCCGTTGTGAATAAATATGCAAAATCGTTCTTATACTCTTGATTAGCAGCTACAAAATTATGGCTTAAAATCTGATTTTTTCATCTCTATTCACGCCCATTACTCCACCGCATACGCTGCATATTACAAATATTACGCTCCGTATAACAAGAAGTACAATCCGCATATTTGCATACAGCATAACGCTTATCGCAACATAGAAAACTGCATAGAGCGTGCCAAGCACAAGGCCGTGCAGCAAGCCTTTTTCCCCCGCGAGGCGCGCCGCAAGGAAAGCGGAAGCAAAAACGGAAACGCCGCCGATCGCCGCCGCAGCCGTACCGAGTATAGGCTCGGACGGCAAAAAGCCGAGCTTTAAAATCATAAAGGCACAAACCGCGATCAGCACAGCCGAAAACAGCACAGAAAACAGGAGACCCAAAAACAGCTTCTTAAAATTCAGCATAGAAAAAGCCCCTTGAAATAAGTTTTGTTTCATACTTATTCCAAGGGGCTCAAAACTATTCGCTTTTAAACAGAGTGAAACTTACGCGTCTTCCTCGTGGATGGTATCGACGCTGCCGATCGCCCAACGCTTGATGCGCAGTCTTGCACGGTCGCTGCCGGTCTCGATGATAACGCTGTCGGTCTCATCCTTTACAGCGATGATTCTGCCGCAAATACCGCCGATGGTCGTGATCTCGTCGCCGACCTGTGCGTTCTTGCGCATTTCCGCTTCCTTCTTCTTCTTCTTGTTCTGCGGGCGGAAGAAGATGAAGTACATAGCCGCGATGATCGCACCGTAAACAAGGAGCATGATCAGCATGCTGGACATGTTGCCGCCGGCTGCTGCACCTGTCGTTGTCAAAACACTCAAATTCATGGTTTTCTTTCCTTTCTTTCATGGTGCGCTCCGTTCGACTGCAAAGCGGTCAATACACCCGTCACCAAATTAACTTTATACATTATAACAAAAGCCATTCGTGGTTGCAAGGATTTTCTAAATTCTTTTGTTAAATTTCTCTGAATACTCCTGATAAAATGCTTCAAACCGGTCTTCATCGAGCGCGTTACGAATGCGTTCCATCAAATTGTTGTAGAAATAAAGATTGTGCATAACCGTCAAGCGCATGGCAAGCATCTCCCCTGCTTTGAAAAGGTGGTGAATATAAGCGCGGGAAAACTTGCGGCAGACCGGGCAGTCGCAGGTCGGGTCGATCGGTTGATCGTCCAGCGTGTATTTCGCATTGAGCATATTGCGCACGCCTTCATTTGTAAATGCATGACCATGGCGTGCATTGCGGCTCGGCATCACGCAGTCGAACAGATCAACGCCGCGGTGCACCGCTTCCAGAATATTTGTCGGCGTGCCCACACCCATCAGGTAGCGGATCTTATCCTGCGGCATATGCTCTTCAACCGCTTCAATCACTTCATACATGACCTCTGCCGGCTCGCCGACCGCAAGGCCGCCAATAGCATAACCATCGAGCCCCAATTCCGCAATCTCCTTCATGTGGTTCACGCGCAGGTCGATGTATGTGCAACCCTGGTTGATGCCGAACAGCATTTGGTTCGGATTGATCGTATCCGGCAGCGCATTCAGTCTGTTCATCTCCGCCTTGCAGCGGCGCAGCCAGCGTGCTGTGCGTGCGCAGGAATTTTTCGCGTAGTCGTATTCCGCCGGGTTTTCCACGCATTCGTCAAACGCCATGGCGATGGTAGAACCGAGGTTGGACTGAATACGCATGCTTTCCTCCGGGCCCATGAAGATGCGATGGCCGTCGATGTGTGACGCAAACGTCACGCCTTCTTCTTTGATATTGCGCAGCTTCGCGAGAGAGAAAACCTGAAACCCGCCGCTGTCCGTCAGTACAGGGCCGTCCCAGCCGGTAAACTTGCGTACGCCGCCCATTTTGCGCACCACGTCATCGCCCGGGCGCAGATGCAGGTGGTACGTGTTGGAGAGCATCACTTGACATTTAATATCTTTAAGGTCGTAAGCAGAAACCGCACCCTTAATCGCCGCAGCCGTCGCGACGTTCATAAACGCCGGTGTCTGCACCGTACCGTGCACGGTTTGGAGCTCGCCGCGCCGCGCGTGGTTTTCTCTTTTGATAAGCTTGTACATGTAAAGAAAATTCCTTTCAAATTTATTTGATGAACATGGCGTCGCCGAAGCTGAAGAAGCGGTAGCGCTCCTTGACGGCAGTGTTATACGCATTCAAAATGTGTTCGCGGCCCGCAAGCGCGGAGACCAGCATGATGAGCGTACTTTCCGGCAAGTGGAAGTTCGTGATGAGCGCATCAAGGCCCTTAAATTCAAAGCCCGGATAGATAAAAATATCCGTCCAGTCATCGTCCTCGCAAATTTTGCCGCATTTCTTTGCGACAGATTCAATCGTGCGGCAGCTCGTAGTGCCGACAGCGATCACGCGTCCGCCGTTTTTCTTCGTCTCGTTGATGGCATCGGCAGTCTCTTTCGGCATGTGATAATGCTCGCTATGCATTTTGTGGTCGAGAATGTTATCCACGCTCACCGGGCGGAACGTGCCAAGGCCGACATGCAGTGTGACGAACACGACCTTCACGCCTTTTGAGCGAATTGCATCAAGCAGCTCCGGCGTAAAGTGCAGACCGGCCGTCGGCGCAGCGGCAGAACCTTCCTCTTTGGAATACACCGTCTGGTAGCGCTCTTTATCCTTGAGCTTTTCTTTAATATAGGGCGGCAGCGGCATCTGGCCAATCTTATCCAGCTCCGTGAAGAAGTTCGTGCCCTTGTCGTAATGGAAGCGGATCATGCGGTTGCCGTCGTCCTTCACTTCAATGACCTCGCAGGTCATGGAGCTGCCCTCGAACATGAACGATGTGCCGACCTTTGCACGCTTGCCCGGACCTGCAAGTGCTTCCCATACGTCGTCACCGCAATTTTTCAGAAGCAAAAATTCAACGTGCGCGCCGGTCTCGTTTTTAATGCCGTAAATACGCGCAGGCAAAACACGGGAATTGTTGAGTACAAGACAATCGCCCTCATTCAAATACTCCGTGATGTCGTGAAAATGCCTGTGCTCGATCTCACCGGTTGTTTTGTCCAACACCATCAGGCGCGAAGCGTCACGCGGTTCAATCGGCGTCTGGGCGATAAGTTCTTCCGGAAGCTCAAAATCAAAATCTTTTGTTTGTAAAGTCTGCGTATCCAAGTATATTCCTTCCAATCTGAATTAAAATAGCCGCATCCCCCAAATTACGCAGGATTATTCTAAGAATTTTTCATAAATAAATTGACAACAATCCGTATTCCATGTATTATAATAAGGATAGAGGCGCGGTTTGTAAGAGTATCCGCGGGTTTTGGCCCTCCACAGGCATCGGCCCGCAGAAAAAGGACACACCGCCGAAGATCTCAGCGCATGTGGTACGCTTGGATCTGGTTGCTGTGGCGAAAGCCCCGTAACTGTCATCTGCAATAGGATGGAGTGCTATCAGAGCTTTTCCGCAGGGAGACTTTCGTAAAAGCCTGTGCACATTCTATTATATTGTATGTATGACCGGATTTCAACCGGTTTTTTTTCGCTCAAAAATGAAATTTGACCTTAATTTTGTTTTTGAGCGTACATTTCATCATTTTTGAAAGGATGTCCTGCAAACAGGACGGGTGAAAGAAATGAAAAAGTATAATGTCGGTATCATTGGTTGCACAGGCATGGTCGGTCAGCGTTTTGCAACACTCCTTGAAAATCATCCGTGGTTCAACGTGACCGCGCTTGCGGCCTCTTCCCGCTCCGCCGGTAAAACATATAAAAGCGTCGTAGAAAAGCGTTGGGCTATGAAAACGCCCATTCCCACAAGTATGGCGGATATGATCATCTTAGACGCTGTTGCAGATATGGACGAAGTCGTCTCCAAGGTCGATTTTGTATTCTGCGCCGTCGATATGAAAAAAGACGAAATCCGCGCCCTTGAAGAAGCTTATGCGAAAAAAGAGTGCCCGGTCGTCTCCAACAACAGCGCAAACCGCGGCGTCGAGGATGTGCCGATGGTTGTGCCGGAGATCAACGCCGACCACATTGAAATCATCAACGCACAGAGAAAGCGCCTCGGCACAAAGCGCGGCTTTATCGCCGTAAAGTCCAACTGCTCCCTTCAGAGCTACGTTCCGGCTATTCACCCGCTGATGGACCTCGGCGTCACGAAGGTGCTCGCCTGCACATATCAGGCCATCTCCGGCGCCGGCAAAACCTTTGAAACGTATCCCGATATTCTCGACAACGTCATCCCGTATATCGGCGGCGAGGAAGAAAAATCCGAGCAGGAGCCGATGAAGCTGTGGGGCCACATTGAGGGCGATAAGATTGTCAACGCGACCACCCCGTCCATCACGGCACAGTGCTTCCGCGTGCCGGTTTCCGACGGCCATACGGCTGCGGTGTTCGTCTCCATGGAAAAGAAGGTCTCACCGGAGGAAATCATCCGCCGTTGGACAGAGTTCCGCGGCCCGGCACAGGAGCTCGAGCTGCCGAGCGCACCGAAGCAGTTCCTGCACTACTTTACGGAAGCAGACCGTCCGCAGGCAAAACTCGACCGTGAACTGGAGCATGGTATGGCCGTTTCCATCGGCAGACTGCGCCCGGATACCCAGTATGACTACAAGTTCGTTTGCCTTTCCCACAACACGCTGCGCGGCGCAGCAGGCGGCGGTGTTCTGCTTGCAGAGCTGCTCGCAAAGAAGGGCTATTTTGACTGATACCGTTCAGGAGGTATTTTTTAGATGAAAGAAACCATTTTTACCGGCGCAGCGGTGGCACTTGTTACCCCGTTTAACCCGGATATGTCCGTAAACTACGAGGAGCTTGAAAAGCTCATCGAGTTTCAGATCACAAGCGGCACCGATGCCATTGTCACCTGCGGTACCACCGGCGAAGCGGCAACGCTCACCGATGAAGAGCACGTGAAGGTCATCGAGTTCACCGTAAACAAGGTTGCCGGCCGCGTGCCGGTCATCGCAGGCACCGGCAGCAATGATACCGCCTACGCCGTGGAGCTCTCCCAAAAAGCAGAAGCACTCGGCGCAAACGGCCTTCTGCTTGTCACGCCGTACTACAACAAGACTTCCCAGCGCGGCCTCGTTGCAAGCTTCAACCGCATCGCAGGCAGTGTAAAAATTCCGTGCATTGTGTATAATGTCCCGAGCCGCACCGGCCTCAACATTCTGCCGGAAACGTACTACGAGCTCTCGAAGACGCAGAACATCGTTGCCACAAAGGAAGCGAACCACGACATCTCCGCGCTCATCAAAACGCGTGAGCTTTGCGGTGATGACCTCACGGTTTACTCCGGTGAAGACACGCAGACTTTGCCGATTGCGTCTCTCGGCGGCAAGGGCGTCATCTCTACATTCTCCAACATCATGCCGAAAGAAATGCACGAGCTTGCCACCGCTTCTGTTGCGGGCGACCTCAAGACGGCGCAGGCACTCACGTTTAAGTATCTCGACCTCATGAACGCACTGTTCATGGACGTCAACCCAATCCCGGTAAAGCAGGCATTGAACCTGATGGGCTTCAACTGCGGCCACTGCCGCTTGCCGCTTGTCGATATGTCCGATGAGCAGATTGCAAAGCTGAAGGCCGAAATGGCAAAGCATCTGCAGCTCGCCTGATTAAAAGAAAGGAACGGACGTAAAATGACAAGGATTATTTTATGTGGCTGCTGCGGCAAAATGGGTCACTTCATCACGCAGCTTGTTTCCGAACGCACCGATTGCGAGATTGTTGCCGGCGTTGATCTGAACGTCAATGCACAGACTGCTTCCTACCCCGCTTACACCTCCATCGATCAGGTAGCGGAAGCGGCAGATGTTATCATCGACTTCTCCCACCCCTCCCTTTTGACGCCGATTTTGCACTACGCGGCGGAAAAGGGCGGCATTCCGGCCGTACTCTGCACCACGGGCTACACAGCAGAGCAGACCGCGGAGCTTACCAAAGCTTCCGAAACGCAGCCAATCTTCTATTCCCGCAACATGTCACTCGGCATTAACCTGATGCTGGAGCTTGCAAAAAAGGCGGCAAAGGTGCTCGGCGACCAGTTCGACATTGAGATCGTCGAAAAGCACCACAATCAGAAGATTGATGCGCCGAGCGGCACGGCTTTGATGCTTGCCGATGCGCTTGCTTCCGTGCGCGACGGCGAAACGCAGTATATGTACGATCGCCACGCACAGCGCAAAAAGCGCGAAAAGAGCGAGATTGGCATTCACTCCGTGCGCGGCGGCACCATTGTCGGCGAGCATGAAGTGATCTTTGCGGGCAACAACGAGGTCATCACGCTCTCCCATTCTGCGCAGTCCAAAGAGCTGTTCGCGGTGGGCGCAGTAAACGCAGCGGTATTCATGAGCGGCAAAGGCCCCGGCCTTTACGACATGTCCGCTTTGGTTTAAGAAAGGATGGAACAGATCATGGGCACAACCGAAATCAGCACGGTCAGCAATATCACACTGGTCACCCTGCAAGGCAGCCCCGCCACCACAGGCTTTATGGCTGAGGTATTCGAGCGCATCGCGGAGCTCGATATCAACATCGATATGATCTCCATGCCCCCGAACCACGGTGCAAATGCCGGCCTTTCTTTTACCATTTCTGACCAAGACCTCATCGAAGTGCTGTCTTTTGCGAATACGCTCAAGACCGAGACCGGCATCAAGGTTATCGTCAGCAGCGTGAACCATAAAATCTCCGTCTATGACCCGCAGATGAAAAACACGCCGGGCATGGCAGCCAGAGTGTTCAGCGCCATCGCCGCAAGCGACGCCGACATCCGCCTCATCACGACTTCCGAAGTCGAGATCTCCCTCCTCGTCACGGAAGCGGACTACGACACCGTTTTGGAAGCCATCGAAGAAGCGGCCAACGCGAAATAATTTTTAGGCAACTATAAATACGAAAACAGAAGGTCAAGTCTCTTATCCGGCTTGACCTTCTGTTTTCGATTCTTATGCTTTGTATTTTTGATTCAATTTCAGAGAATAAAGTTTATAAAGCGTATAAGCACTTTCATTTTTATTGTGATGAATCATGTTTACACACGGCTCAACGAGATCTTTATATACCTCGTTCCAGATTTCTTGGGCGTTCGATTTTTGATTGATAGCTTCAACGATACCCTGTGCCATTTCATAGTATTCTCTGATTTTCGCTTCGCCGTTCGGCCGATCGTGTCATATATATGGCATATTAAAACGAGTGAACACAAAAGCCAAAGCCTCTGAATACACTCGTTTTTATGGTGCGGGTAGCAGGGGTCGAACCTGTGACTTTGAATTAGGTTATGGGCAACTGTCGTTGCCTCATTGTATCGCAACGCCAAAACAATTCACCGGATTGTTTTGGCTGCGACAGATAACAGCCGCGTGTGGTTGTTGTGAGTGGTGGAACAGACTTGTACTCAATTTAAAGTGAAACATTATTGAGGACACACTCGTAAACCAACTTTTTGCTTACGGTTTTTCTGCTATCGCAAATATACCCGCACGTCTGAAACTGCCCATACCGTTTGGCATAACATATTTGTCGTAATAATCGCAGATTTCAAGAAATTTCTTGTCCATACTGATTTCATTGATTTTCTTATGCACTTCTTGAGCGGAATTCTGCCGATAAAGATGCAACAAATACAGATGCGTTAGACTACCAATGCTGCGACATTCCAAAACATTCATCCCGTTTTTGTTCAAAACATCCCTTAATTCATCAATATCATAGGCTTTTAATTCAGCAATGGATGTAAGTTCCTCAGCATTGTCGTAGTTCTCTTTGTTAAAGCAACCTGTTTCCATTATGTCCTTTACGGACGGGTGAATGTAGTGCAGTTTACTAAGACTATAGTTCAGCCATGTGACTGTCATACAACTTTTGCTAGAAACCGAAAGCATTACCTTTTTTCCGACTCTGCATATTTCAGCAATTACATCTTCTGCCTTGCTTCCAGAGAATGAAATTGCCCCGTCAAAACATAACACAAGGTCAAATTCATTATTCTCGAATACATCCAGACAACAAGCATTGTGCTTAATAAACTGAATGTTTGTTAAACCTATCGCTTTATCTTTTGCCGCCTTAATCATTTCATCAGATAAATCCAAATGTACTACATCAAAGCCCATTCTAGCCAAAGGTATGGAATAAGCTCCTGTTGCTGCTCCTACATCCAAAATTTTATGAACCCCTGATAAATGGCTTTGAATTGCCTTGAGCCTCAAAAGACGATTTATCATTTCATCGTCATAATCAACTTCTTCCGTTTTGGACATTTCATCCCAAAATTTCTCATATTCGGTCAATTTATTTTTATTCACTCCTTTAAGTTTGGTGATTAATTAAACTACAATTTATTGCCCTCATTATATCATTTAATAAAGCACTTAGCAAGATGACAAAAAGTCCGCCGTAATTCTATCAAAATTACGGCGGACTTATGGTGCGGGTAACAGGACTTGAACCTGCACACCGAAGTACCAGAACCTAAATCTGGCGCGTCTGCCAATTCCGCCATACCCGCATATTTTGTTGACTAAACTATTATACCGTATTCTGAGGAAAAATCAAGCCCAAACAGAGAAAAACCCGGAAAGAGTTTCTCTCCGGGTAATTTCTCTTGAGCAAATTACTTA
This sequence comes from Hominenteromicrobium sp., assembly GCF_046974225.1. NCBI lineage: Bacteria > Bacillati > Bacillota > Clostridia > Eubacteriales > Oscillospiraceae > Hominenteromicrobium > Hominenteromicrobium sp. Next base: position 19,310 of record NZ_JBKWAE010000006.1, on the reverse strand, counting down.
TGCCTTCTTCTGCTCTGCGAGCGCTTCTTCCAGTGCGAGCGCGAGCTGATCCGGGCAGGAGGTGTTCTTAAAGCCGCACTTGATGCCCTTGCAGCGCTTTACGTATTCGTCAACGGTCATGCCGACCGCAAGCGCTGCCACGCCCTGCGTATTGCCGTTACAGCCGCCATCAAATTTCACGGAGCGGATAACGTCGCCGTCAAGCTCTACATGAATGCCTCTGGAACATACACCTTTCGGTGTGAAATCATACTTCATTTTGCATTTCCCTTTCATTCAGAAAATAATTTATCAAATTCGGATTCGGCCGTCGTAAACGTGCCGACCGGATTTTTCTTTGTCGTGTAAAAGCCGTGATAATCCGTGCCGCCGGTGACGGCAAGGTCATACTTTTCGGCTAAGCGCAACATTTCCGCTTTATCCTCCTCCGTGTTGCGCGGGTGATAAACTTCAATGCCGCGGATGCGGTGGTTTCTGCACAGCTCGCGCAGAAGATCCATGCTGTGGTATTCGCTCGGGTGCGCCAAGACCGCGATGCCCTCTGCGGCGTCAACCGCGTCCATCACGGTATCGATGTCGGGATAATCCACCTTCTCGTAGGCGATGCCCGTTTTGGAATCATAGAGCTTCTTAAAAACCTCGCCGAACATCTCACTCGCGTAGCCGGCGTCCATTAACGCCTGCAAAACGTGCTGCTTGTAGATATTCGTCGAGCCCTCCGCGCGGCGCAGAATCATCTCGCGCGGAATCGCATACAGGCGGCAGACCTTATCAACGGAGCGTAGCATCGCCGCATGGCGGCTGTCCGTCGTTTTTTGCAGCAGCGGCAGTAACACTTCGGGCTTCTTCGGCTTATAGCACAGGATATGCGCTTTGCCGTGACGCTTCGGGTCTGCAGCAGAAATTTCCACGCCGGGAATCACCGTCACGCCCGCTTCCCGCCCAAGCTCCGACGCGCATTCGCAGCCCGCCATGGTATCATGGTCGGTGAGTGCGAACGTCGTCACGCCGCGGAGCGCAGCAAGCTGTATAAGCTCCTCAAGCGGCGTGGAGCCGTCCGAATATCTTGTGTGGCAGTGCAGGTCAATAGACATTGGTTTTCTCCTTTCGCGGCTTTTCCGGCGGACGCGTCAGCAGCTTTTCGGCTGTGAAGCGCCGGAACCCGAAGTTGAATAAACACAGGTCGATCACAACGATGATCGCTGTCAAAATCAAAAGCGCAATACTGTTTAAGCGATACAGGCCCATGATCTGCCCGATGAAGATGAGCAAAATCGGCAGCACGATATAGCCGGAAATTTGAATGGATTCCGCTGTGGAGCGTGCTTTCACGGTCAGCATCGCAGCAAACGTAACGCCCAGCACCGTGATGGCCGGCGAGAGCAAAAACACCAGAACGAACCATGAAAGATCGAAGAAAAACGGCGCTTTCAAAACCATATCACCGATAGCCGTGACGACAAAGAACAGAATAAACGAAACCGTCGTGACAAGCTCGGAAGCCAAAACACTGCTTGCCGCCTTCGCCTGCAAAAAGCGGCGCACGCTGAACGGCGCAAACAGAAGCGTTTCCATTGTGCCGTGTGCCCGCTCGCCCGCAAACGTGTACGAAGCCGTAATGATTGCCGATAAAAGCGGAATGAGCATAAACAGCATCGGCGAGATAAACGCCGTGAAAATGTAGAACATCTGCGCGCGCTCGTCCGTCCCCTGCGGAATGTTATCGAGCAGGTTTTTAAACTGCTCCACACCAGAGGATTCCGGTGAGACCATAGCGGAAACGAACAGGAACAAAAGTGGGAACGCCACCGCAAAAACGAGCGGCAGTGCGATGAGCAACGTCAAGATCAGCCTGCGGCGGCACAAAGCGGAAAGGTCCTTCATCATGAGTGCACGTTCCGCTTTGGAAAACAGCTTATAAAACAGCTTCTTCATGCGGTGTCTCCTCTCCCGGCTTTTTCACAAACGCGTAATAAACATCCTGCAATGTGGGCGTACGCACGGATGCTTCGTAAATGCCGACATTCTCCCGCACAAGCCCGGAAATAAGCTCCGGCATATCGGCTTCGGATTCGATTGGCTTTTCCCACGCGCCATCATGCAGTGTGAAGTCCTCCGGCATCTTCTGCGTGTCGCTCACGCGAATCACCGCCATAGGCGTCAATTCGGAAGCGGCCGTAAGCATCGAAAGGTCGCCGCTCGCCCGTAAAAAGCCGTGCTCCAGCACCGCAAAGCTTGTGCAGATCTCCTCCGCGCTTTCAAGATGATCGGTGCAAAGCAGCACCGTGGAGCCGGTTTCCTTTGCGTAATCCGTAAGTGTACGCAGCACCATTGCGTCCGATACCGCTTGCTCGTCGCCGGGCAAACCGTCCGAAAACACGATCTGCGGGCGATGCACAAGCGCACGCGCCAGCGATAGTCGGCGGCACATCTCTGTGGAAAACGTGTAGACCTTGCGGTCGCGCGCGTTCCAAAGGTCAAGCTTCTTCAAAAGCTGCGCCGCATGTGTACGGGCTTGCTCCTTGCGCATGCCATACATGGAAGCGAACATCAGCAGGTTTTCCAGAGCGCTCATGCTGCCAATGCAGGCCGCCGTATCGGTAACGATACCGCTTTTCGCGCGCAGCTTGCGACTCTCTTTCACAGAAGAAAGTCCCAGCACTGTGCTGTCGCCGAGCGTCGGGCGCACAAGACCCGTTAAAAGGCGCAGCAGCGTCGTTTTGCCGGATCTTTCCGGGCCGAGGCAGCCGACGATCTCCCCGGCTTCCACTTCAAGGTCCACGCCATTTATCGCAATGATGTCACCGTATTTTTTCGTTAAATTTGCAGTTTGTATCGCGATCATCTGCTCACCGCCTCTCAGCGCACATCGGAGGTGCCTTTTTCGCGCAGATAGGTTGATTCCAAATCAGCCATGTGCAGCTTCACGGCGAGCGGATAGCGGTCAAATGCCAGGCTGATGGCAAAGCTGCCGCCCTTCGCCGCGTCGTCAAAGCCACCCATGTGCCAGCGGATTGCCATGGCCTCCACGGGCTTTAGACGCATAAAACGCTCGATGAGGTAAACGGATTTTTCTCCGTGACCAAACGGGAATGCATCGTCCACCGTGTAAAACGGACGCTTTTCCCACTGCCCGGTCTCGTCATTTTTCACGTTGCGCGTGGAGGTCTTATAAAACTGCGATTTGCACACGTCGTGCAGCAGCGCGCATATCGCAAAGCTCTCTTCACTGTCGCCCTCGTCAAACCAACGCTCGCGCATCGCCTTGTAGACATTCAGGCTGTGCATCACAAGGCCGCTTTCGCAGGCACAGTGGAACTTTGTGCTTGCCGGCGCGGTGTAAAAATCGGTGGTATCCAGCCACGCCAAAAGCTTCTGCGAGCCCTCGCGCGTGATATTCTGTGTATAAATGGAGATAAATTCCTCTCTGTACGGATTCGACATGCTTGTCCTCCCGTAGATAAATTTCAAACTCTGCGTATAGTATAACACAGAAATCGCGTGTTTTCAAACAGTTTCGCAGTTTGTAAAGAAAAAGAAAGGTCATCGCAGCAAATGCCGAAATGACCCTTCCGGTAAATCAATGATTGCCCGCGCAGCCGTGCTTATCTTCCCCGCAGCTATGGCTGCCGCAGTCATGACCGCCCTCGTGGTGATGGTGTGCACAGACGGTGTCCGGGTTATAGAGCAGTGTGCCGTTCAGCAGCGAATTGACCGCCGCGTCCGCGCTTCCGGAAACACCGGGATACAACTCGATGCCCGCTTCTGCAAGCGCCGTGCGCGCACCGCCGCCGATGCCGCCGCAGATGAGCGCATTCACGCCGTGCTGCTTCAAAAAGCCAGCCAGTGCACCGTGGCCACTGCCGTTTGTGGGCGCGACCTCTGCATTTTTAACTTCGCCGTTCTCAATCTCATAGATCTTAAATGCTTCGGAATGGCCGAAATGCTGGAAAACCAGTCCGTTCTGATACGTTACCGCGATTTTCATGTTCATGCTTCCTTTCAAATCAAATATCCTATTTTCTGCTACGTGCAGAATATGCTCCGTCTGCGGCTGTGCCGCGTTTCGGCATTTGTCATATTCCGCACGGCTACACCCGCCATGCTGCGGCGTGCAGGGCATCTGCTCTGCAGAAAACGCCATGCGAGAGAGCTGGCTGCTGAGTTCTTTAAGCGCCGCGCGATTGACGGTGTAGTGCATGAAATAACCGCACTTTTCGCCGAAAATGAGCCCCGCTTCACGCAGAACTTTTAAATGCTGTGAAACCGCCGCTTCCGAAATATCCAGCTGTCTTGCCAGTGCGCGCACGCAACAGTTGCGGCGCAGCAAAAGGCGCAGCAGCAAAAGGCGGTTTTCATCTGCCAGTGCTTTGAACATCATAGCCGTTGACCCCATAGCGTCCTCCTGATTAAGTATTTGCTAAATTAAATTATAGCACGAATTTTAATTAAGTCAATACTAAATTAAATTTTCGCCTGTAAAAAAGCAGCACACCGAAACGATGCGCTGCCAAAAACTTTTATGTACGGTCATTCAACAGAACGGAAGCCCTTGCCGATGATCTCGCTCGTATTCGTGATGAACATAAATGCCTTTTTATCGACGGAACGGACATACGCGCGGAGCTTCACAGCTTCACCGCGTCTGCACGCAACCATGACGACCTTGCAACCCTCATGCGAATACGCGCCTGTGGCATCCACAATGGTCGAACTGCGGTTCATCTTGTGAATGATGTAATCGCAAATCTCCTCCGGGTGCGTGGTGACAATGGAGAAATATTTGCAGAGGTTAATACCTTCAATCACGGAATCGACCATGAACGCCTTGATAGCAAGACCGAGCAGCGAAAACAGGCCTGTGCGGATATCGAATACAAACATCGCGGAAAACGCGATGAGCGTATCGCTGACGAGCAGCGCTTTGCCGATATCAAGACTCGTGTACTTTTTGAGGATCATCGCAACAATATCCGTGCCGCCGCTCGAAGCGTTGCAGTTAAAGAGGATCGCCGAGCCGACCGCCGGCAGCATCATACCGTAGCACAGCTCGAGGAACGGCTGGTCGGTAAGCGGCTTAGAAAGCGGAACGAGCTTTTCAAGCAGCCACGTCAAAAACGAAAGCAGCATGCTACAATACACGGTAAGCACACCGAAACCGCGTCCCAAAATGATAAAACCGACGATGAGCAAGATGATATTGATAATCCACATGATACCCGCTGTGGAGAACGACGGAAAAATATGACCGAGCAGAATAGAGATACCGCTCACGCCGCCGGTGGAAAAATTATTCGGAAATTTAAAGAAATAAGTGCCGATGGCAAAAACAAAGGTGCCGAACGTGATGAGCATAAACGTCTTTAAATTCTGTTTTGTAAGCTTTTCCTTAACATTTTGAATCGGGTTATTCATACTGCGCCAACTTTCCTCATTACAGGCGAAGCGCCTGTTTTTAATCCGTTTGAGATTTTAACACAGCAAACACCAAAATTCAACAGGAAAGCATACAAATGAATAATTGATTTTCCCCCCGTCATTTTTTGCAAGTTGCGTCTTTCAAAACTTGCTTTACATATGTTTCGAGCGCGTTTTGATACGCCGGAAAACGTTCCCGAAGGGAAGCGGCAAACGCCACGGACTGTACGAAATCGCAGAATTTGTCATACGGCAGAAATTTGTAATCGATCGTTTCATTCGCCTGCAGCGTGATTGGGATATCCGCACTTTCAACCGTTGCGGCATACACGTAAAACACCGTTGGGCCATGCGTCAGACGCAGCAAAAAGTTATGATGCAAAAAGGAGAGCGGCCGAAACCGTTCTCCTTCTGTGCTTTTTAAAATCAAATCAGGCTGCGGATGTAATCTGCCGCCTTGCGGATATCGCCCTCGGGGTCGTCGCCGACTTCACGTTCGATCGTCAGGAAGCCCTTATAGCCGATGTCGTTCAGCGCCTTGAAGTACGCCGGGAAATCTACGTCGCCTTCGCCGAGCGGAAGCTCAATGAAGGAAGCGTCGTTCAGCATGTCGGATTCCTCCATGCCGTACAGGATCTCCGGGCTGACATAATGCAGACGCTTGCCGTCTTTTGCATGTGTGTGCACAATGTAATCCTTCAGCGTGTAGACCGCCTGCACCGGGTCGTCGCCCGTGACCATAACAAAGTTTGCCGGATCAAGGTTGACGGAAACACCCTTGGAATGGAGGCCGTCAAGGAACCCCTTCAGCGTCGTTGCAATCTCCGGGCCGGTCTCCACAGCGAAGTGTGCCTGCATGGAGTCTGCATACGCCGCAAGCTGGCCGCAAGCATCCTGCATGATTGCATAGCGCGGGTGGCTCGGGTCGTTCGGTACAACGCCGATATGCGTTGTGATCACATCGGTCTCGAGGTCCTTTGCAAGGTCTACGATGCGTTTGGATTTTTCAATGAGCTCCGGGTTCAGCTTCGGGTCGTTGAAGCCGTGGCCGAGGTCGCCGCACAGCGCAGAGATCGTCAGGCCGTGATCCTTCACGCGCTTCAAAAATTCGCGGCGTGCTTCTGCGTTCATATTCTCGGGCGACATTTCGCCTCTTGTTGCGTAAACCTGAATGCCGGTCGCGCCGACTGCAACAGCTTTATCGAGAGCCGTGAGCGTATCGGTGCGGAAGCCGTCCATCAGAACGCCGATAGAAAAGGGATACATAAGCAATTTCCTTTCTTAATGCACAGGGAGTTTAGCCCAGCGTGATCTCTTTGTGCTGCTCGGAGGAATCGTAAATCGCCTGCATCATCTGTGCCGTGATGATAACGGTATCGATGTGAGACGGCAGCTTCTTGCCGGTCTTGATGCAGTCAATGAATGCGTCAATCTCGTTCTGGAAGTGGTCGCGCATCTTAAAGACAGGCTTATACTCCGTGAGTGCACCGTACTCGGAGCTGTAAACGGTGAAATCCTTGCCGTACTGGAGACGGATGCCACCCTTATCGCCCATGAAGTCGATGTAACACTCGTTTTCGCCGATGTTCTGCGCCCAAGCGCCGTGCAGAGAGATGACCGGGCCTTCGGTACGGATCATGCCGACAACGGAGTCGTCCACGTCGTAGGTGCCGTCGTACTTCGGGGGACCTGCCCACATGTCGGTGTATGCGTAGCCCTTCATGTCCTTGCCAAGCTCGCAGAAGGCTTCACCCGTAACGGTCTTAACCTTCGGGTCACCGCAGCAGTACATAACGATATCAAGGTAATGCACACCCCAGTCAATCAGAGCACCGCCACCTGCAATCGCCTTTGTGGTGAACGCGCCGCCGAGGCCCGGAATGGAGCGGTGTGCACGGAAGCTGGCATGTACATGGTAGATATTGCCGAGCTTGCCGTCGTCGATATACTTTTTGATGAGGTTCACGCTGTCATTGAAGCGGTTGACAACGCCGATGTTGAGCACTTTGCCGGTCTCGTGCTGAACCTTCTGCATCTCAAGGGCTTCCTTGTAGGTTCTTGCAGCCGGCTTCTCGCACAGAACATTCTTGCCTGCGCGCAATGCGTCAATGGAAATGGTCGGGTGAACATTGTTCGGGGTGCAGACGGAAACAGCTTCAACTTCCGGGTCTGCCAGGACATCGTGATAATCCACAACAGCGGTGCCGCAGCCGTACTTTTCAACGGCAGCCTGTGCGCGCTCCGGGATGATGTCGCAGAAATACTTGATTTCTGCCTCCGGGTTGTTCATGTAAGACGGGATGTGCGCTGCATTTGCGATCGTACCGCAACCAATAACGGCAACTTTCATTGGAATACAACTCCTTTAAGAATTTTCTGCGGGCTGCGGAAGGTTCTTTTTATCCTCCTCGGCCCATTTTTTATATTCACGCGGCGCCATGCCCACATATTTTTTGTAGGCGCGGCTGAACGCATGGATCGATTTGAAGCCCATCAGCTCGGCGACTTTTGTAACGGAATATCCCTGGCGAAGATACTCGTTTGACTTTTCAAAGCGCCGCTTCGTGTGATAGGATTTCAGGCTTTCGCCCGTAAACGCAGAGAACTTCTGCGCAATATGGGTATAACTGTACCCAAACTCCGCACTGAGCGCGCTGAGATTTTCCATGGACTCAAGGTGCACATCAATGTAATTGATGACATCGTAGACGAGCTTTTCATCGGAATTATTGCTGCCGCTCAGTAAGTAGTTTTTGTAGAACTTTCGGCTGAAAATGCGGTATACGCCGCAGATGATCTCCTGCATGTACGCTTCAATCAAAAGGTTCGAGAGTACGTCGTCCGAAATGAATTCGGAAAGCACGCGCATGAACGTGTCCTGTAAGCTGACCGCGTTATGAAACTGCACCTGCTCGTTCGTATCGAAAAAGCTCTTAAGCTGTGCAATCTTCTCATTTACGATCGGCTCTACAAAATCAAAGCCGAGATAAAAGAAACGCAGCGGTTCGATCTCCGCCGAGATGATGTTGTGCATCTGTCCCTTGCGCACAAGGAGCAGGTCACCCTTCTGCATGGTGTACACCGTATCATCTACATAAAATGCACCGGTGCCGGAAAGCACGTACGTGATTTCGTAGACCGCCTGTTCGTGCTCAAAGGTCTGGTAACCTGCTTCGCAGCTTAAGTCCCCGATCTGATACAGAACATATGGCCCGTACAGCATATCCATACCGGCGTATGTATTATCGAAGTGAAATTTTGCCCGATTGACCGGCATTGTGGTATCGCCTCTGTGTTTACGCCCTTATTATAATGAAAGAACGCAGGAATGTATTTGATATTTTTTGCAAATCAGATGGTAAAAAACACAACCTTACCAGAAAATCAGCTTTTCTTCGCCTCTTTTTCAATGGCATCGAGCTCCCGGCACAAATGGCCGAACAATTCGCCGCTCACAACATTCTCGCTCTCGCCCGTCATGTTGAGCGTCACGCGATCCAAAAAAGAGGAAAACACTTCAAGCTCTTCTTCCGAAAAGCCCTGAAACGCCACCGCGTCGATCTGGTCTAACCGCTCGCGGCACATGGCACAGGCCCTTTGCCCTTCTTCTGAGATATAAAGCCGCTTGCAGCGTAAGTTTTCGGCATCCACTTCTTTTGTGAGATACCCCGCCTTCTGCAAACGCTTTGTAGAGAGCGCAATGGAGGCCGGGCTGACACGCAGATGGTCTGCCACCTGCACCTGTGTACACCCGGGATTTGCCGCAATGAAATCCAGCACAGGCATCTGGCCGAAATACAGACCATGCTCCTGCGCCCCACGCCGATGCGCAAGCTGTTGCACAAGCTCCAGCTTATGTAATTTTCCCATCAGTTCATGCAATTCCATAGCCGCACTCCTCATACGCCTCTTTGATATTATTATAACCCCGCTGTTAAATTTGTCAACCCATAGTACCGTTTTCCCGTGCACTTCGGCTCTATATTTTTCTTTACACAGATGCTTTATTGTGCTATACTGTTAGCAGCTTAATTACAACAATTTGGAAGGGGTCTAAAAAATGAATGAAACGATTCAAGTTTTGATGAACCGCAAGTCCGTCCGTGTTTTTGAGGATAAGGAGATCTCACCCGAAATCAAAGATATTATCCTTGCCGCTGCCATGCGCGCACCGACCGGCGGCAACTGCATGCCGTACTCCATCATCGACGTGACGGATCAGTCCATTAAGGATAAGCTTGCCGAAACCTGTGATCATCAGCCGTTCATTGCACAGGCGAAAATGGTGCTCATTTTCTGTGCAGATTACCACCGTTGGTACAGAAAGCTCAAAATGGCGGGCTGCGAAAACATTCCCGCGCCGGAGCTCAGCAACATGGTGCTTGCAACGGAAGATGCCGTCATCGCCGCACACACAGCCTGCATCGCCGCGGAAAGCCTCGGCATCGGTTCCTGCTATATCGGCGATATTGTGGAGAACTTCGAGATTCACAAAGAGCTTTTAAACCTGCCCCCGCAGGTCGCGCCGCTTTGCATGCTGGTCTTCGGCTATCCCACCCAGCAGCAAAAGGAAAGAAAGCAGACAACTCGTTTTGCAAAGAGCTCCATCGTGTTTGAGAACCGGTATCGTGAACTTTCTGAAGAAGAGCTGCTCGAAATGATGCCAAACGACCGCACGAAGGCGTTCTATAACCGCAAATATGTTTCCGATTTTGCGCAGGAAATGGTGCGTTCCACAAAAGAGATCTACAAAAACTGGAACTCCAAGGAATAAGCCATGCTGCACATCGGTTGTCATCTTTCTGCCTCTAAGGGCTACTACGCCATGGGCAAAACGGCACTTTCCATCGGCGCGGATACGTTCCAGTTCTTCACGCGAAACCCGCGCGGCAGCCGTGCAAAGCCGCTTGATCTGAACGATGCACAGAAGTTAAACGAGTTAGCGGCGGAAAACCACTTTGCCGTGCTGCTCGCCCACGCGCCGTATACGATCAATCCCTGCTCCGCAAACGAAGACACCCGCACATTTGCCCGCGAAACGATGCAGGATGATTTGAAGCGTCTGGAAGCCACACCGCACAATCTCTATAACTTCCACCCCGGCAGCCACGTTGGACAAGGCATCGAGACCGGCGTCACACAGATCAGCGAAACGCTGAACGCCATTTTATCTCCCGAACAGACCACCACGGTTTTACTCGAGACCATGGCAGGCAAGGGCACGGAAGTCGGCTCTCATTTTGAGGAACTCCGTGAAATTCTGGACCGCGTAACGCTCTCCGACCTCATGGGCGTGTGCCTCGATACCTGCCACGTGTTCGATGCCGGGTATGACATTGTAAACGACCTCGACGGTGTGTTGACGGAGTTTGACCGCGTGATTGGGCTTAACCGTCTGAAAGCGGTACACATTAACGACAGCATCTTCGGGCTTTCCTCTCACAAAGACCGCCACGCAAAGATCGGCGAGGGCAAGATTGGCACGGAAGCGTTCCGCCGCATCATCAACCACCCTGTCCTGCGCCGCCTCCCCTTTTATCTCGAAACTCCAAACGAACTCCCCGGCTACAAAGCCGAAATTGAACTTTTGAGAGCGATGGTTGAGGAGAGCTAAAAAAGCTTATATTTTAATTAAAAAGCAAAAGAACACAAATCGTTTTAAACTAACTGCTCACGATTTGTGTTCTTTCTTTATGTCGTTCTTCTATTCCCCTTTCTGCCATTACATTTTGAACACAGCACCTGCAAATTAGACGCAACCGTTTTTCCGCCTTTTGAAATCGGAATAATATGGTCGATTTGGAGTCCTACTCCATCCGGCATGTACTTTCCGCAATTTTGACATGTATAGTGATCCCGTTTCATGATCTGTTGGCGTAACTCTTTTGTCATCTGTCGCCGCTGATCTCGACTATGGTATTCTTTCAGTGTCGCTTCAAACCCTATTCTCTCTAATTTTCTATGACGTTGTACAAGCCAGTCCCAATCAACAGCTATTTCAGAATCAAGCACGGACACTTTATAGGATGTCTTCACGTAATTTTGCTGTCTGTATCTTGTTTGATCTCTAACCGTTTTAAAGCGAAAAGCAAAATTGTCATCTATGATTTCATAAAGCTGGCGAGTACGCCTCTTTTTCAATATACAAGTTTGAATGTAACTCTCCGTTCTTTTCTTCCAATTTATGATCGTATTATGGTGTTCCACTATACAATTCCAGCCAAATTCACTACACAAATATTTATCTATATAATCTTCAATGTCTACATTTCTCTTCCGAGATACATCAAAAGAACGCACAAAATATGGATAATGAAAAGGGTTACGCAATATTCGGTATAAACCATAAATCACAAGGAAAATCGCCATTAAAGCTGCAACGATCACCAATACATTCGACATAGAGCTTTGAAAATGATATGGCCACTGTTTCATCACCATATGATTAGCGCCTATTAGGAAAACACACTGTCAAAGGGGTTCGTAGCGGGGGTTAGCCCGCTACTGCGGTATCTTCCGTAGTGTTGATTTCAATGTACTCGGCAATCTTGCGGAGCTCGTCAGCAAATTTGAATTTCACGCTGATATTGCCGTTTTCATAGACCTTGATATAGTCCACAAGCTCAACCAAGATTTCACGATTGAGGGCTTCAATGTTTTGATACTTCATAAAGGCTACCAGTGCGGGATGCTCGTTGTCCACACCGTTTGCCAGTTCTGCGCGTTCAGCGTTCAGCCGGGTAAGCACCGCGGAAATATCAGAAGTCTGCCGTTCATAGTCAGCCTTCATATCCCGGTATTCCTGCTGGGTGATTTCACCGTCTTTCCAGTCCTGATAAAGAGATTGCTTGTAGCGTGTTATCTTTGTCAGTTCCCGCTCTTTTGCAGCTATCAGATCGTCCAGTCGGTAAGACTGGCTTTTTTTGATTGGAGCGGAATTGATCTGCGTGACGATTTCCGAGTAGGAAACAGCCAAATGTACCTGATGCTGTACAGCGAACAAAACAGCAGCCTCCAGCCGTTCATGCTTGATTGAGTGCATGGTGCAGGCTGTCCGGGAACGGTTCTTGTAGGTTGAGCAAGAATAATATACATTGTTGTTCTTGCCAACGCATCGGGTAATGGCCCGCCCGCAATCGGCACATTTCAGAAAGCCGCTGAATAAATGTACCTCACGGCCTTTCGGGGAAGTACGGGTATCACGCTGTAAGAGAGCCTGTACCTTGTCGAAAGTTTCATAGTCGATAATGGCCTCATGCGTTCCAGCCACTTCCACCCATTCCTCGCGTGGAACAGCTTCAATCTGGTGTACCTTGTAGCTTTTCACCCGGCTTCGGCCTTGGGCTAAATCCCCGGTGTAGGTCGGATTGGTAAGAATGGAGTGGATCATGCGGACTCCCCACATAGGATCGTCATACCCTCTTGTCGAAACAGGCAAGCCCTTTTGTACCTTGTAAGCCGAGGGGCTCGGTACGCCGTGTTCGTTCAGGTACAATGCGATAGCACGTTTTGATGACCCTTGAATAAGCATTGTGAAAATGAGTTTGACATTTTCAGCAGCATCGGGATCAACAATCAGCCTGTGCTTGTCCTTTGGGTGCTTTACATAGCCGTAAGGAGCAAATGCTCCGATATACTGGCCGTTGCGCCGTTTGTAATCAAATACCTGCCGGATCTTTTTGGAAGTCTGATAGCAGTAATTATCGTTCATCACGTTTGTAATGGGAACGATGATATTTGAAACGCTGTCGGGGTTCTTGTAGCTGTCCACATTCTCAGCAAGGCTGATAAAGCGAACACCCATTTGAACAAACAGGTTATCGATCAAACTTCCGGCATCGCTATAATTTCGTGCGAAGCGGGACAGGTCTTTTACTATAACGCAGTTGATTTTACCACTCATGACATCCGCCAAGAGCCGTTGAAAATCTTCACGGTTGGCGTCCGTTCCAGTATGACCATCATCCACATATTCCGTGATGCTTTCAAACTCGTCAATGTTGCGTCGGTAAAAATCGTTCAGTAGGTCACGCTGGTTCTTTACGCTGTTGCTATCGTCTTTTCCTTTTTTCAAATCTTCCTTTGAAAGCCGGATATAGATGCCCAGCCGCCAGCGGCGGATTGTGTAAGAGGGAGAGAAACTCTGCTGATACCCTCTGTTTTTTGCTCGTGCCATTGTTCCTCCTTCCCTATCACATTACACTTATATTATAACTCTGTCCGGGGAGGACAACAAGGATGCCTCCGCTTCGGGACACTTTGTCTCGAAGAAGCAAAACGAGCTGTAACCGAAGTTACAGCCCGCTTCTTTGCCGCAGCAGGAAATCCGTCAGCTTATCTTGGAGAGATGGCCCGCTTTCAGCAAATTCAATTTTCACGCCAACACCACCGATGCAAAAGCAGTATGGATTTTTGACAGTCTGCAAAAATCGAGAGATGCGCTCCTTTCGGGAAAGCGCATTGTCAAAGGTCATACCGCTCACATCAGGCAGGGACTCGGCAGCCACCGCGCCAATGTCAACGCTTCTCATTTGTTCAAGTTCCTGTGTAGTTAATTTCACGGTAAACCTCCTTCGCAGATTGATAGAACGCCTCCCGCTGTTTGGTGGGGAAACGCAACAGGCCAGCACCACCGGGATGCTGGCCTGTTGCCTTACTCCACCTTGGGACACTTTGTCTCGAGGTTTATTATAGTTTTTGAATATTAGAGAGCGCCGCACATATTTACTTGGCCTGTCCAAAGACAATCGTTATTTTCTGTGCGGCGCTCTCAACGCAAGTAAAGCGACAAGCCCGGAGGAACAGGCAGCCAACCTGTTCAGCGCCGGATCATGGCCTTGGGATGGCCGGGCCCATTTACAGTGTTGGTGTTGTTCGCTCAATCTCTTTTGGGAGATGTCACCGCGCACCCACCGTCTGGCTCCCCGTACTTACTCAGGGTTGCCGTTATTCCCTTGCGTTAGGAAGAAAACCTCCTCTCATAAACCGAGACATTTTTTCATCAATTCCAAGTGGGTTAAGATGAAAAAATCAAAAAGTTTTTTTCATGCGTTCAAGGCCACGCTTGATCGACTGGCGAATAGACTCCTCATGTACGCCCTCGGCCTCGGCAATTTCCTTAATCGACTTGCCAAGAATGATATGTGCGTCAATTCTGCGGCCCTGGATCTCCGGCAGAGAATTGAGAGCGTTCCACAGACGAAGAAAGGTTTCCATCCGTTCAAGGAGCTCCTGCGGGGTCGGCTCATGCAGGCAAGCGGAATACTCAATCCCGTCATCGCAGTCCAGAGAATACTGCGCCTTGTGCCGGGAGAGCCGCCGCTGGTAGGCCATCTCATAGCGGGCATCGGCCTTGAATACCTCGGCCACCTCGTCAGAAACTTCGATAAGCTGATCCTGCGTGTACCAATAATAAATATCTTTCAAATTGATAGTAGTCATCGTAAAATCCTCCATTTCAGTTTGTTCGGGGTTGGTCGGAAACGAAATGGAGTAACGGCGGAGAACGGCACCGCACCTCGGGACACTTTGTCTCGAAGTCTGGAAAGCAAAATGCGCCTGCGCGACACAAGGCCGCACAAGCGCACGAAAATATATTATCGGTTATGTACTGTTTAATTTCACTTTCAAAGCCGGACTGCTCCGATGGAGGGGCTACGCTTTTTTTAGCTGGTGCAGATCACGCGAACAATGAAATAATAAAATGAACACGGCAAAATAACCTCCAATCGGCTACCGTGTCCCTGCAAGTCGTCATTGGTTTGTGTAGACGCAAAGAAACGGCGGCTCTGAAAATCAAAGCCGCCGTTTCAAATGGGCGTGTCAAATTGTCTGCTCTACGACGGCTTTTTTTCTTTTGCCGTCGTCCGGCAGATAGATGGTTTGTTTAGTTATGGCTTGCATTACCTATGGGCTGATTTCCAGACATTCCGGCCTGTGTATGCTCGTCAAATTCCTCTTGACTGTATTTCTCGATGCCAGTTAATGTTCCGTGATGTTCGCTGTTCAAGTGGCCGTAATCACGAACGGTATAAATGTCTATTGTGCCAACACCACTTCCAAGCGTTCTCATTTCGCCTCGGAATTTTCCGCTGGTGAGGCTTTCACCATTAGAAGTGAGAACATCCCGGAAATAGCGGACTTCCTCACCATTGAAATACCACTGATCTTTTTCGGCATCATAGGTTACTCCAAATGCCTCATACTCTGCAACGAGCTTTGCAGTTTCGCTATCTTCAAGCGGCGTTCCTGCCATAGCAACGGATGTGCTGTTTTTCAACGCCTCAATATCCCGTGCGTCAAATTCCTGCTGGGTAAACTCTTTTAAGCCAATCAGTTTACCCGCCGGATCAACGGAGCCGTCAGCCGCTTTTGAAAAGCTCTCTAAATCCCGTACAGCATACACATCTACTGTGCCGTTCTCATTTAGAAAATCAATACCGGCGGTTTCGTTGTTACTGATGGGATAATAGTCCTCAAACCAGCGAACCAAATTCCCGTTATAGGTAAGTTCATCTTTGACCGCGTCATAGGTCATCCCGTATTGTTCATAAGGTGCAAACATTTTTTCTTTGTCTGCGGCGGAGAGTGCCGAGCTGTCCTCGCTGTTTCCCAGCGCCTCAGAACCGCCAAGAGGTTGACTGATTTCTTCCTTGATAACGGGATTACCTTGTTCCTGGCTGTTCTGTGGTGTCGTACTGCATCCAGCCAAACAGCCTAACAAGAGCATGGACGCAGCGCATAATGCCATTCTTCTCATAGTGTTTACCAATCCTTTCTTTGAATGTACCCCAAGTATAGCAAAGCATTTTGGGATACCTTTGGGATTAGTTTGTGATTTATGTGTAGTTAAAAAAAGCGGCAGGTTGTTCACCTGCCGCTGATTGTCCGCTAAATCGTGAAGAAGAATTTAACACCGTTTTCTGTGTTGCAAGCCTCACAATAGCTGTTATGTTGTTGTAAAATTCTTTGAACCATATAAAGCCCTAAGCCGCTACCGCCTGTTCTTCTACTGCGGGATTGCTCCATACGATAAAAAGCGTCAAACAATTTGGGAATATCATCTTCTGGTATATGTGTACCTGTGTTCTCTACGGAGAACAAAAAGCGTCCGTTGGTATTTTGTAAAATAATATCAACGCTTGCTCCATGCGGCGAATACTTTACAGCATTTGAAATCAAATTGGAGAACACCTTTTCAATCAGTAATTTGTTCCCATTGATAAAAGCGGGAGACTGTATAGCAAGATGTATTTGTAGCTCTTTTGTTGCCACTAAATCATCAATCTCCCTCAAATAGCCATGTATCATGGGAGCGCAATCAAAATGCTCCATTTTGAAATCGACATTGGTTTCCAGCCTTGAAATCGTTAATATTTCCTGCACCATCGTTTCAAGCGTAGCTGCAACTTCCAAGGATCGGGCAAGATACTTTTCGTGGTCTTTATATGCCCCTATACCCAATAGCATCCCCTCTAATTGACCCTTGATAATGGTGATAGGGGTTTTCAGTTCATGGGAAGCGGAAGAAAAGAAATCCTGTTGTGCCCGTTCCAGCGCCTTTTGATGTTCAATATCCTTTTGGAGCTGGAGATTTGCACTTTGCAACTCCTCCAAGGTAGCAGATAGTTTCCGGGACAGCGTATTCAAGCTATTCTCCAGTACACCCAGCTCGTCAGAACGGCGTTCCTCAAGTTGCCATTCCAGCCGCATATCAGACATTTCTTTAGAAATCCGACTGATTTTTAATACCGGGTTTGTAATGATACGAGAATACACCCAAGCAGTTGCCAACGATACAAGGAGAATAACGCAAAACAAAATCGGTAATACGCTTACAAATGATTGCCGCAGTTCTGCGATTTGAGAGGCTTCTCCATAAACTGTTAAAATATATTGGCTATTATCATCTGCAAATGAGAAGTAATAGCTGTTGGATATAATCGGCGCACTTTCATAAGATGCTCCGCCAAGAGCCTCCCCGGTGATCCCATCGTTAAAGCTATTTTGGTTAGACGGTGTTTCCACCAGAACACCATCAGCAGTATAAAGCTCCACCATGCTAATTGTCGTGTTTTGAAGAAACTGATCAAAAAGTCCGCCGCTATCCTGCATACGGATATGTTCTAATTCATAAATAAAGTCGCTTGTCTGTTCATCTAATGCCGCATTGAGATTGTTAGAATAGGTTTGAGGCATATACCAAGCCAAAACGCCATAGACAAGAAAGCTCACGCAGAGCAAAACTGCCACAGTCAGAATAAAGACTTTAGCAAACAGACTGCCTTTAATTCTCTTTATCAACTTTATATCCCACCCCTCTGATTGTTTGAATGAAATCTATTCCCAATTTTTTTCGTAGATTTTTGATATGGGTATCAACAACACGCTCGTCCCCATAAAAATCATATCGCCACAGCTTATCCAACAAGTTCTGCCGGGTCAATATCCGGCCCTGATGGGTCAGCAGTTCCCGCAGTATTTCAAATTCCTTTTGTGTCAGTTCAAAATTAGCTCCGTCCACGGTGGCGGTGTAGCTGTCACAGTTCAAAAGCAAATTGCCATAAGTAATGATTTGATACTTTTCATCTGTTTCCCGGTTACTGCGCCGAAGTACAGCCGCAATTTTGCGGAGCAGGACAGGCATAGAAAACGGTTTTGTGATGTAGTCATCCACCTGCAAATCCAATCCTTTAATCTGATCTTCTTCTCCGCTTAATGCGGTTAGCATAATGATAGGAACATCAGATTGCTTGCGTATCAATTCACAGACACCGTAACCGTCAATTTTGGGGAGCATAATGTCCAACACAATCAAGTCATATCGTTCTCCCGCAAATAAAGATAGTGCCTCGACACCATCATTTGCAACAGCTACTTCATATCCTGCTTCTTGTAAAAAATTCTGTAAAAGTTCTTGAATATCAAAATCGTCCTCAACGACTAAAATCCTTTGCATGGTAACACCTCCAAAGATAGCGTATCATAGATTTTTGTGATTAAAGTGTAGTTTTCAAATTTTCTTTCTGTTATTATACCTTGGCCGTGTAACATCGGCAACCTTGTCAGCGGACAATAAAATACTACCAAAACATAAAACTGTGTTTCGTTCTCATAGTCAAACCCGAAATGTAAAATAATATAGGGGTGATATGAGAATGTACCAAGACACCAGACGGCTTGACTTCCACGCATTAGGCCGGGAGATCAAGCGCAAGAGAGAGGCGAAAGGCTGGACACAGGAATACCTTGCACAGCTCGTAGACCGTACCCCTCGTTCCATCATGTATTTTGAGAACCGGGGCCAGCATCCGAGCCTGAACACCTTTTACCAAATCGTCACCCTGTTGGACATTTCCGTAGACCAATTCTTTTATCCTGACAGGCAGAACGGCGAAAGCGACTGCCGCCAGCATATTGACAGGCTACTCAATACAATGGACGAAAAGGAATTGACGGTCATGGAGGCCACAGCAGAGGGACTACAAAAAGCCAGAGAAACGGAGGATGCGTAAGAAAGCGTGACCTTCGTTTTTTTGCGCCATGTAGCGGAAGCGCACGAAATGGCAAGCAATTCGGGTGTGGCCACACTCCGAAATTTTTGCTGGCCGCAGGCCCGCAAAAATGCTTGTTGGGGAGCTCCCCAAACCCGCTGGACTTCGGGACAAATTGTCCCAAAGTCCCGGCGCTATGCGCCTGTTGTCTGCGGCCTGTCGCTATCGCTCCTGGGCCTTATTTTCCCGCCCGTCCGTCACGCCGAGCAGATGATCAATGTTCGCCTTGATTGCCACAGCCTGCCGCATATCCGCCTGGGCCTTGCGGTATTCCGCATAAAGCTCTTTCTTTTGTCCCGCCAGCTCACGGCGGGATTTTTTTAGTGCTTCAATCTTAGG
>NZ_JBKWAE010000005.1:0-180237 GCF_046974225.1 Hominenteromicrobium sp. | reverse complement strand
GCTGCCTGCGATGAATTTCCCGGCGGCGCCGTTCACGAGGATCACGTATCTGCCGCTTGATCTTGTAAACATAGCACGGGATTTTTGTCCAGTGCAGACACTCTCTCAGATACCAAAACCGATATGCCCCCAGAAACACACGGTATCGACCGCCCGTTTCAAGCGTCACACCGATGGGGTATTGCAGCAGCTCCATCACATCCGGCTTAGAAAGCTTCGAGTTTTCAACGGCGTGATAGCTTACTTCGCCGGGCATATCGATCCTGTCTGCATCGATGAGATGCACCCGCCCTATCGGCGGCTTTAACTCTTCTCGTGTGCTGCCTATCGCGTAAACACGACGGTATTGCTCGGCTATATTGTCCTCCACCCACTCCTTGCGCAAGATTTCCACAAGATATAGATGTTCCTTGCACGGAACCAATGCCCACTTCTCATTTTTTAGCGGCATGTCCTCCGGCACACGCCAACACAGCTCTTTTCCCGGCATACGGGACTGCTTGTACTGCGGTTTTGCATAAATGATCTCTGTCATGATATTCCTTTCCTCACCGCAAAGCGCCACTTTTGCGCGCTTATACTTGCGGTATAGTTGATTCTTCCTGTTTACTCTATTCTCTCTGTAAACTCTAAATACCGTATACCCCTTCTCCTTAACCAGGAATAAAAACTGTAGCTGGGGGTAAGGGTTCATAGGGGTGTCACATTTGACTACGGGGGTATTCAAAGAAGAAAGCAGCATGAGTAAAATACAGCGCAAAAGCAAAAGTTCCGCCGGTTTGTACCGACGGAAACGATTGAAGCTCTGCCCCTTATTGCCCATAAAACTGCGATCTTCCGCACGCACACAAAGGATCCCCTTATCGCGCAAGGCTGCTACAAGGCGCGAAATAGAGCGCTTTGAGCATCCGCACGCATCGGCAAGGCTGCGGCGTGAAATCGCCCAGCTATCCTCACCGATTTGCAGCATGATCTGGCTGTATACCTTCATTTCACGGTGGTGCAGCTTCTCTACATCATCCATGTCTGCGCGATATTTGAGCCCCTTGGTGTTCACAACGCGGTATGTATTACTGCGCTGACGGCCGTTCTCATCAAAGCGCGGCTTAACTTCCACTAAGCCCGCACGCGTCAGCTCGCGCAAAGCACGTGCATAGGTCGATTCACTGATTCCGAGCGCCTCGCAGGTCTTTCGTTTGCTCCAAAAGGATACACCCTCTTTGTCTGCATGCGCCTGTAAAAAAGCCAACAGCTTTACGCTGCGAGGGGTAAGGCTGCTGATATTAAGGTCTAATGTCGCGTAAAAGTCGTTCATCGGTCTTGCCTCTCCTTTGCGTTTAGTCTGTTAGCTTTTATGGATTTAGTCTTCGTTTTTGCTTATATTGCGCACAATACGGCAGCCAAACAGTGGCTCGTCCTGCATACAGTAATATGGGTCATCCGTTGCCGGAATGAAAAAAATCCCAGGTATGGGACTAGCCAAAAAACGCTTGGCTGCCTCTTGGTATCTTGGGTCTGACATCGGCATAGTCGGCTGATCCACTCCGTCTCGCAAAACCTGTGCAAAATTAGGCACTGCCTTTACACAAGCTAAATATATTGCATTTTCTTCATCTATCGTAAATGGATCGCCTACGTCTTTATTTGTAAAGAACAAAAAGTGTGGCATCCCGTATTTCTTGCCGTTTTTCACCTCAATTACGCAGGCACGCACACTATCTTTAGCATCGCACTGTACGCCGTCAAGCACAACCCAATCTGCCGGATATACAATATACCCATCCTTCATGTCCGTTCTTTTCAGCAATATATTTTTCTCTTTTGTGTATGGATCTTTCTGTGCCCAAAAAATGGCTAATTCTTTATAGCTTTCTTGTATGTTTCGCTCGCGATACATCCAGTATAAGCTGTTTTGCTCATCCACAGAAGCTGATTTTTGAGCGCAAAAAACCGAAAGCTCTCCCTGCACCAGAGCAGGAATACCTAACGTTAAAGAAATCAGATAATTCAAATACCTCGAGAATGTCGTTCCGAGTTTTTTAGCCTCCCGCGAAGCAACCCGAAAATTAGAGAGATCAAAGGTTATCACCGACTTTGCCTTAGCGACATCGCCAGATAAAACAACATCTTTTTTGGTTGTAGCGCCCTCCAAAAATTTTAGAAGCCGTTTATAAGCGTCGATACGCGCTTTGACTCTTTCATCAAAGGTATATGAGTTCTCTTGAGCTTCAATTAGCCGTTCGCGACAGAAGTCTATAAGATTATTGCGTACTTCATCTGGGATGTTTACCATCATCTTAATGATATAGTTAAGGACATACGTTAACTTACCATTGGCCAATGACGCATATAAATGAACTAATTCATAATTTGCTTCACTTAGCTCAATAGAGGTTCGTTGTATGCCTTTTTTCATGAATTCTATCACTTAGCAGATCCTCCATCGACTTATTTTACTGCATTGTATCATGATTATTTTTAAAAATCAAGCATATTTTGCATTTTTAGCTTGAGTTCACGAAACATTTTCAGTTTCCGCCGCGCTCTCCGGTGCGGGTTCGGGCGTAGGTTCTGGTGTCGGCTCCGGAGTAGCCTCAGGCACTTGCGCTACGGCCGACTGCGGAATATAGAAATATGTGCCATCCGGCAGCATAGCGTAGTAAAACTCTCCGCAAACGCCGGACACGACCATGTTTGTCCCGGCTTCAAGTGTCCCGTCTGCCTCTGCATCCGGGACAGGCAGCCAGTAATACGGCGCTGCCTCTACGTTATACGCGTTGAACTCGCTGACCGGGCTCACCACGTAGACCACCGGCTCCGGCGTCGCGGTCGGTTCTGTGCTCGGTTCCGGCGTAGCCGTGGGTTTTGGCGTTGCTGCGGCTTTGGTCTCCAATGCCTCTATGCGTATCTGCGCCTCCTGCAGATCACCGGTCATTGTGTTGATACGCACGATCTGCGAGATCAGCACCGCAATCACAAGTGCAATAGCCGTAACAATCCCAATAAAAGCCTGTTTGATTGTCATATTAAAACACCCTTTCAAGATACTTGCTGAGTAAATCCGTCCCGATATACGGATACGGGTCAACTCGGTTATTTTCTAAATATAATTCAAAATGTAAGTGGTTGCCGGATGAATTTCCGGTGCTGCCCACGTAACCGATCACGTCGCCCTGATGCACATACTGCCCATAAGATACCGCCACACTGGATAGATGCGCATACAGCGTGTCTACGCCCTCTGCGTGGTTGATTTTAACGTAATAGCCCCATGAGTAGCCCCACGAATCCGACGCATTTGCAACGGTCACTTTGCCGTCTGCGGCTGCATACACCGGCGTGCCCTCCGGCATACCGATGTCCATTCCTTTGTGCGGCGAACCGCTGTACATGCCGCCGAAATGCTGCGTGATGTTCTGCTCCCATCCCGGCTCAAGCGGTGCGCATAGACCGTGTGCATTCAGACTTCCCGGATACGTTCCCGAAATCGTACCGAACGTATAGCATCGCAAAAATTGCTCGATATAATTCGGGTTCCCGTAAGTGCTGCCGCCGCCCATTTTTTTCGAATAAGCTCTCGCGCACTCGACTGACCATACCCCGCTGTAATATGTATCGCAGAAATCGATAAAGCCGTCGCCCATGTTGTATGCCTGCAAAGCCTTGAACAAATTATTCTTGTCTGCCGGTGATTTGCAGCCGGTCTTTTTCACCTTGAGGCTAAAGCAATATACACCGATCTCAATGCTGTACTCGGGGTCAGTTATGCCATTCGGCTGTTTTACCGCCAAGCCGGATTCGGAGCACGCAAACGGGTCTTCCGGATCATCCAAAATGCCGGTCTCTGCCATACACAGCGCCAATAGAACCTCAACATATTCGGGTATGCCGTCTTTTTGTGCCCAATATGTAATGGATGCGCGGTAGGACTCCACGCGGTCGTTTAGATTTATCGCACGTCCGGCACTGCTCGCTAAGCTGCCAAAACTGTTTGAAAAGACTAATAACAGCACAACCATGCCGATCCAAATTGCCATGAGGATTTTAGGTAATCCTTTGGCGTCCGTCGCGGGTACATCTTTCGTTTTATTTGCTACGTGCTGCTGCGCCGCACGTGCCATATCGTGCGCATGTACAGCCGTAGCCGTCTGCGCACTTTCCTGTATTTTTTGCACCGTGCCAACCGTTACCTTTTTAGCCGTTTCGGTCGCAGCCTGTACGGCCACGCTGGTTCCTGCCGTCGCTGCACCGGCAGTTACGGTTGCCGTAGCTTTTACAGTCTCCACAGTGGCCGTCTTAGCTGCCTGCTGTGCACCGGCGCGTGCTACACGTGACACTGCTTCGGAGGTGCTTCTATACGCAGTCTTGGATGCAGCTTTATACGATGCCTGCACCGTATTTCCTGCACGCGACGTCGGCCGCCACGGGGAGTTTTTCGACGACGGTTGTACACCTCGTTCAACGGGGTTATTTTTACTCTTTCGCACAGCGCGCTTGATCTCGCTCGTCACAGCATCCTTAACCGCTCCTGCCGTCGATTTTGCACGGCCGACGACTTGATCCGCCGCAGCCGTTTCCGGCGCTTTGTCCCCATCTTGCTCCGGCGTATCAACGCTCATCGGTGCAGTGACGATTTTTTGCATCTCGGAGAGCTGCTCTGACATTTCCCGTAAACCGTCACTGCGCCCGTGCGCCTTGATCGTGCCTTTCTTTACC
This sequence comes from Hominenteromicrobium sp., assembly GCF_046974225.1. Classification (NCBI taxonomy): domain Bacteria; kingdom Bacillati; phylum Bacillota; class Clostridia; order Eubacteriales; family Oscillospiraceae; genus Hominenteromicrobium; species Hominenteromicrobium sp. The sequence goes on along the minus strand of NZ_JBKWAE010000005.1, from coordinate 175,521 downwards.
GTGTTCTCATACGTCGTAATGTTCATTTACTTCTTGCCCCCATCCGTCAGACGGCTTTGTGGACATCAGCTGATACAAGGGATTATCGGTCGGGAAATCGTTTTCAAACGGCACAATCGTGCTGCCGACCTTGATGAGTCCTGTGCCGTACTGCTCCTTGGCAAGCGCCTGCTTCTGCGCCTCAGACAGGCTAAACATTTCCGCAAGTACGTCTCTGTCCGGTGCAGACTGATACAGCATCGTGATGATGTAGCTGTTTTCGAGCAGCTTGCGTGCCTCCGGGCTGTTGAGTATTTCCGTTGTGTTCTGGGTCGCTCCGATAATATAGCCACCACGCTTGCGGATACGCTGCCAAAGCGATGCAAAATACTGTGCCGCGTATGGGTTACGGAAAATCGTCATGATCTCATCGATATAAATGTACGTGTGCCTCTTTTTCCGCCAGTTGTCCATTAGGCGGCTGTAAATCGATTCAAGGACAATGAGCATACCGACTGCATTCATCCCTTCACCAAGCTTTGAAAGGTCATAGTCGATGATGTGCGCCTGTGTATCGACGTTCGTGGGCTGTGCAAACATATCGTAAGAGCCCGAGGTATAAATTTCCATACGCAGCGCCAGTTCCTGCGCTTCCGGCGCATCCTGCTCTTTCAGCATACGGTACAGATCACCAAGCAGCGGCGACGACTTTGTATAACCGGACGCCACGACCGGCGCATACAGCTTTCGCACACAACGATCCAAAAGGCTTTTCATTTTGCCGTCAAGCACGTTGCCATCTTCCATAAGCAAGATACGGCAAAAAGACATGACAAATTCAAGCTTTTCTTTCAACGGTTCGCTGCTGCGGTCATCGGGGTCGGCACTGATCTCAAGCGGATTGATCCTGTGCTGTGTAGACGGAGATAAGGAGATCACCGTTCCGCCAAGCCTTTGTGTCGCCACAACATACTCACACTCCGGGTCAACGAAAAATATGTCTGCCTCCCCTTTCAGTGCGACCTGCAAAGCGTCCTCCTTGATGTGGAACGACTTACCGCCGCCGGTCGTCGCCAACACAAGGCTGTTGCCGCTCATCAGCATATCGCGGTTTATGGTAATGAGACGTTTCGTCTTTGCGTTAATACCGAACCACGAGCCGCCCGGATAATAGATTTCCTGCGCTGCAAACGGGCAAATACCGGCAAGCGCCTGCGTTGTTAGCAATCGATCCGCCTGAATAAACGGACGCCCAAAAGGCAATGCCGTATTCAGTCCCTCGTACTGCTGTGCAAGGAGCGGAAGAAACTGGCAGGAAATGGATTTTCCTTTGCTCATGATGCTTTCAGCATCGTTTTCCAGTTCTTCCCGCGTATCGGCAAAATGTGCTACGGTGACGGTAACAAGGTATAAGTTTTGGTCGCGCTCCTGTATAGCCTCCATGACTTCCTGTACTCCCGCCGCACGCTGCATCAGCTTATACGGCACGCTGCCGCTGTAATTGCCGTTGCGCTGTTGGTGCAGCGTATAGTTTACTATTTTCGTATCGATTGCCATACTGCGGCTTTCCGCCTCCGCCATCGCTTCGGCGCTCGGTATCGGCAGAAAATCGATTGTAAAGATCATCGGCTTGCCAATAGAGGCAATATCCGAAACAATGCGGTCGTTGAGATATATCGGATAGGCATTCAGGAACAGCGTTTTGCAGTATCGGCCGCCGATCTTCAAATGCGTACAGGAATTGAGAGCTTCCGCACTGAGCGGTGCAATGCTGTCTTTCCAGTTCATGCCGAGCTTTTTTTCTGCGTGAGCATCATATCGGAAAGTTTCCTCTAAACCCGGCCGGTAAATATCGTGCAGCAAACGCAGACGTTCAGACAAAGGCACAGCACGCAGCTCCACACCGAGCGCCTGAAAACTACTGATTAAATTTCCCTCCACGCGAGCAAAAAACGCTGCGGCATCTTCATCATTTCTTCGTCCTGCTGTTATCGTCAGATACGCCTGCTTCGTCATGCCGAGCGTACCGCGCACCTGTTCCCGCAGTACGGTATTCATATTCTCCCGATAATCATCCAACTCATCTTCCGGGTTCATCGGGATCAACACATCGCGCTCAAACTGCTCCTGCCGTATCGGTCGAAAGAAAATACTGATCTTCGCGTAAATGCCTTTATCGATAGAATTGAGCAGTGCTGAATAATCCACAAGCCGACGCATCTTTTCTTCATCGCGCAGCTCCGTGTAGTTGATGTCCGTAAACGCAAACATTTTGGAATATTCTCCGCTGTCAAGTACGAATGTACCATCATTCAGAATGTGCTTGACCGGGATCATCTCCTGCGTGCTGCGCGGAATTTTCATGCTTCCCTGTTGATACTGCTCCGCGCCCCTCAAGGTCTTTTTCCAAAGCATCTTTGCCTTTCTCCCTTCTGTTCTTCATTTCATTCAGCTCGACCGCACGTGCGGCTGTGCAAAGCTGTTCAATCTCATTTGCGTGTATATTGCTGCCCTTAAAAACAAGCCTGCGAGGCATCAAGAGCGCATGCAGCCAGCATAACGCCACACGTTCGGCGGACATTTTATGCCACTTAAAAAAGCCTATCAAGGCCAACGGCGCACTTGCGCATAACGTAAGGAACGATGCCATATCGGTACTGCCGAAACGCGTATATACATTCCAAAAAGTGATAAAGCCCGCACATAGCGCTGCAGCACTCCAAATAGTCTGACGCACAGATAAACCGGATAGGAACTCATCTTTAATATCTCGTATTTCTTGGTTTACTTTGATTTGCATAACTCTTTTCGCTCCTTCCTTACACAAATCCCAACAGCTTATGCGTCATGTTGTCGGCACCTTTTATAATAGCGCTGAGAGACGACAAGTACAGAAGCAGCATGACCGGTTTCGCCATCGTACCCAGAAAGCCCAACATCCCGCCTACCTGTGTCATCACAGCATCATCCGCTATCGCGCAAAACAGCTGTATGGCGATTACCATCGTAACGGCTTCCATGCAAACTCCGAACACGTTTTTTATATAGTTGCGGCCATACATGGCGGTTACATTTCCACCGGCAAAAAACGCCAACGGAACCGGCGCTATCGACATATAGACATAGACTTTGAGAAACCGCCCGAACACCGTCAGCAGTAAAACCAGACCGCTGATAATGACCGCAATATATAAAATACCGGTCAGGATGTTAATGGACAGCAGCTCGCCTATCGCACCGGCAATACCGCCCGGTGAGCTTTCGTCTATATTGGGAAGAAGTCCGGCTTGTCCGCCCATCGCCTCAATCAGGCGGCTTGTTAAGCTGCGGACAACGGAGAACATCGGCATGAGGATTATATCCGTACCGCGTACCACCAGAGCATTGACGATCACGAGCCGCGCCAAGGTTTTGAATATTGCAATCGGCGTTTTTTGCTCGATCAGCGACACGGCAGATTGTATGTACCCTACGCAAAATGCAACAAGCATCAGTGATGATGCAAACCCTTTCAATATCGTATTCAGAATTGAAATATACTCGTATGCGTGCGGGCTAAAATCCGAGAGATCTTCCGTCAGCACCGAGTACATCAATCCGAATATCTGTGTTAAAAATTGCAGCACAAGTTCATACAAAGCAGTTCACTCCCTTTTATGCTGTTGTCATACCGAGGAACGTCAGAATCTGCTGTGCGAAGCAAAGGGTAAATCCACCGATAATACACGTAACACCTATAATGCGCTTCGTAGAATCGTGGCTAAATCCTGCCATGACGATTTGCACAAGACCAAATAAGCCTACAAATATACCTACTACTTTCAGCAGCCCGAAAAACATCGTCAACAAATTGCTAATTGGTGTGTCGATCTCTGCCACACCGGTGCTTGCAAAGCAGGGGATAGCAAGCAGCACTGCGCTTGCCACCGCAAAGTATGCGTACCGTGCGTATTTTCCCACTCGGTTCAAATTAAACTTTCTCATGTGAATCGCTCCTTTAATTTAGTTCGACATTTTGAAGGTCAAAGGTAAACACACCATCCACCTCGTCTTCATCAACGTCTGTTTCGTTGATCTGTATTGTGTTCGTTTCCGGCAAAAGCTCTGACGAAACATAAGAATACTGCGGCGCACCGCCGTCGGCCGAAAGCTTAATTCTCGGATGCCGGTTCAGGTCGTATTTTTCGTCGATTATCGGCCGCTCATCGGCTAAGATCATAATTACGCTGCCAATTTTGCCTTTCAGTAGCTTGTTTTTTAGACGTACCTCTGTTACATCCATCAAAGCGCGGCCACTGTTTTGCTCATTGGTGCTGTTGCTGCCACTCGTCCAACTATGCGTTGTACCGTAGCTACGGTTATCGATCGTTTCCTGTCCCATCGCTTTGGAAATCCATTCGTGTGTGCTCTGCTCGTTGCCGCCGAGATATAGTATCTCATCGCACATGCCGGACACGGACTCCCAGTCGTCCGGGAACATACGCTTGATCTGCGATATATTTTGCAGAATAATCGATAATGTGATGTTGCGCGAACGCATCGTCGCAACCCAGTTTTGGAAGCTGTCCGGCAACGTAATATTTCGCGCTTCCTCGAGCACAAAATGCACCGGCACGGGTAAGCTGCCGGTGCTGCGTGCATCTGCCTGTGCCATCATAAGCTGAAAAAGCTGTGTGATGAGCGCCGATGCCAGAAAATGGAAACTGTTGTCGTCCGGCATACGGATAAACAGCGCCGTTTTTTCTTCGCCAATCTTTTCGAGTTCCAATTCATCACCGGTCGTTAGGTTTACCACGTCTTCAAGCAAAAACTTTTCCAAGCGGCTGAGAAGCGATTCCTGAATACTCATGATCGTCTCCCCTGCACCCTTACGGTAAGCATCAAAGTAGCGCACCGCTATATGCCTCGGGCTTCTGGCACGCAGTTCCTCAATGAGCACCTGTGTCGCAGAGATACCGGCTTCATCGCCTTCTTCGACGGTCTCGGCAAGGATCAACTCCATAACTGTTCCGAAATTCATTTCCGTCTCCGGGCATTCATACCACACGTAATACATGAGCGCCGAAAGCATCATTTTCGCCGTCTTGTCCCAAAAGGCATCACCACCATGCTTCGTTTTATCCTCGGTATTTGCAAATAGGTTTGTGATAAAGCCTTGTATGTCACTCTCTCGTTTGAAATAAATGAATGGGTTATACCGAAAACTACTAAGCATGTCAATTAGGTCAAAGACACGGATTTTGTAGCCCTCTGCCTTAAATACATTGCCAATATCGCGCAACAGCTCTCCTTTCGGATCCATGATGATATAAGATGAGTTACATTGCAGTAAATTAGGCTTTACATACGCTCGCGTTTTGCGTGAGCCGGAGCCACCGATAACAAGCGTAAATAGGTTTTTATCCAGCTTGCGCTGATCCGTTGTGATGCTCAAATGTCTGGATAAGATGCGGTTTTCATCCGGGTGTTCTTTGTCGTGGAGCCGATGGTTCAGCAGGTACACATTTTCCCATTTCGCTGAGCCGTGTTCTTCGCCGTGGCGAAAATTCTTCTGTGAGCTAAATATGTATAAAAGCACTAACGCATAACCGCCCAGAAATATGCCCACGGCTTTTCCGGTATCGGCACAGAATTCCAACCGAAACGGATGTGCAGTGATCTCATTCATGTTCAGCAAAATCCCGGGCAAGCCGCCCTCTGCATACGGCGCGATCAGCACCGCAAGCCAAAGCACAAATACCGCCCCGATGCCTGCCATGATCCAAGCCGTTAATGTATTTTTTCCTCTCATCTTTTGAACTCGCTCACAATTATTTTATAACCGTTTTCCTTTATTTTTTCCTCATAATGCCGCAACTCGCCTTTGGGGTCTGTAACGATATAAGGTACGCTGCATTCCGGTGAACTCGGTTCCACACACAAGCAACCTCTTGCCGCTAATTCTTTTTCATTTTTCATCATATTGTCCTCCATTTCTTTGACCGAAGTCGATTTTCGATCACCATAATTTCTTGTGCTGCGATGCTCTGCGCTGTGGATAACGCTCGCAGCAGATTTTCAATTTTATCTGTGCCGAGCGCCGTCGGGACGCGCACACACACTTCCTGCGGCAAAACGCCAAAATGTACGCATACAATATACGCTGCACATTTTGCAATGATCTCATTTGCCGGTGTATCCGGCAGCGCTGTTTTCTCATTCTCCTGAAAAACCAGCGCAAAATCTTTTTCGGCCAATGCTTCAAGCGCGGCGTAGCAAAGCATAGCTCTTTCCATCTGCCCCGACTGCACAAGGTACGCACGGGCTTCACGGTCATAGTGGATGCCCGTCACACCTTGTTGTTCGACGATTTTCAGCTCGTCGATCTGATTTAGAGTGATCCTGCAAATGGCAAGCGTGTTATAGATCGTACCTTTCAGCGTCAGTTTTTCTCCGGCATCTGTCTGCGTAATGTCATACCATTTGCTCGGTACTATGGTTTTTCGCTGCGTGTCTGCTCCTGCATCCAACCATATTGGTTTTGCCTCTGCACCCGGCAGAAGCTGCACGCCTAAGCCGCGCCATGATGCAGCCGTTGCAATACGTGTTGCCTTCTCATTCTGCAATGCGATCAGCATAGCGTTTTTAACGCCAAACCGCATACGTCCCATAACCTGCAACACTTTCTCCAAAAAGCGCTCGTTGACGAACATCTCATCCCGCGCCCTTACCCAACGTGTATTCAGCGCTTTCCATGATTGCTTTTTTCTGCCGCCGGAACCCTTCTTCATTTTGAAAGTACGGCGCGCTCGCAGAACCGTATCCACAGAACCGGCAACATTGCCGTTTTTTCCGTCTTTTTTTTCGTCGTCCTTGAGGAATGTCGGTTCATCATCAGCCGACCAAGCTAAAGGCTTTATATCTTCTTTTGAAATCGCCATACACTCCGCCTTACTTTCTTGTCAGCCTTTGCGGCTTTACCTTCGGCGTCTTCTGAATGACCTTATCGGTATTTGAAGTACGTCCACCTGCCTGCATCTGGCGCACAGCTTCCGCAATTCTCGCTTCTTTTTGCGTGTTGACGTTTTTTGCAGCCTCCAGCTTTTTCATAACAGATGGCTTGTCCTGTACCGGCACAGTACGTTTGGTTTTCACAACCTTCTCGCCGAGCAGCGGGTCGTCTTGGTTATAAAGTTCAAAATTGTGCTGACGCTTTTCTTCGATTCGCTCTGCAAAGTCTTTATCGATAGAAGCCGTAACATCTGCCCAAATTTCTTCAGCCTCTTGTTCCGTTACGGATGTCTTCAAGTCGTCGGAGGACAGACGGCTTTTCCGTTCCGTCTGTCCTTTCGTAGGGTTTGGCTCCGGCTTTAAAAGGTCTTGTGCGCTGCCGCGTGCCTCTTTAACCGCATCCTGCACTCGAACTTGATCTTTTCCAATCACAACCTCCGGAATCGGTTCGTTGATGTTCGCAGCCTTAGACGGATCACGTTCGATCTCCGCCTGTGTAACGTCCGTCAGCACAGCCAGTTTATTGCGCTCGATCAGACGGTTGATAACTGCTGCATCCTCGCCGCGCACCATTAAGGTCGATAACCCATCGCCGTTGCTGTCGTGCAAATGCAAGTACCGCAAGCCATAGGGCCGTACAGCTTTTTTAAATGTTTCGATAGCTTCATCGCTCATCGAGATAAAGCGCACCTCTGATGTACTCGTCAAAAAATCTCGGCATTTTCGCGCCGGGATCATTTTATCTGCGCTGTATCGGATCGCCGCTACGAGCGCTGCCAGAACTTCTTTGCTCCCGCGTAGGAGCAGCTTCGTTCCTTCGATGCTCAAGGTGATGATCGCTTGTTCGTCCATTTTCTTTTCCCCTTTCTGTTTCAAATGTTTTTACTTCATGTGCTTTGTCGATTTTGGATTTGATCTGCGGCTGCTGCTCGAGGATTTGCGCACAGAGCTTTGCTTCTGAGCGCAGCTTTTTGAGCTGCGCGTTGATCTTCTCAATCTTCTCAAGCTGCTCCTGTATTTCAGCATCGCCCATCTCCAAACGCCGCAGCACTGCTCTTACTTCTTCCCGCTCGTCGATCTGCCCGGAGATTTCGTGCTGCACTACGCGTAACCGCTGCTCTACGTCATCGCGAGTTTTAAGATTATATTTTGCAACATAATCGAACTGCTTTATGTACGCGTTCAGCTGCCAACGCGCCGTGGTAAATGCACTGCCGTATACTTTGGGACGCCGCTTAAAAACGCCGAGATAATAAAGCCATTTATAATAAAGCGCCCGTATTCCATGCGCTTTAGATTTCCGACATACCGTTCCTCGCAAGCGCATTTTTCTTTTTTGCACCGTCGGCTGCTCTATAACTTTGGTTTTGCCGAGCAGCCGGTCTGCTTTGATACGGAGAATGCGCAAGTGCAGCGCTTCCGGCTCGTAGTTTTCTCCAAGCGACTGCAAACGAATATTTCGTTCACCGCCCGGCGGACAAATCGCAACATACTTTCGATCTGTCATAACGGCATACCCGTACGCTCGCAGCGTATCGTAAAAAGCTTCGAGCGATTCTATATTTTCATTTGCGAGTATGCGGTCTATGTCTTCGCGCAGCGCTTTACGCCGGTTCGGCTTTCCTTCTTTCTCTGCCTGCCAAGCTGCATACGGCATACCTCGGCGTACCGGCTTGATGAGCGATAACCCGTACTCTCTGCAAAGCGCATCCGAAACTGTTCGCATTTGCCAATAATTCTTTTCTTTCCATAGACGTTTGCCGTCCAGAAACGAAACCGAGTTGAGTAGGCTAAGTACCCAGCGCCTTGCCGCATTGCTGCGGTAGGTTTCCAGGCACTCGCCCCCGAACCGGACTTACAACTCTCGCTGTATCCGGCTCTCTATTCATTCACAGCCTGCACCGTGAATTTTCGTGTGACAACTTTCACAGACCACCAAAGTTTTTCGGTTAATCCTCTTCATGAAAACTGCCCACGGTTGGCTTTCATCCAGCTCTTTCAGCGTTCTAACTTGGTGCATTACCAACGCTGAAGTTTCTTTTCCGCACCATTCACACCGATTTGCTTTTAATCGTGCGCCGAGACTGGGCTTTTTCAGGATGCCTTTCGGCTTATGGATAATATCTGCTTCTTTTCCCAGCGGATAGGGGTCTCTTGCAAGACTGTCCTTCCACAGTAGTCGGATGCGCTCATTTCCATGCTTGTCCTGGAATTTTACCCCGATGTCCTTGACAATACGATATTGAGCAATAATTTTGCCTTTGGTTGTACGGTATTTACAGGCCAAGGTTTTATAGAAACTGTACTCCATGATATAGCGGAACTTGTGCAGCTTAGAGCGATTGTTTGCAATCGCATAATAATTACAGAATCCCCGCACCTCACCATTGTACTGGTCTAGGATACTCAGGTCTGTTCGTCCGACAAGTTTTCCACGATACGTGGGTTGCCAAATCTCTGTTCCATTGCGAACATCAATTCTCATGGCTCCCAGTTCCAGCAGCTTTTTTTGAATGACAGAAGTCGGAACTTCCAGCATTACATGGCCGCTGTAGTTTCGGGCTGTGGAACCGCTTTTTGTCTTTTTGGTGTGATTGCTCTGCGGTGTGACCCTGATGTCAAATCCCAAGAATTTTGCACGGTCTGTTGCTTTAGTGACCAGCGTCTTTTCTTCCGACAGTTCCAGTTTCAACTGTTCGGCGATATATACGCCGATTTCCTGCTTAACAGCCTGTGCATCCTCTTTGGCTCCGATGATACCGATAAGAAAATCGTCAGCGTAACGGACGTATTGCAGTCTGCGGAAATTTGTATCCATTGGATTTTTGCAGGGGATGGATTTGTGTACCTTATCCAGTTCCCGGATGCTTTCCAAAAGGGATTGCTTTTCTTCCTCAGACTGTGCCTTTGCCAGCTTCCTTTTGAGTCGGATTCTCTTTGCGCTCAGCTTATGGTATTCCACATTGACGGCTCGCTTGTTCCCACGGTCAAACCGTTTCTTGTATTCAGCCATATATTTGTCGAACTGGTCGAGATAGATATTGGCTAGAATGGGACTAATGATGCCGCCCTGCGGAGTGCCGCTGTAGCTTTGATGCAGTTGGTTATCTTCCATATATCCTGCGTTGAGAAATTTACGGATAAGGCGCAGAAAACGCTCATCTTTAATTCTCTTGCGAAGGATGCCAATCATGACATTGTGGTCAATATTGTCGAAGAATCCTTTAATGTCACCCTCAACAAACCACTTGCATATGGTAAAGCGATTTTGAATCATCCTCAAAGCTGTGTGACAACTTCTGTCAGGCCGAAAGCCATGGGAGGCGTCCTCAAAGCTGTTCTCATAGATGGATTCCAACAGCATACGGACAACTTCCTGTACCAGCTTGTCGTCAATGGACGGAATACCCAGAGGACGGAGTTTTCCATTCTTCTTAGGGATATATGTCCGTCTGGACGGTTTGGGCTGGTAGGATTCGTCTTTCAGGGTTGCAATAAGCCTGTCGATTCTTTCAAGGCTCATTGCGTCGATGGTTTTTCCGTCTGTGCCTGCGGTCATGTTTCCCTGACTGGCATAAATATTCTGATATGCCCGTAAGAAAAATTCCCGATTGAACAGGTTGCGGTACAACCTGTCATAGACATAGCCGGATTGAGCTGAATGTTCTTGCAGACTGTTCAATACATTTTCTGGATCTCTCATAGTGCCTCACGCACCTTCCTTTCTGTTGTATTGAATTGAATGAACTGCCGCCCTTCGCCATGTGCGTGCCATTAATACGCTCGGACTACTACGGCGGCTCCGTTGCCATATTGGATATTCAGGGCCTACGCCCATAGCTCTTGTGAGCGTTCCAACTTAGGCAATCCCCATTTAGCAGCAGAGTAAAAAAGCATTGTTCATTGTCGGATGCGGTTTTCGTCCTTTTATGCTGATACATACGGACTGTGCATTCGGTTTCGCTCATCCTGCTCATGTTTCTACAGGTGAGATGCACAGCGTAACGGGTATAGCTGCCTTCCGTTACGACCACCACAAATGTCCCTCGGACTGCCGTTCAGCCAGTTTAGGTTTCATCCTTATATGAACTTTTGGTCTTGCTGCTCAGTCGTGGCACGGCAACTTGCCAACTTGCAGCTTTACGGTCATGCTGCTGTCCCCTTTGGGTTTCCCCGCCAGGTTAGCCGTTGACCACAGGCCTGAAACCTCACACCTGCCGCTTGCTAAGCGGATTTACTCTGCCCCTTATGGGCGCACTAACGAAGTGGTTGTGGATATGCTCATGATCTAAATGCGTTGCAACAAGCACTTGATACCGTTCACCCCACATTTCTTTTGCGAGCCGAATACCGATCTCGTGCGCCGTTTCCGGCGTGACCTCTCCCGGCGCAAAGCTCTGTATGGCGTGGTAGGCACAAATGCCGTCGTTTTTATCGAACGCATTTTTTGCCAAAATCATTTCCTGCCGCGCCGTTTCTGCATCGCAGTTGACGCCGGACACAAAACGCTCAGTATCCCGCACGGTCTTGTTGCCGTCTTCCGCATACTCGATCACATCTGTCAGTGATTGGTATTCTTCCTCTTTTAATTTCGGATCACCGATCACCAACGGATTCTGCGTCTTGTTCGGATTCTCAATGTAAAGCAGGCAGTCGCCGATCCAGCCGTTGATTTTCCAGATTTTTGTTACCGCCACTTTCGTTCTTCCTCCCGTTTTTCTTTCAGTGCCTTTTGGTCGGACTTACGGATATACGTTCCGAGCTCCGAAGTCATCGGGTCGCGTTTGATTGGCTCCGTAACGTAGCGATACAGCATAGATGCCAACGGCTTGATCTCATCGGTCAGCCGCTCAAATTTCTCTCTGTCGATTCTGCCGGTCGCATGTGCTATGCGTGTAAGCTGGTTCATGTTGTTGCCAATATAACGCAGCTCTGTCAGCATCTTATAAAAATCCAACGGCGGGCGTTCCTGCGGAAGCACACCGTCGATAAGCTGCCGCACGTACGCCGACATGGATAAACCGGATTTGCTCGCCAAGGATTGCAGACGTGCCATTTGTGTTTCATTTAAGCGCAGCTCTAAACGGTAAGGGTATTTGTATTCGCCTTTTCTTATTGGTCTCACTTCTTTCTGCATGACGGGTTTTAGGGTGTCCCTAAAAAATCGGTGATTTTCACCGATCTACCATTCTTACGTAAGAATGGTATGCTTGCGAAAGCAAACAGAAAAAGTGCGTTTCGCACTTTTTCAGTTTGCCCGGGCGGCTTTCGCCGCAAATCTTTTTTGCTGATAGCAAAAAAACGAACGGAGTTCGCCCAAAATTCTGCGCCGCCGCACGCAAAAATGTGTCCGACAGACGCAGAAATTTGCTGATTAAGGAGAAGGTTTCCCGCAGTTTTTCACCGCGTTTTGCGAAAAAGTGGATTACTTTTCGCTTGACGCAGCGGAAGAATTTTCCTCGCCTGCACTGCACAACTCCACGTATTCGCGCACGGCTTTCGGCACGGACTTGTTATATTTTTGCGTTAAAATCTGTTCCGCTGCTGCCTGCAAATCCTTTTGCAGTGTGCCCGCAAAGTCCGCGCAGTACATCTCGAGCGCCTTTCTTTTTTCCGCGCTTACGCTGAGTTTCACCACGATTTCCATCTGATTTTTCTTCATTTTCTTTTACCTTTCTTTCAAAAATTTCTGTCTGCCACACACTCTCCGGCGTAATTTGCTGCTCATTCGGAAGCAGTGCAGCTTTAACGGTTTGCATCCACGGCACGCAATGACCGGCATCTGAAAGCATAAATTTTCCCGCACTGAAATAGCCGGTCAGGCAAAATCCGTGTGTATTATCGAAGAACTTAATGTTCTCCACGCGCTTTGAAAGTTCCCAGATATTGGACGGAAACAGCTCAAAATCTGCCACGACTTTCGCAGCTGAAACACCCGTATGGTCTCGCCGCACCAACCGCGCTATAGCCTCTGCTGCGTCCGGCAGACCCATACAATAGCAGTTTATCGCATACGTTTTGCCCTCAAGTAAACCGAAAAACTGTTCCATTTTTTCTTGCTCGAGCGGTAGCTCACAAAGAAAACTGCGCCCGTCGTCAATAAGCTTTTGCATCGCATACGTTTCAGAACTGTTGTAAATTCGTGCGATTTTCTGCGGCGTGACGCTGTACTCCGGCAGTAGCTTTAAGCCTTCAAGCACCTGCAAAAAGCTCGTTTTCCCAACGCCCGGAAGCCCGGTAACTAAATAAATCGTCTGCAAATTCTCACCTCGCTATTTAATTTTCGCTTCATAGACCTGCTTGTTTTTTCGGCACATGAGCTCGTATTGTTTCTTAATTTCTCCCGAAATTCTTGTGCGCTCCGGTGCGGAAGCAAACCCATACGCATACTGATATTGCTTATTGCCGTTCTGATCTGTGTACGTTCCCATGCTCGGCGGCGAATAGAAATACCCGCGTTTGCCCTCCATGATCTTGCCATATTTGAGTGCAAACACATCGTTTTGCAGCTCGGCATACGCTTTAACCGTATTGCGGTTCGCAGCTTTTCGCAGCGTGAGTTTTGTCTCTCCGACGTCTATCGCCGTACCGCCACCAATGACTTCAACCTCCGAGTTAAAATCAAAATTACGTGCAAGGAACGCCGTCATTTCTCTTTCAATCTCCGGCTTCAGCTCAACATACGGAACCCATTCACGCCTATCTTTAGCGAGATACGCGGGCATCAAAACCGAAAATCGATTGTGCTCATCCAACACCAGACGCACGCCGTTGATGCGGTAATCCTCATTGATGATGACATCCGCAAAGGCTACCACTTCACTTTCTGCGGCAGAAACCGGGCGAATAAACGCATGATAACGCTGCGTAGGTTCTTCTTCCGGCTCAAAAATTTCCTCGTCTTTAATTTCTTCCGGCACGGTTTTATTTGCCGGGTCTGCCGCAGCTGCCTGCACCTGTGCTAAGATACTCTCACGTCCAACCCCGACCTCTGCTGCAATTTGTGCCGCAAATAAATCCTGCTCAACCGGGTTTTCGACTGTCGCCAACACACGTACTGCTTCAACGGCATAGGTCAGACGGTCTTTATTCACGTTCATATCCAGCCCGTTTTTGCACATTTGCAGCCGGTATTCGGTATCACTTATTGCTGCCTTAAAAGCCTCAGCAAGGCGTTCTGCTCCGTCCTTCGGGTGCATCTTTATGAACTCATCCGGGTCTTTACCTTCGCCCAAGGAAGCTACGCTGACGCGCAGCTCCGGGCACGCAGAACGCAAAACCTGTATAGCTCTTTGCGTTGCTCTGATGCCCGCACTGTCGCTGTCATAACAAATAGTAAGCTCCTTGCAGCTCCGCCCAATCAGCTTTGCTTGTTCCTCCGTCAACGATGTACCGAGTGAAGCGACCGCACCAGCAAAGCCCGCTGTTTGCAGCGCGATCACGTCCATGTACCCTTCTGCGAGTATCAAATGGTCGCTGTGCGCCTTGCGTGCGAAGTTATATCCGTACAGATTATTGGACTTTCTGAATACCGGCGTGGTGTTGGTGTTTATGTATTTTGCCTTGTCCTCTTTGTTCAGGGCGCGTCCACCAAACGCAATTACATTGCCGACTGTATCAAAAATCGGGTACATGATTCGGTCTCGGAACCGATCCATAACGTGCCCGGTTTTACTTTGGTACGCAAGATTTGCGGTTATCATCTCATCATCCGTAAAGCCTTTATCGCGCAGATAATTCACAAGCCCAAAGCTTTCCGGCTTCGCATAACCTAAACCAAAATGTCGTACAGCGGCCATGCTCAAACCGCGTTCATTCAGCAAATAAGTTCGCCCGACACTGCCTTCATCGTCCTGTGTAAGCGAACGGAAGAAGTAACGTGCCGCCTCTCGGTTGCACGCACGAATACGATCTCTGAGCTCCTGCTCACGCTGATTGAGCTGTGCGCCTTTGGCATCAATCGTTATTCCGGCACGCTGGGCGAGCTGCTGCACCGCCTCCACGTAACTGAGATTATCCGTACCGCGAATAAAAGATATGACGTCGCCGCTCGTGCCGCAGCCGAAGCAGTAAAAGGAATTGGTCTTCTCATACAATACGCATGACGGTGTTTTTTCCTGATGGAACGGACAACAGCA
Source organism: Hominenteromicrobium sp. (assembly GCF_046974225.1). Taxonomy (NCBI): domain Bacteria; kingdom Bacillati; phylum Bacillota; class Clostridia; order Eubacteriales; family Oscillospiraceae; genus Hominenteromicrobium; species Hominenteromicrobium sp. Next base: position 160,414 of record NZ_JBKWAE010000005.1, on the reverse strand, counting down.
CGACATGGTTGAACCGTGCCGCGATAGATTCACACGTTCTGCTGCAACATCTATAATGCTCACGCGGCTTTTGATCTCATCAACCTGATCTCTCGATATTGCCAAAAAATTCACTCCTTTCTACGTTCATTTCTCTTTACAGTGAACGATTCATTTTTCTTTTCGGCTTGTCCATAATGTGCTCCGGCGTCTTTTCTTCCTGTTCAGGTGCTGCCTGCGCTGTTTTTATCGGCTGCGGCTGAATGCCTGATAAGCGCAGTGCTGCCAAAATCTGCGGCGCATGGCGCTTATATAGATCACCGATTGGTTTAAAAACCTTATCGATCTGCTCATTGATTTCCGCTTTTTCTTCATCCGTTTTGCCCGTTTTAAGCTCGGTTATGTAGTTCTTATACTCCACGCTCATGTGCTCCTTACGTGTGTCAGTGATTGGCAGACCCATGGCGGATTCAAGCATAACGGATAAAGCGTCTGCTTCAAACTCACGCTGTGCACGGCTTTTGCCGGTATCCATACCGTGTTGCAACATGCCGTGCGCCATCTCATGCAGCAGCGTCGATAATCGTTGTGTATCAGCAAGGCGGCTGTTAATCGTAATGTTGCATGTCTCTGATTCGTAATATCCGCGCAGCGCAACGCTCTTTAAATCAATCGTCCGCACCGGCATTCCGCAGCGGTTGCTGTATTCGCTGATAATGTCAAACGCCGCTGCGTGCAGCTCATCTGCGCAGCCGAGACCGACTAATTTAGGGTAATCTTCCGCAGGGCAATTCGTTTGTGCAATATCAAAGACCACTCCATAACGATAGAACTGCAATTCTTCACGTGTCTCAAGCATTCCGACTTTTATCATGTCCCGTACTGCTTTTGGTGTGCTTTTCGTCAGCCTCTTCCATGGTTCACTTTCTTTGCCACGATAATAGGTAATATTATGGGGTACCCATATACGCATACCTTTTTCGCCCTTTTGTACGGTATAGCCCATTTTTTCAAATTGATTATATCCCGCAGTAAACATAGCATACGGATTTTGCTTGTAGATCAGCATCTGGTTGCGGACGCTGTAATCTGGGAACCGACTTGAAAAAATCAAAAATTCCGCAACATCTTTTGCATCTGCTTCCCAGTTTTCCGCAAGGTCAATAACGCGCTGCTTGGCGTCTGCACCCAGTTGCTTTACAAATTCTTCTTTTTCCTCTGGTGAACGATATTTTCCGTAACCGGGCATCACTCCTCACCTCCACCATAATTACGCAGCACGTCCAGATATTCTTCCGGCAGTGCAGCCAGCTCATTTTTAATACGCACTTGCTGCTCCATCGGAAGATCTTCTAATGGCGTCAATCCGTCGATTTCAATGCCATCTCCTGCTGTTACAAATTCTTCTGGCATCTCAGCGCACCAAAGGTTCTCCCAGTCATCTTCACAAATTGCCATGCCTTCTGTGTACAGCAGCACAACACCATACATTTCTTTCATTTTGCCTTTCTCCTTTGCCGAAAATATAAGTTTACAGTTTTGTTTGCCGGAACTCCGGCGCAGCTTCTTGCTCCTTTCCTTTTATTTACAGGCCCCGCCGGGATTGTGACCGGCGCTCTGCATTACAAAAGCCCATCACCAAACGGTAATGAGCTTTCTCACTCTGCACGGGCAGCTTAGGAATCGGCAACATTGCCGGTTTTACTTATTTACTTGCTTTTTTGACTTTGTGAAAAATCACAGCACCTAAACCGAGGCCGGAAACCGCAAGAGCGAGCAGTGCTGCATAAACACCGTGATTACTGCTGCCGGTCTTTGGAAATGCGCTGTTCGGGAAATTCATGCCAGGCTTAACCCCAAACTGCACCTTTTCTCCGTCTCTTGTGATCTCGAAACTGTAATAGTTTTTATCCTGTGAGTAGCCGGACGGAGACTGTTCTTCATGAATCAGATACTTGCCATAAAGCAGTCCATCCAATTCATGGAAACCTGTGTCTTTCTCTACCATCCGACCGACAAAGGTATCTACACCTTCGGTATAACGTCCATCGCCGTTTACATCGCGATAGATGCCGAACACAGCGCCGGAAAGACGGTGCTGCGAGTCTCCTGCATCGACCTTAATCGTGCTGATGGAGCCGTGCAGCGGCAAAATCTTAACGGTCTGATCAGCATCGGAAATATCAGCATGTGCCGCAAACTCAAGGTCATCGCGATAAAGCGTTTCAAAAACTACGACCTCAGTTTCGGCTGTCAGCTCACGCGCGTCGAAACTAAAGGTCATCTCAACTTCGCCGGTGGTAGCTTTTGGCGTAAAGGTAGCTTCTGCCGTGATTTCTTTACCATCGATAAGCAGCTTATCGTTCGTGGCTTTGTTCATCAGCACACCGGTAAGCTTATATTCTTTACCGGGGGTCAAATCCTTATAGCTCACAACATCGGTAATCGTGATCTTATCCGCTGTAATTTCCTTTTTGCCGTCTGCTGTTGCCTTTGTTCCGATTTCAGGATTCTTAATCTTTACCGTCTGCCCTTCATCGTTGATGTCCGCATGGGTAGCAAGCAGCACGTTCTCACGGTACAAATCCTCGAAAACGACGATCTCTTTGCCATGCAAGCCCGTTGCATCAAAGATAAAGGTAACGTCTACGCTGCCATTCTTTGTTTCTGCGATAAAGGTAGTTTCAGCGGTGATCTCTTTCCCATTCACAAGTAATTTTTCACCGGTTTTTTTATCCATCAGTACGCCGGTTACTTTGTACTCTTTACCGGGAACAAGGCCAGTGTATGATACCGTATCGGTCAGCGTAACTTTATCGAGCGGATCAACTTCTTTTTCTCCCTCAACGGTGGCCTTCGTACCGATTTCAATCGGCACATTATGGAAGCTTACAGAAGCAATTTCGCCTTCGCTGAGTTCTACGGTCTGCGAGTCAGGCAACTGATAACCGTAGGTTTTCTCTGTATCGAGTTCTTCCACGCGGTACTGATACTTGGTCGCGCCGTCTTTGTCCGCGTAAATCGGGAGTGTTTCCGTAAGGATTTCGCCTGCGGCATTCGTTACATACTCTGCGGAATAGTTATCCTCAAGGCGCGTCACGCGGAAGTGAATGCCTTCGATTACGCCGTCTTCGGAAGCCTTTACGATCTTGAGCTGTGCATTTTTCTGTACGTTGACAAGATCATAGCTGTAAACCTTGCCATCCTCGGAGATTGAAACATCAAAATCGGCTACAAGCTGACGGCCGTTGCCACCCTTTGTTTGATGCACGACGTATGTGCCGTAAGGTAAATCCTTTGTGGTTGCCATGCCATCCGCGCCGGTGGTGATATGGTCGCGCTCGGTCTCTTTGGCTGCATCGAAGCTGCCCGCAGATTTGAGGTAAACGTCAAACTCTGCGCCCTGTTCTTCTGCGAGGTCATCAAGGGTTTCATATTGCTTATGCAGCGCAATCTGGCCTTTCATGACTTCTTCCGTAAAGTCGGCGGGTTCAAGCTCAAAAACGTCTTCGCTGCCGACGGTTGTGATGTTGTAGGTACGGACGCGCTCATCGAGCTTGTAGCCGACCGGAGACTTGATTTCCTGCACTTTCACTAAGCCAAGAGGAATACGTGCTAACGCAGCAACACCATTGCTGTTCGTCGTAATATCTTTATATACTTCCTGTCCGTTTTGTGTGTAGAATACGCGATAAACTGCACCTTCAAGTGAAGCGTTACCGGTGGGTGTGCCGGTGTTTGTATCACGGTCCTTTTTTCTCACAGTTAAAACAATCACGCCCGGGTCGTCCACAACATTCAGCGTTGTTTCTCCTGTAATGGTGAATTTATGGATTTTGCTGTCTGCGCAGTAGCCCTTCGGCGCTACGGCTTCAAAAGTTACATAGTTGCCTGGCTGCAATTTCTTGCTAAGCTCAGCATGTCCGTTTGCGTCTGTGGTAAAGGTCGCATACGGCTCATGATCCCAATACGGATAATCTGGTATATTGACATCTTTATAAACATAGTACACCGCACCCTTGAGGCTGTAATTGGGGTTGCCGTTAGTAATCGTCAAATCAGCGCTTGTCTTGTTGAGCGTGATTGTATACGAAGGCTTTTCGACCTTTATTTTGATATACGCCATGGTCTGCGTTGTACCCGGGCAGGTTGCTTGGTGCTGAATATTGGCCTGCTGGTCTCTATCCTCCCAAACGGCGATGCTGTTTTTATCGCCGACGGTGTAGCCTGCACCGATAATCGTGGTCTCTTGCTCCGGCAGCGTGCTCGTAGATATTGTCAGCGTATTACCGTTACGAGAAATATCAAAGCCTGCTTTTTGAAAATCAAATAAATCCAGCACGCCGTTGGTATCGGTAACGGTGGCCGTATATTTGCCATTCACAAGCTGCAAAGCGATTTCCTGTGCATCGCTGCCGTCGCTGCTTTTGCCTGCAAAGGACGGGACGATTTCCGACCGCAAAAGACGATCTTTAAGCTCTGCGTAGTAACTGCGTACAACAGAACCGTTATACGCCAGATTTGCCATGCGCTCAACATCGGTATCGATGCCAGTACCCCAAGACCAGTTTGTACCGTCTACGGTAATATAGCCTTCGGACGCCAGCCAAACAAGATGCTGTGTGACCATCGTCTTTGCGGTCGCATCGCTGTACCAATCATTTTTACCGAGAGAGTTTGTCGTGTTGTAGCCATAAGCGATAATGCGGCGCATAGCTTCAGTCATGCCATAATTGTCTCTTTGCACGTATGCTCCGTTGTTCACACGACCCTTACCGTGCTGCAAACAGTAGGCCGGGTAACTTACACCGTTTCGGTAGATGTCATACAGTGGAAATTCGCCAAGGTCATAAAGATAATTTGAACTGAAATTACCGTTGATGCCTACCGTGCGGTAACGCGTAATTGCCTCATCGCCGAGCGCCAGTAAACTGATTTCATCCTCCGGGTTTGGCGTGGGGGAAGCAGTGGGTTCAGCCGTTGCTTCCGGCTCTGCACTGACCTCCGATTCAGTCGGTTCCTCTGTTGCCTCCGGTGAGGGCTCTGCGGTCGGTTCAGCCGAGGGGGTTGTGCTCGCCTCCGGCGTCGCGGTCGGTTCTGCCGTGATTTCCGGTTTAGGTTCTGCATCCGGCTCCGTGTCCTGCACTGCTTTTTCAGCGTTTGTTTCGACCGTAACCGATACGGGTGTATCGGCCTCATCGGCAAGAGCGCTCATCGGTACGGCGCTGAAAATCAGCAGCGTTGCAAGCAGACACGCAAGTGACTTTTTGAGCTTCTTTTTCATTTTTTTGCTTCCTTTCAAAGATTTTTCTATATGAAAAAAGCCGCATATAAAATGACACGGCTTGAATTTGAGCAGTAAAAAAGCACTCAATGTAAAATCGAGTGCTTCATTCTGCAATATTCACTTTATTTGATCCTTATCTATATTCCCAATGGCCGACTTCATCTTGCGCAGGAGTATCTACGACCCAATATTTCTCTCCTGTATAATGCTTGTACGGTTCTCCGCCTATCATGGTGTAACTGCCACATGTAAGATTTCCATTTATACACTCATTTATATTGTGATCTGCGGCTTCATCTTCTGTTGAAAAAATAGTTTTGCATCCATTGCATTGATACACCCAGTCGCTGCCCATCCAGTAGACGTCTTCCCAATGCCCGACTTCTTCTTGAGCAGGTACGTCCACGACCCAGACCTTTTCTTTGGGCTTCGGCGTCGCAGTGGGCACGGCTGTTGGCGCTGCGGTAGGAGCTGCCGTAGGCTTGGCTGTGGGAGCTGCGGTGGGTGCAGCTGTCGGCTTCGCAGTCGGTGCGGGCGTAGGTCTGGCCGCACTGCCGGAAGGCTTGCTGTTAGAAGTATGGGAGCTGCTCGGTTTTGCGGTTGCTGCCGGTTTCGGTGTAGCCGTCGCGCTCGCTTTACCTGCCGTGCTGCTTTCGGTTTTACTCTCCGGCTTCGGCGTTGCGGTAGGCTTGACCGTTGCCGCAGCACCGGCAGAGGGAGTAGCCGTAGGCTTCGCCGATGCACTCGGCTTGGCGCTGCTTGCGGCCGTGGAGCTTGTGGCAGAACTCGGCTTGCTGCTTGCTCCTGACGTGCTGTTCTCTTTAGCGTTTTCAGAAATCGTGCTGCTCACTGCGCTGGATGCAGAGCTTTCCGCAGCAGTGTTTTCGGCCGTGTTGCTGCCTGCACACGCTGCAAGCGATAACGTAAGCGCTGCCGCCATTAAAATAGCTGTGATTTTTCTTTTCATAGTCTTCACTCCCTGTTTAGTTTGATTATAATAAATGAGAAAAAATAAATCAAGTGCAAAACCGGCAACATTGCCGCTTTTCGCGCTTGACAAAACTTCAAAAGCGTCTATAATTAGAAATAGAAAGAGTGCTGCCGATGAACGGTTAGCCCTCAGTGTTACTCAAAGAAATGAGCCGCATCCTTAGGCGAGGGCGGCTCACTTCTTTTTATGTTCGCGTTTACAAAATAGTTCGATGAGTGCGATAATGACGAGTGCCAACTGACACAGATCACTAAAGTTCAGCTCGAGCTTCATAAGCGTCATCCCTCTCTCCGTACTGGATTGAGGGATATTTTCATATCCAAGAAATGTTCCCTCGTACGGTACACCGAAGTGTATCTGAGGGCTGAACCGTCCACCGTTATGGCAGCACCCGAACCGCATATTGCAGTTCGTTTTTATTCTACCAAATTTGGCATTATATGGCAAGATTTTTATTCGACACTCACGGCCACCAGTTTGCAGTTTAGCGCGGCTGCTATCCGCAGCAGTGCCCGGAGCTGCACCATGTGCTTTTTCTGCTCCATGAGTGCAACCTCCGTCCACGAAACTCCGGCGGTAGAAGCTAATTCGCGCTGCGATATTTTAAGCGCACGCCGCCGCAAAATCAGGCTATCAATCAGCTCTATATAAGTGTTTGGCATTCTATCATTTCCTTTCAGAACCGGCAATGTTGCCGGTTTTCTTTTTTTGTCTGCGGCGGATTAGCAAGATCAACAGCAGCAACAGCATCGCCGCAAAGGAAGTTATGAGGCCGATCACAAGCCCTTCCGCATATTTTTCTATCCACGTGCTGCCCTCTGGTTTTGCCTTTTCTTCGACTTCTGCTATCGCTTCTTCGGCCATTTCCACTCTGTGGCCGCGCACAAGCAGCCGATGCGTGTTGACGCCATACGGTGTGCAGGTGAGCAATGTGACGTAATCTTGCTGCGTATCGATACGGATCAAATCAATGTCTGTGGGCTCCACCACTGCGATGTTGTCCACTTCGTAAGCTAATTTCTGGTTGCATACCGTGATGAAGAACATATCTCCAAACTTAAGCTTATCGAGGTCGGTAAAAAGCTTTGCGCTTGCCATGCCGGAGTGTGCAGAGATCACGGCGTGTGTGCCGATACCGCCCACCGGCAGCGACGTACCTTCCATGTGACCCGCGCCCTTTTCCATCGCCGTACCGGTCGTGCCGTGATATATAGGCAGGTCTATGTTAATAGCCGGTATCTCGATATACCCCATGATGCCGTTATTGGCAAGGTTCAGAAGATCTTCGTATGGAGGCAGGTCAGCTTTGATTTTATCAATGTCCTCGATTTGCACAGTAGAGATTGTTTTGTTATACTCCCGTGCTGCCTCCAACGCGGCGTCTATTTCCGAAGTGTCAAGCTGCTGAAGCTTTTCTTCGTATTCCGTCTGTACGAGCGATTGCGTGTGCTCGTTGTTAATCGATGCAATTAACGGGTACGCAGCCGCACCCGCACCGAGCAGGATCACAAGGATAAAACAGATAATGATGATGGTGTTTTTGCGTTTGCTCATTTTTTGATCCCTCCAATCTTTTTGGCAACGACGATCAGCCTGCCGTTATCGCTGCTGTATTCGCACGTCGATAGAGTAACTAATTTATCTCCGTATTCAGCATCCATGCCCGTATCATATAAGGCACGCTGCTTACACTCCTGTACGTATGTGTTAAAAATCAGCTCGTTGTTCTCCACGTAGTTGTAGTATTGAAAGCTATCCGACTGGTAGGCCGTTGTGATGACAACCGCCATGACCTCATATAGTCCCAGCTCGTCTAATGTGTCAAAACGCACGTATTTGTGCTGCTGAAAGAATTTTCTCTTTTTATAGAGCTCAAGATCGCTGAACATCCCGCCATCAAGCATGTGGTGGCCGTAAATTATCAAGTTATCGCACGTGCGTATATCGCAGTTTTCCTGTAAATACGGCGTGCCGAGGTTGCTGTACGCTTTCTCAAAATTTCGACGCAAATAATAATTAGGGCTATCCGGCGACTGCATCACCGGGTAATTGATCTCTGTGCCCGGCACGCGTATCCAGCCTACAAAATCGGAATTGTAGTTGTGCAGTTCCCCATAAACTTCAAGCAGCTGCGCCACCCGTTTATCTTCCACCGTGCTAATTTGCTCTAAGTCTCCCAATTCGTTTTCCGCTGCGTCTACTTTTTCGGCTATGGTTGCAAACAGTTCCTTTTGCTCTGCTTTTTGCTGTTGGTTATCAATAAGCAGATACGCGCAAAATCCCGCGACGCACAGCAGTAAAATCGCGATGATGATGGCTATGACCTGCGCACCTTTGTACGTTCGCTTTTGGGGCATGTTTTCACCTTCTTCAATTTTTCCTTTTCACCCAAAGCCTACACACAATGTTGCAGGCTTTGGGTGGGGCTCAGTGCTGTCACTGAGCCCTCCCTGCGAGGTAAACCTAATTCAAAATTTTGGTGTACTCTTACTTATCTTCCTGCTCTTTTCTTCTCTTGAAAACCAAGAAGAAAATAAATGCAGAAGTGCCGAGGCAAGCAACCAGTACGCCGCCGATAGCAAGCGCCTGCGTACCTCTATCACCGGTCATCGGAGTAATGAAAACTCTTGTGTTCACAACTGTCAATGGCGCAATTGCGTTGGTAGAATCAGTATCCATCTCATCGTCGAGCATTGTGACGTCGTTGCCGTCAACCGTTGCAGATGCAGTCTGGTAGTTATGAGCGAGCTGCGTCTGCGGGATGTTCGCGAGGTGCAGATCGAGATTACTGTCAAAACCATAGCGCGGGTCATTCTGCACGACGCCGAGTGTATCCTGATTGTAAATGTCGCACGGACGGTTTGCATCATCGACGGACGTAATCGTTACGTCGATGTTATTTTTGAGGAGCGTATAACCGTTAGCCGTCTCGAGCTCCGTCCAGATGTACTGGTCGTCTTCGACGCCCTTGAGGATAAGCTGGCCCTTTTTGCCATTCCAATCGACAGGGTGCATTGCTGTTGCGGCGGTTTCACTGGTCGTATGGCCGGTCACATACCAGATGCCCTCAGCCTCATTAAGCTGTGCAATTACATAGTAGCCATCGGATGCGTTCTGCGCCTTAAAGAGGACGTTATCGAACATCGTCTGTTCTTCTTTGCCATCACTAAAGGTCTTCGTGATGTCAATCGCGTATGTATAAACATGCGCGTCGTCGATGAGCGTGTCGTAGTAGGTGTCATTGGTACGCTTCCAAGTCAATACGACTTCGTTCTCGTTTCCGTTGTCGCCGTAAACAAGGCTTTCGTCGGAATTGAGCTTTGCGTCATAACGGATGCGAAGGGTATAGTTGGAATAACCGGCATAGAGCTCGCCGTTGTCGTTGTCGTAAGCTGTGTTGGCCGTGTTGATCTCAGCAAGGCCGTCAGCAGTCATGGAGATCGTCATCGTATGCGTACCGTCGTTGTTTTCTTCGCGTGTGACCTTAAATTTGCCGTCTGCCTGTTTCCATGTAGTTACCTTGTTGGTGCAGGCTTCATCGGTGAAGAATTCGAGTGTAACGCTGTTCGTACCGCCTACATAAGAGAGGCCGCGAGCGAGAACATCACGGAAAGTATATTCGCTGATGTTGGTTGCTGCAGACGTGATCGTCGGCAGTGTGGAGATGATCTGATACTCAATCGTATCGCCTGCGGATGCCGTTGCATTGTGCTTAAAGCCATCGGTGATAACATCGGACGCGTTATTTTTGCCGGTATCCTTAACAGCTTCACGTACGGTTTTTTCCAATGTGACAATGCCAGTCTCGTTTTTGGGGTAAAGCACAACATTATAGTTCCAATCGTGACCGCCGGTCGTGATCTGGTTGCCCGAACCGTCTGCCATACCACCATCAACCGTGGTCATGGGCAGCGAGACGAAGCACGGATTTGTCGTGCCTGTCACCATTTCCGGCGTGCGGGTTTCAACCAGCAGGTAGAGACCTACGGGGAGGCCCGTTACATTGCTGTAGCCGTCCTCATTAGTCTCGGGCATTGCCGTACCGCCGTTGTTTTTAACGTAGGATTCGAGAGAGTTTTTTACGGTCGTGGAATTGGCTTCAAGAGCAGCTTTAAGTGCTGCATTAAGCTTATCCGACTGGTAATACCAGTTGTTTGCATCAAGTGCATTTGCATTATCGTAGCTCTGTGCACCGTCTGCAAGGCCGATAGCAGCGAGCATGTCTGCACCTTTGACTTTATCGATTGCATACAGCACCTCAATGTGGCTGTCGGTACGACCGCCGTCCTTTGCAGACTCCGAAAACTGCGTGATGTCCGCAATTTTGAGGTAAGTATACTCGACGCCTTTGATCGCGTAACCGTTGCTTGCCTGTCCATTACCGAGGGCGGAAGATGCGCTGTTCGCGCCGGTGCGCGTTGTACCGCCAAGAACTTGATTTACTTTTGCGTCGTACTGGCCGGTAGAAACGTAGCTGCCTTCGTTCCACACGCCATCTTTTTTGGCGTTCGTAAAGTCATACTTATAAATGGACAGCTGTGCCTTTGCGTCCATATCGATAGTAGCTTTATCGATAGTAGCCGCCGAGGCCGAGATCAGAGAGGTGCAGGCCAGAGCTGTTGCTAAAGCCAAAGCACCAATGCGAGAGAGTAATTTGGATTTTGCCATTTTTCTACATTCCTTTCATTTTATTTTGTTTTATTTTGAGAGAGTGTAGATGCTCTCTTAAAATAACTTTTTCTTCCGCAGCCATGTTGCAAGGCAAGATGCGGAAATCAGTGCGAGAGCAATGCCAATCGGCACGCTCGTCATGCCGTTGTCGCCAGAAGACGGCAGCGTGTAGTTTTGATTGTTGACCGCCGTTACAGTCACATCGACGATTTCTGTTCCGTCGTCGAGCACCTGCGGTAAGCTGCCGATAAACATCGGCGCTGCGAGCAGAGTGTTGCCGGACTTAGTGGCGGTTTCTGTCAGTCGGTAAAGGATCGTCACAGTCTGATTATTGATCTGAAGCCCATTAAAGGTAGCGACGCCGTTTTCATCGGTCTCCAAAGCGCCGTCAACGACTGCACTTGTGCAGCCCCCGATGGAAGGCTTGCTGTCTTCTGCGCGGGCTTCCACCGGGGCCCAAGTCGCGCCATCGTCAGTGCTGTACTCGAGCGTAAACTCTACGCCCGGCATGACGTTGCCATCGGCATCGATCTTTTTAGCTGTAATGGAGCCCACACTCGGAGTGTTTTCCTGCGTGATCTCAATTACCTGCTCATCGTGCTCGATTGCAAAATCATGCACGGTATCATCAAGGTCATAGCCTTTCGGCGCTTCCACTTCTGACCAGTGGTATTGTCCGTAAAGGATCGATTCTACCTTGATTTTTCCGTCCGGCCCGGAAATTTCGGTTGCAATTACATTGCCGTTATCGTCTGTAACCTCAAACTTCGCGCCTTCAAGCGGCGTCACACCGTCGTGGTCCACTTTGAGGATTTCCAAAGAGCCACGTGCAATTTGGTTATAGAAGCTAACCTCTGCCGTCTGCCCATAGGTAAGTGTTACCGTCTGTGCATCCGGCGTGCGATATTTATCCGGCACATTGATTTCTTCAATCTTGTACTCGAATTTCTGGGTGGCATTTGCATCGACATACACCGGGAACTGAGACGTAATGATCTCACCGGCTGCATTGGTGGTATATGTTGCTGATGCGCCATCCGCAAGCCTCGTGACCTTAAACGTAAAACCGGCAACATTGCCGTCTTCGGAGGTCTTCACGATCTTCAAAGAAGCATACTTGAGCTCGTTTGTGAGCGTCACCTCATACGTTTTGCCGTTTTCGTGGACGTCAACATCCATGTCTTTAAATTCTCGCCCCGGGACGCCTTTGACCTGATGCAGCGTATATGTGCCGTAGGGCAGGTCTTTGGTGATAGACTTGCCGTCCGCCCCGGTTACAAGATAATCTCGTTCTGTATCCTTTGCGGCATCGTAGCTGCCTGCGCTCTTGAGATACACCTGATATTCAGCGCCTTGCTCAAGCTGTGTTTCCGCGCCGAGCATTTCAATCTGTTTGGTAATCCGGATGCGTCCTTTAAAGACATCTTCGGTGAAATCTTCGGGTTCCATTTCGTATACGGCAGAAGTTACTTTGTCCGACGTAACATTGTACGTATGCACCGTTGAATCAAGCTTGTAGCCGACCGGAGCTGAGATTTCCTGAATTTTTATCTCGCCCAAAGGCACGTTGGTAAAATAGAGAATTCCTGAACTATTGGTCGTTTTTTGAACGGTTTTATCTACACCGTTTTCTTTATACGTAATTGCGTATACAGCACCCGCAAGTGATGCGTTACCAACAGCTACATTTGTGTTAGTTCCAGAATCTTTCTTTTTTACCATGATCTTGACATATTGTGGGTCATCCACAACATCCATTGTTGCCGAGTTGTAAGCAAGATAGAACGAATGTGGCGTCGTATCTTTTACATATCCGGGAGGCGGAGTTCGTTCTAAAATTGTATATGTTCTATTTGGGTATAATTTGCGGCTTAACGTCGCAACGCCCGCCGAGTTAGTTGTGAACGATGCAACCGGCGTACCCGTAGCAGAATTACCTTCGTACACATCGTACACAGCTCCGGCAAGACTGTAATTGCTGTTACCTGCCGTGATCGACGTGTTAGCACTCGTTTTGGTTAGTGTCACCGTCTTAATCAAAGGCACATCGCTGACATTCAGAGTCGCGTCAGCATTGTTGATCCTAACGGTATGCCTTGTCGTGTCCAAAGCATACCCCGGAGGAGCCTTGGATTCCACGGCGGTATATGTGCCGTTTTTGAGTTTCACATTTGAAGTGCCCTTGCCAGACGAATCTGTGGTGATGGATGCAACTTCCGTGCCTGAACTGTTATAGATTTTATACACTGCTCCGGCGAGGCTATACCCACTGTCGCCGTTTGTGATTGAGACATTGGCACTCGTCTTTGTGAGGTTGATATTGTACTCATAGATAATCGGTGTATCGGAGACATTGAGTGTCTTATTACCGTCCATCGTTACTGTATGAGTTTCATTATCAACGGAGAATCCTTTCGGTGCGGTCTTCTCCTTTACGCTCACTGTTCCCGCAGGCACAACAAGACTCGCCGATCCTGACGAGTTAGTTGTAAGCGTACCAAGTAATGCATTCGATGTTACTGTTGGAGTATAAATAGTTTGCGTGGTTTTATTCGTAAGATATGTCGATGAAGCATATCCTGTATAGGTCGTACCGTTTGAATGGGTATATTCAACCCTATACCACGATCCTGATGTGCTAAGATACTTTACGCTTGCTCCATTGGTCATGGTTATCAACACAGAACTGCTTGTATTGGCAGAGCTACGCAAATTAAGGCCACCACTTGCATTTACGGTGTAATACGTGACTGTTGAGGTTGTATAAGTGGTTTTGTTACCGTAAACTTCGTACACTGCACCAGACAAGCTGTAATTGCTGTTATTGTTTGTCAACGAGGGATTAGAGCTTGTCTTATTGAGCGTCAGTGTATATTCAGACGGTGCGTACTTAATAACCACGTAATAAGAAGGGCTGGTCTTAGGTGTTATGGTCGAAATATGGTTATTGGAACCAAAACTATGCCACATATTATCTTCGCTGGAGGAGTTTCCCCAGAAAAAGCCAATATGCGTATCTCGGTCACTGGCCGATGCTGTTGTCGGCAACATTAAAATAATGTCACCTTTTTCAAGCACACCAGACGAAAGCATATCGCTCTTTGACTGGAATGCATATGACTTAAGATCACCGTTTGCAATCCAGAAGCAATAGTTTGATGCACCTGCCAAAAGGTTTCGGCTTTTATACGAGCTGTACCAATCTGCAGAACGACCACCGACCGCCTTAGTCATAAGCCCCTGAACCGAGCTCGCAGGCAACGCAGTATGATTATTCAAGTCAGACGTACCCGCATTTAACCCCAATTTACAAAGCACATAGCTGACAAAGCCAGCACAGTTCATACCCACGCTGCCATTGTAGCTTGTATCTCCTTTAGGAGACTGGCTATCCCCGCCTACATATGTAGTACCCAAATAGTAGTTATCACTTTGATGCGAAGTAAGTTCAGCTACAACTTTGTCTCTTGTTACTCCGTAATCAGATATTGTTTTCGTCCCATTAGGTCGATTAAGATACTGATTGACCCAACTCCATGTGTAATCATCCAGTAGCGTGGATACTCCGTATTCTAATACCGGTTCAGGGTTTTCCTTTTTACCAGTCTCACTCATGACCTCAAAGTGCAAATGTGGGCCAGTAGAATTGCCAGTGCTGCCGACGCGCCCGATGCGCTGCCCACGCACGACTTTTTCGCCTTGCTGCACGTTAATTTCAGATAGATGTGCATACAGTGTGGTATTTCCATCTGGATGTTCAATCTGAATCATGTGCCCGTAGCTCATCATGCCGGTGGTGTCATACGATCCGTCCCAAATCTGCACATAAGTTACAGTGCCTTCTTCGGCTGCCACCACAGCAGAACCAGTAACAGCAGCTATATCCCAAGCTTTGTGTTGCTCACTGTATTCCTGCGTAATTTCGTCGCCGTCGGGAACTGGGAACAGGTAAAGTCCGCCGGTCTCATAGTCCGTTAAGACCTCGTGCTCAAGCTTTATTGGGTTTGTAACCGGCTGCGGTGACGGCGTAGGCGTCGGCGTTACAGTAGGGGATGCGCTCGGTAAAGCGGGCGTAGGAGATGCGGCAGCACTCGGCTCCGGCGTGCTCGTCGGCGTTGCGGTAACTTCGGGTGCAGCCGTGGGCGCTGCGGTAGGTTCTGCCGTCGGGGTCGGTGTAGCGGTGCTTTCCGGCGTAGGTGTTGGCTCCTGCGTTGGCTCTGTGGTAGATTCCGGGGTAGGCTCCGGTGTCGCTTCAACCTCGGTCGGAAGATCTTCCGAAATTTCTTCCTGCCCGGTATCTACATCAAACGAAACTTCAAAGCTCGGACTTTCCACAGGCACATCGGCTTCATCCGCCAGAGCACTTAACGGCAGTGACATCGTAAGGATCAACGCCGCAAGCGCTCCAGCCAAAATCCGTTTTGCTTTCTTCATTTTTTGCCATTCCTTTCGTTAGATTTTTATATGAAAAAAGCCGCACTCAAAAAGTACGGCTTGAATTTTTGCAGTAAAAAAGCACCCGATAAAACGGATGCTTCATGCTGCAATATTCAATTTTTTATTTGTATTCCCAGTGACCTTGTTCTTCTTGCGCAGGCTCATCAACAACCCAATGCTGACCTGTTTTTACCCAATAAGATTCTCCCGGAACTTCTGTATAACTTCCCATTGAATGCTTTCCTGCTTCGACAAGAGGGATTACATGTTCATAGAAGGCATCTGTTGTCGAAAAAGTCTCTTTACACTCATTACATCTATACACTACATCACTCCACCAATACCCATCTTCTTCCCAATGACCAACCTCTTCTTTTGCCGGAACATCTACAACCCAAACTTTCTGGGGTTCAGGAGTTGCCGTCGGCGCAGCAGTCGGCTTGGATGTAGGAACTGCCGTAGGCTTAGCCGTCGGAGCGGTGGTCGGTTTGGCTGTTGCAGCAGGCTTCGGCGTCGCAGTTGCAGACGGTTTAGAAGTAGGCTTTGCTGTCGGTGCAGCGGTCGGCTTTACGGTAGGCTTCGGCGTTGCAGTGGCCGAGGGTTTGGCCGTCGCGCTGCTGCCGGAAGACGGTTTGCTCACAGCATTGTTGCCGGAGCTGGGCTTCGTTGTGGCAGACGGTTTTGCGGTTGCACTCGGCTTCGATACTGTGCTGCCGGAAGAACTCGAGGACGACGGCTTGCTCGTTGTGCTGTTCTCCGTTTTAGACGAGGCAGACGAGCTGCTTCCCTTTGAGCTCTCGGTTTTGCTGCTTTCTGTTTTTGCACCCGGTGTCGCCGTGGGTTTTGCACTCGCGGTGCTCGAGCTTGCAGCCGGTTTGCTGCTCGCATCGTTCTTTTCCGATACCGTACTGCTTACCGCACTGGATGTGGAGCTTTCCGTTACGGCGCTTTCGGTATTGCTGCCCGCACACGCCGCAAGCGATACCGTAAGCGCCGCCGCCATCAATATTGCTGTGATCTTTTTCTTCATAGTCGTTCACTCCTCATTGGTTTCATTATAATTCCTATTAAGTTGAAAAGCAAGAAAACCGGCAATATTGCCGGTTCCTGTATTTCAAGACAGGTTAAATTTTTCTTTTCCTCCGTAATTACGCAGAACATCCAGATATTCTTCTGGTAGTGCGTCCAGCTCATTTTTAATCCGTGTCTGCTGCTCTATCGGAAGATCTTCTAATGGTGTCAATCCGTCGATTTCAATACCGTCTCCTTCTGTCACAAACTCTTCCGGCATCTCGGCGCACCAGAGATCTTCCCAGTCGTCCTCGCAAATCGCCATACCTTCTGTGTACAACACAACTCCGTACATTGCCTTCATTCTGCACCGCTCCTTTTCATGTTTCTGATTCTCTTGTGTATCTCATTATATTTTGTGCTCTGCAAAATTGCAATAGGTCTAAAATGAGGTGTCGGTTTCTTCCGACACCTCATTAAGCTTTGCCAAATTCTCATTGTACTTTTCGATCATGTCCGACTCCTGCAACTGTCGCCACACATAAGCCGTGGCAATGCAGTCGGCAGCCGCGCTGTGCCAATTCGCACCTTTGTACCCGAGATAGTCCGCCAATACCGCAAGCTTTTTCCATTTATAGTTCACGTCCTCACCTTCACCACGCAGTTCTCCGTATACGACCGCACCGTAAAGCATCGGATCATCAATCACGGCATCTGGTCGGAGTCGAATACCGTAACGCTCGAGAAATGGAATATCAAACTGCTTGCCGTTGTAGGCAATAACCGTTTCGGCGTTTTGCAGCAGCGCCGCCATTTCGCCGATTTTATCGATGATTCCCGGCGCATCCTCAACGTCCTCTGGTGAAATACCATTCACGCGCTGCGCACCCGACCACTCTTTGGTATATGCAGGCTTAAATCGAGATTCAAAAAGTACCTCACCGTCTACCGTCGTAATCGCAGCTTCAAGGATTTCATCCTCAGCAAAATTCAAGCCGGTTGTTTCCAAATCAAAAACGAGTTTGAGGTTTGTCGGACGCTTAGACACAGCCGCACAAATAGCAGCGCATTTTTGCCGATAGATATTTAGATTTTCCCGTTTACGCTGTGCTTCTTGTTCAGCCAATGCAACCGCCCTTTCCTTTGCACGCTTTGCCGCGTCTTTGGCACTTCTCTCGGCGCGGATCAATGCGAGTTCCGTTTCGGACATTCTCCGCACTTGGTCAGCTCGAAAATATACCGCCTTAGACCAAGAGCGATTGCAGTACATGAGTTCGCCCTCGTTCTCTACGGGACAATATCCTCGCTTATGCCACTGTTTCTCAGTGGCGATTTGGGCCTTCTCATCCTCCGATAACTCATTATAAACTCTGTATTTCGTTGTCATTTTGTTTCACCTCGTTTTTCAAAACATCTCTCAGCACCTGAGCAATCGTAACTGCATCCGCACGCGGCATATTTCGCACGAGAAGTTTATCAACGATCCATGCTGACTCATTCAAGCTCTCGATTTCCGGGAGGGCTATGCCGTAATTCGGCACGGATATGTAATACGTAACCGTTGTACCGACTAAGGGTAGGTTTTCCATGATTTTTGCAATAACAACTGTAATACTTGAACGCGATTTAATACGCACAATTTGTGCGTCTCTGTTACCTTGTACGGTATATTCTGCGCTCCATGTTTCTGTTGATGTTCTAATTAACACCATTACTGCACGCTCCTTTGTTCAAAACCGGCAACATTGCCGGTTTTCATTTTGTACGCTTCTAATATTGCTCCTTCAATTTCTCTGCGAGCAGCATGTGTACAGGGCGTAAATGCAAAATTTGCTGCACGCCCGGCTTTCCACGCACGTGCTTCTGAATGGACAATCGGAAAGCGCACATACATTTTGCCTTTATCCTCATAGACGCGGATGCCGTTTATCGCATATCCGTCTGCCGTCAAGATATTTGCGACTGCGCGGAGCCTTGGGTCAGAACCGCGCAGCGGGTGTACATTGATCTTTCTGAATTTCATCCCATGTACCCTCTCAAATACCGATTCAGTAAAGCCGTGACTTTTTCAGGGTCTTCCTTATCCGCAAGCTTGAGAACTTTTAAAATTGCCTGTTCAAGCTTGTCCTGCTTCGGCTTTTCCGACTTTTCACTCTTTTCTTCTTTCTCGCCAGAACCGGCAATATTGCCGGTTTCCCGTCCGCGCTCCACAGCACGTTCACGGGCTTCTTTAATGTCTAAGCGTCCCTCTGCCACGTCGTCTTTTTCTTCCGGTGTAAGCTGCTCAGACATTTGCTTATAATAGCGCACAGAGCGTTCAGAAACGCCCATCAGCTTTGCAAGATGCTCCTGCATACCGCCTTTTATCTCACCGGCTTCTTTCATTTCTTCAAGCAGTTCTCGATATTCTTCGTAAAGCTGCAATTTGCGCTGCGGTGTGTATTCGCGGCTTGCATTGGCCTGATGCAGCATCAGTTGCGCCTTTCGTACAGATTTTGTCTCAAACACATAGCACGGCACTTTCGTCCAATGCAGATACGTAGTGATTGCCCTAAAACGACGTTCACCGGAGAACAGTGTGTAACGGTTTCCGTTTACGATTACGCCCAACGGTGTGAGCAAACCGACTTCATCGATATTCGCCGCAAGCTCTTTGTAGGATTCCTCATTGTCATCGGCTGCGTAAGAGTTCTTCGCCGCAAAATCGATCAGCGCCGTATCGATCAGCTCAAATCTGCCGTTCTGTGCGGCGTTATCTGTTGCTGCTTTCAAACTATTTAACCCGGCGTTGATATTACCTAAATTTAGCTTTTTCATGCTTACGCACCAACCTTTCCGAGAAACTCATCGGTCAAATTCTGATAATCCATATTTCCGTTGCTCCGCTTATCAAAAACGCAAATCGGCTCACGTGCATTTACCGCACGGATCAGTGCCACATTACGACGGATCGTCGTGTTGAACATCGGCAGCAAATCCTGTCCCAAAAGGACTTCGCGGAATACACTACGCAAACCGCGCCGCTCATCCATCGTAATAAGCCCGCCAAGAATTTTCAAATTCGGATTTATCGTGCGGCGAATATCCGCGATAGCCTCCGCTTTGAGCGTCAGCGCATGGATGCCATAGTCTTCGGCAAACATCGGCATGATGATCGCATCCGCATAATAGTGTACAATATCCATCAGCCTGCCACCCTGCGGAGGGCAGTCGATGATGACGAAATCATAATCCGCAAGATCTTCCAGTGCTTTTTCCAACGTGTTCAGATAAGGCGCACCATTCATTTTCTGACGAATCAAATCTTCTTCAATTATGCTCAGCGTTCGGTCAGACGGCAGCACATCTACGCCAAAGCATGTTGTCTGTACGGTCTCTGTGCAAGTCGCCTGCCCACGCAGCACCTCAAGTAAGGACGGAGATACGGCCACATCATAATTGAGCGTAGCATAGCCCTGCGGGTCTGCATCGATCAACAGCACACGGTAGCCGCGCTGTGCCAAGCACGCGGAGAGATTGACTGCCGTCATCGTTTTGCCAACGCCGCCCTTTTCGTTTGTAATTGCGATTTTCTTGATTTGTCTCATAATGAGCCTCCTAAAACTCCCGAAACCGGGGAAATATAAAAAACCGGCAACATTGCCGGTTTCCGTCAGAAATATGAAATTGAGATATGAAAGAGAGCAACCTTTCGGTTGCTCCTTATCTACACTATATAGCACGCCTGCTTCACACGCAGGAGGTCCGCGGTTCGAGCCCGCGCGTTTCCACCAAAAAAGAGCTGTCTCTAAAGAGACAGCTCTTTTGCTATGCTCGATTCCAATCCACCGCTTGACAAATCCCCGAACCGTTTCCGCGATTCACTGCATCCTACCAAATCATACACGACCTAACAAGATTTTTACTTATAAAAATCCCACCGCACCACACGGGAGCTTTCAGGGCCCGTATAGCACGGTGGGGTTATAACTTCTCTGCAAGGGGAAAACGCAGAAGATGGGTTATCCGTTTTTTTCGGGGACAAACATCATTACAAAACTAACGAGCAAAGACACACAGCAGCACCAAATGGCTTTTGTCCCAAGCAGGCCGCTCATCAGGCTGCCAAGGCCGGCGCCGATGCCGAACACAAAAATAACACCGAAATACGTCAGCGATTTCTGCAAAATCTCTTTATCCCGCGTTCTGAAATACGCGCACAGTGCCTCGGTGCCGGAGCGCATGTTGCCGATGCACATCGTGCTCGCATACGCGTGGCCGCGCACCTTGTGGAACGTCTGCACCTGCATGGCACATACAAACGAGACCATCGCGTTCGCAAGCGGTTCAAAGTATGCCGGCAAAAAGCCGACGACAAGCAAAAACACGATCTCGCAGAACAAAATGATCTGCCGCCAGTGGATTTTCTCATACGTCTTAAAACGAATGTGTATCAGCTCCGCGGCCGCTGTACCGATCAAAAACGATACCACCGGGATAAGGTACTTCACCACGTTCGGCCAGTCCTTCTGGAACAGCGCCGTGCTCAAAAAAACAATGTTGCCCGTCTGCGCGTTGGCAAAAACCTCGCCGCGACAAAAGTAGGTATATGCGTCCTGAAATCCGCCGGAGAGAATGATGAACACTGCCGCGCGGAAGCTGTCGGACATCTGTCCGTGCAGATGAAACGGCTCAGCGACCTTCATAGGCGTGCTCCTTTTCCGGCACAGTGAAAACGACCGCCGTGTACGAGAGCACAAAGCCTAGCGCATACAGGGCGAGCGCAATGTAGCTGCCGCCCACAACGCATTTTGCAATCATCCCAAGGAAAAAGCCAATCGCAAATACAGCCGCCGTAAAGCGAACGCGACCGGTATCCTCGCCGATGTGCTGCGCTGCATGCACCACCATTGCCAGCATACCTGCGTCAAAGAAAATACCCATAATGATTTCAAAAACTACCGCTTCCATTTTATACCTTCTTCGTTTGGCGCACAAAACCTTGAAACGCCGCTTTTTATCTACGCTTTTCAGCACAAAATCTGCGCGAAATCATCTTGACTTCCCACAGCATTACCATTATAATACTCTTATATTCATGTGTAAAATCTATAATCCATATATCTAAAATATCGTTATGATATAGCAAGGGGAACAGGGCCAACATGTACATCAGTTATGATTACTATCGAATTTTTTATTACGTTGCAAAATACGGTAACCTCTCGCAGGCTGCAAAGCAGCTTTTAAATAACCAGCCGAACATGACGCGCGCCATCAAAAACCTGGAAGCCGAACTCGGGTGCCCACTGTTTCTGCGCACAAACCGCGGCATGAAATTGACGCCGGAGGGCGAGCGCTTGTACGCCCACGTGCGCATCGCGTTCGAGCATATCGAAGCCGGCGAAGCGGAGATTACCGAGAGCCGCACGCTGCAAACCGGCACCGTGTACGTCGCCGCAAGCGAGGTCGCGCTGCGCTGCCTGCTGCTGCCCGTGCTCAAAAAATTCCGCCTTCTCCACCCCGGCATCCATATCCGCATCAGCAACCACTCCACGCCGCAGGCTATCGCCGCGTTAAAAGAGGGCACAGCCGATATTGCCGTCGTCACCACCCCCACCGCACCGTCCGCCTCGCTCGCCGAAACCCCTGTCCGACCCATCCACGAGTATGCCGTATGTTCACCGTTTTTCAAAACGCTCACAAACCGCCAAGTAAAGCTTGAGGAGCTCTTAGAATTCCCGCTCATCTCGCTCGGCGCCGATACCAAATCGTTCGAGTTCTATTCCGGGTTCTTCGCCGCGCACGGTTTGCCGTACCACCCGGATATCGAAGCGTTCACTGCCGACCAAATTTTGCCCATGGTCGAAGCCGACCTCGGCATCGGGTTCGTGCCGGAAGAATTCTTGGAAAAATGGTCAAATGTCTGTCGCATCGATTTGGAAGAGAAAATACCGGAAAGAAACGTCGTCGTCATCAAACGGAAAGGCCAACCCCTGAGCGTCGCCGCCAAAGAGCTCGAAAAAATGATCCTCGCCGCCGAAAAGTGAATGATCAAAAAGGAAGCACGCCTCAAATGAACTGCACCCCATTTGTTGGACAGTATGGTATACTGTTTAAGAAATGGGGCGTTTTTATATTTCAAAGGGAATACCGCTTAAAAGCAACCCTCTTCGGGCAGCAAAAAAGGCGGCCGAACTGCATCCGAAAACGCAATTCAGCCGCCGAAATTCTATATTCTAATTATCGCTTACAATTTCTGACAGAACTCCACTTTTTCACCGTTCGGACCTTCCACGGTGAAAAACTTCACGCCGTTCGCCCAAAACGGCAGCCCGTGAATCTCGTCGTCGAGCATCGTAAGCCCCGCTTCCTTCGCCGCTGCGAACGCCGCTTCAACATCTGTCGTGTCGAGCGCAATGTGGTCGATGGCGCCGGGCTTCCCCACCGCCGCGTGGTTCTCATACGTCTCAATGACTAAATTTTTGAGCTGCAAAAACGTCACGCGCTCGTTCGCCGCCTCGTTTACGGTCTCTAAAACCGGCTGAAAACCGATGGTCTCGTAAAACGCAACGGTCTTTTCCAAATCGTTCGTCGGCACGCCGATGTGCTGCACACCGGTCAGCATTTCGGGAAATTTCATAAGTATCACCTTTCATTTTTAAAATAGCAAAGCAGCGCCGCAAAACTCCGCACGGCACTGCCTTAAACCGCTCACGCGGAAATTCACCAATAAATTTACTTAAATATCATCGAAAGCAAGCCCGTAGACTGTAAGAACAGCACCAGCATCATCACAGGCGCTACGTAGCGGATCATCACGTAATACATACGCTTGCGGCGGAACTTATACCCTCCGCGCTCCATCTCGTCCGCCACATATTTCGGCGATTTCACCCAGCCGATCAAAATGGTGGAAAGCAACGCGATCAACGGCATCATAACGCTGTTGCTGACATAGTCCATAATGTCCAGAAGCTGCGCGCTCGAGCCGTTCGGCAGCGTCACGTTGAAGTAGAACACGCTATACCCGAGCGCGATCACCGCGGAAGCTGCGAGGTAAATCAGCGCCAGCACAAGCGTCGTCTTCTTTCTGTCCGTGTGGAAGATCTCCATACAGTTCGCAACGATAGACTCCAAAACCGAAATGCAGGAAGTCAGCGTCGCAAAAATTGCGGAGATGAAGAACAGCACACCGACCACCGTGCCCGCCGGGCCCATCGCGTCAAACACCTTAGGCAAAGACACAAACATCAGGCTCGGGCCTACGCCCATGCCGTCCGTGCCGGAGAACACGAATACCGCCGGAATGATCATCACGCCTGCAAGCAGCGCCACGCCGGTGTCGAAAAACTCGACCTGCGAAACGGATTTGTTGAGGTCAACCTCCGGCTTCACATACGAGCCGTAGGTGATCATAATGCCCATCGAAACGCTCAGCGAGAAGAACAGCTGGCTCATTGCATCGAGCAAAATCTGCAAAAAGCGCTCCACGGTCAGCCCCTCAAAGTGCGGGGTGATGTAGTAGAGGAAGCCCTGTAAACCCGTGCGCACGTTGCCGTCCGCGTCCTCGTGCTTTAACGTCAGCGAGTAAATCGCAATAATAACAACAAGAACCAGCAGCACCGGCATCATGAATTTCGATACCTTCTCAATGCCGCCCTCAACGCCCTTATACACAATGAACGCTGTTACCGCCATAAACAGCAGGCCGAACACCACAGGCGACACCGGCGACGTGATAAACGACGTAAAGTAGTCGTCCTGCGCCGCGCTCGAAGCCTGCCCCGTCAGATACACGCACGCGTACTTCGTGATCCAGCCGCCGATGACCGCATAATACGTCATGATGAGCACCGGAACCAAAAACGTCAGCACACCAAGGAACTTCCACTTCGGGTGCATCTCCTCATATGCGCCGATGGCACTTTTCTGCGTCTTTCTGCCAATCGCAATGTCGGAAGTCAGCAGCGTAAAGCCGAACGTCAGCACCAACACCAGATAAATGATGAGGAACAGTCCGCCGCCGTCCTTTGCCGCAAGGTACGGAAAGCGCCACAAATTGCCCACGCCCACCGCGCTGCCGGCCGCCGCCAGCACAAAGCCGAGCTGCCCGGAAAAATTGCTTGTTTTTTTCTCCATAGTCCTATACACTCCTCCGTAAAATACCTGCTATACCCAAAAAGCCAAACTGCCGCACTTTTCGAATATATACGTATTAGTATACTACTTTAACTCAGAGAAGTAAAGAAAACTTTACACAATTTTCCCACAAAATGCGAAAAACACCGAATTTCTCCGGTGTCTCCCTTTCCAGACTTTTTGGGGTCATTTCAGAACGCATCGGGGCGCGGATGTGAAACTGAAATTATGTGCCCGATTCCTGCTGCTGACACGTTTGGCTGACGGTTTATCGCAGTCAAATGCGCAGTCTGAACCAGCTTGGTGCTGTTGGTAGAATGTAAGTTAACACAATTTTTTTAAAATCAGGAGGTTCTTAAGATGGCAAAAGGTGAAAATATTTTCAAACGCAAGAACGGCAGATGGGAAGCGCGCTATATCAAAGGATACGAGCTTCCGAAAAAATTGAGTATGGCTTCTGCTACGGCAAGACTTATCGGGAGGCCAAGGAAAAAGTGAACAAGTGCAAAGCGGCGCTGGTCAATGGTAAACCAATTCCCGACACAAACTCCCGGCACCGTTTTTCGTTCTACTGTGACGAATGGCTTCGTATCCGATGCCGAGATTTTCTGCACATCCACGTGCTCCGAGATCTTTGTGATCCTTATAGTACTGGACCGCATCAAGTACAGGCGCAGCAGCGTCAGGTGCTGCTTCGGTCTTGCTTTTGTAAAAGAATGAGCAACACGCCCATGCGGACTGGAAATTGTCCACCGGGGCGTGTTTATCAGGGAGAAAATATTTTCTGTTTCGTAAAAAACGAGTTTACTTTGCGACGTGCTTACCTCGCTTTTTACTCAAAAACACAAGTGCGGCAATGGCTGCGCCGGAAACGGTGAGGAGGGAAATACTGAAGATGACGGCAATGTAATCGCTGCCGGTTTTCGGGGTATTTGATCCGTTGTTATTGTTTGGAACCGGGGTAACGGTAGCCGCTGCGCTCGGCGCTGCCGTAGGCGCTGCCGTAGGCGCAGGCGTTGTGGTCGGCTCTGTGGTCGGTGCCGGTGTTGCTGTGGGTTCCGTTGTGGGTGCCGGGGTAACCGATGGCTCTGTCGTAGGTGCCGTGGTCGGTTCCGCCGTAGGTTTGGCAGACGGCTCCGGAGTCACGACCGGATCGGGCGTGATGGGTGTGTTTTCATTGCGCGTATAGCCGCAAACGGTGCACTCCTCGTGCTTTGTTCTGGCTTCTATGCTCCGAGTGCTGATGTCGCTTTCCGCTTCGTCATTGACCCAAACGAAGGTGTGTGCCGCTTCGTTTACATGTACGCTGCAGGTCACGTCGTCGCACGGGTTCCAGTGGGTGTTCTCGTCGAACTTCCACACAGTTGTATCCGTTACGGCATCCGTATGCTGCTCGGTGGTAAACATATCGAGCGGCGGGATAAGCTCAATGCCGGTATTCCAGTAGAGCGCCTTGAGCGGATCGTCCGTACCGGTTTCTTCCAGTGTGCCGTCTTTTACATGGCGACTTTGGCTTGTGAGCGTAATGTCGCCGTTCAGCGCCTTGCCGGGCTTTGCATCCCGGCTTGTAAATGCCGTGCCGCCCTGAAGGAAGGTTTCGCTTGTGGAGATGGTGCCGCTGCCGGAAATTGCCGTGCCACCGTCACCGAAGAGCGGTGCACCGCCGATGGCAACAAGCTTACCGTTGCCGGTGATAGTACCGTTCAAATCGATTGCAGTGCCGCCTGCAAAATAGGTCATACCACCGCCGCCGTATGCAACGAGCGTTGCGCCGTCTGCAAGCGTCAGGGTGCCGTTGACCTGCAGAGCGGTCTGGCCAATCTCATTGCCGGCATCATCGCCTTCAATGAAGACCTGCCCCTTGACGGCCACATTGCCGTTTGTGACAACGACCGGCTCGGACGTGGTGCGGCCTGTTAAATCGCCGTTTGCAAGGTAGTTAGCATGGGAATAGATCGCTGCGTTTTCCAAAATTGCGCCGTCTGCAAGGCGGATCTGGCCGCAAACGGAAGCGCCCGTCTTGAAGTCGCCGCTGTAAGCACTGTAATTCATGGAGAACGTACCGCCGCCCTGAACGTCGATGATGCCCTGCACAACGGAATCGTCCAGTGTTAATTTGCCGCCGTCTTCGACGACGATGCGCACGCTGCTGAGAATTTTCATGTTGGTGAGCGTCAAGTTGCAGCCGGCCGGGATGTACAGTGTCTGCGGAATGTTGCCCGCTTCTACCTCGTCCCAAGCAAGGTCATAGCCGAGGTAGCCGTATGTGCCGCTCTCATGCGAGCCGAACCAGACTTCGAGGTCAGCCGGTACACGGACGCTTTCTTCTTCACCGTCCACATTGCTGCCGAAGTTCTTGATGGCCCACGGCTCCATGATATCCCAAGCATACAGGCCGTTTGCATACTGCTTGAGGTTTTCGATCTTGATCTGCTCGGCGAGCGTTTCTTCGCCGGTGTAGATCATAAAGGGCAGCGTGTTGCTGGTCGCTTTTCTACCCTGATTGTCTTCGATGGAAACCGAGACGAGGTATTTGCCTGCGTCCTTCGGTGTGCCGCTTAGCGTAAGGTCACTGCTGATGGGCATATAAACGCCGCTCATACCACTGTCTGCGTCTTCCGCGGTGCCGCTTTCGACATCCGGCACGATGCTGACCTTGCACTTGCTGCCGTTGAGATTGATTTCGGAGTTATTATCAAGCTTTTGCCAATCGTCGTCGGTCGGCTCTTTGTCTTTTTCAACCAGTGCACCGTAAACGGTAACGTTGCTGTTGTTGTTCGATGTGGAACCGCCCGTGCTTGCGCCGGAAACGCCGTCATAATCTTTCTGGCCGACGATGGCGGCTTCAAACGAGCCCTCGATCTTTACGTGCAGTTCAAGCGGGTCGCCTTTGCCGTCGTCTGCCACGAGAGACGCCTTGCCGTCCTTATCTACAACGAACTTGAGGTTCAGATCTTCATAGCCCTTTGCGGAAATGGTGATGACATCGCCGCTTCTGACAGGTACTTTATTTTCGGAAGCCGAGTAGCTCTTTTGCGCAATCTGGATGTAGTTATCATCCGCATACTTTCTGTATGCGCCGCCGGAGGAAACGTTATACGACTTTTCTTCCCAAGAAATGCCATTCACCTTAAAACCGGTAACGTTTTCCACATAATCGCTCGGCTCGGAGAAGTTGATATGCCAATCGTTTCCGAAAGTATCTTTCGTAAGCGTGACCTTGTCGATATCTACAACTTTCAGTGCGGATGCCTTGAACTTTGCCGTAACGGTTACGTTTGCAGCCGGCATCGCGAAGGTGTAGGAAGTTTCGGAAACTTTTTTGGTCTCCACTTCTTTGCTTTCCGTCTTTACGGTTAGTGTATCAAGCTCATAGTCCACATTCGGGGTGACGGTAACTGTAACTGTCTCGCCCTTTTTGATGACCTCGGAAGCGCTCAAAGAGACGCTTCCGTTTTCGGCCTTCGCTACGTAAGCCTTGTAGGTGGTTTCTTCCACTGCACCGATGGTGACCTTGTAGTTTGACTTATCCAACGTAAGCGTTAACGGCTTATATCCCTTTGCGGTGATAATGCAGGTCGCGGGATTTGTATCAAAGCCTTCACCGATGTAAAGATAGCCGTCTTCGTATTCGTTACCGGGTCTGACATAATAATTGCTATTTCTGCTCACACCAAAGGAAGACGATGCCTTTTCCCATGCAGTGCCGTTTACTTGAACGGCGGTGATCGAATTCAACCAATCATACGCACCGCTGAATGTTAAATTGAAGTCGCTTCCAAAATTAGAACTTGCCGTAAAGCTCGTCGGCGGATCCGTATCCTCTACCGGCGTCGGCTCCTTGGTCGGCTCCGTTGGGGGAGTGGTCGGCTCGGTCTCCGAAATCTTTACGGTCGCGGTGTAGACATCGTTATAGCTGACCGTTGCCTTTGCGACTTCCATCGTCAGCTTATTGTAGCCTGCAGCCGTAACTTCAACGGTCAGCGGGAACGAAGCGTCGTTCTCAATGGCAAGCTGTAAGGCTTTATAGCTGCCGTATGCACCCGTTGCATCACCGACACACCAAATGCCGGTATCGTTTGAAAAGCTGTTGATCGTCTGGCCTGTGAACGCTGTACCGTTTACGGTAACGCCGTTCACTGCATTCAGCCATGTGGTATCGCTGAATTCAAAATTCAAAACGGTTGTATAAAACCCGCTTTTTTCGCAGCTTTTCACTTCTGTCGGTGCTGCTGCCTCTGCCACTGCGCCGGTCACGACCATGGATAAGAGGATCATTGTCACCAAAAGCAAAGACGCTGCTTTTTTGTAAATGTTTCTCATGCTGCCTCCTTCATTTTCTGTCGCGGCTTCTCCGCCGCTTCGGATATTTCCACGGACAGCTTTCAACAAAATCTCTTAAAATGGTTGAAAGGCGCGCTTTTCCGTGGTATAATGCTGCGCGTGGGTTAGATGCATCTAACTTGCACTGAAAAAATCAGTGTTAGCACCCCAAGCTTTATGCGCCGCAAAAGGCTTTCAATCCCTCACGCGAAGGATTACGTTCTCTGCTCTTACGGTGTATATAGAGTTAGATAGCTCTAACCTCCACACAGTATGCTACCAAAAATTTCCTTTGTTGTCAACCGGAAACGGTATTCATTTTTTAAATATCTGTCATCTATTTTTAATATTCTATGATTTTTTCTCAAAAGGAGACCACTATGCAGAAAGTTTTATCCGTTTTTGGCTGTTTTGTGCTGATTTTTGCACTGTGCACGGGGTGTTCCCGCACGCCACAAGCCGAAAAAAAGACATTCTACGCCATGAACACCACCATGGAATTTACCGTATACAGCAGCGCTTCGCTCGTTGACGACGCGGAGGCGCTGATAAACAGTCTTGAAGACGAGCTTTCTGTGACGAAAGACACAAGCGAGATCGCGCAGATCAACCAAAACGGCTCTGGTACCGTTACGGGCAGCACCGCCGACCTGATGGGAAAGGCACTTGCGATGTGCAGCCGCACAAACGGCACACTGGATATTTCCGTTTACCCCATTGTGCGCGCATGGGGCTTTACGACCGGCAGCTACAAGGTGCCGAGCGAGGAGGAGCTCACCTCCCTTTTGCCGCTGGTCGATTACACGAATGTGCAGTACGATGAAGTCACCGGCGAAGTGATCTTGCCTGCAGGCATGGAAATCGACCTCGGCAGCATTGCAAAGGGCTATGCCGGTCAACAGGCAGCGGAACTTCTGCGCGAAAAGGGCGTCACCTCCGCACTTTTGAATCTCGGAGGCAACGTGCAGACCATCGGCAGCAAGCCGGACGGCGGCGCATGGCAAATTGCCGTGAAAAACCCTCACAATAAAGAGCCCATGATGGTGGTCTCCGTGCGCGACAAAGCCGTTGTCACATCCGGCGGATACGAACGTTATTTTGAACAGGGCGGCAAGACCTATTGGCACATTATGGATCCGAAGACCGGACGTCCGGCAGACAGCGGCCTGCTTGCCGTGACGGTCATCGGCGAGGACGGCGCGGTGTGCGACGGGCTTTCCACCTCGCTTTTTGTGATGGGCTTAGAAAAAGCCGCTGCTCTCTGGGCAGAAAGCAGCGACTTTGAAGCGATTTTCATTGCAGCGGACGGCACGGTCTACATTACGGACGGACTGAAAGAGGATTTTTCCCTGCTTTCCGACTATGCCGATACCACGGTGCAGGTCATTACGCGGTAAAAAACTTATGCAAAATCGACCTTTAAGCCGCTGCATAAAATTTCAAGCTCGTCCATTTCGATGCAGTGCGGAAACGTGTTATGCCGCACACCGTCGATGCACGCATCTAAATTCATCCATAAAACATGGTCTACCTCGGCGGGGTCGATGTTAAAAGCGCTTTCATCTGCGTCGAACCAAAGGTAGAACACCTTCGAGACCTGACGGTCGTGAAACAGCTTGCCGCAAAACTCGCCGTCATACACCACGCGGCGCGTGCCGCAGTACACAAAGTCTTCC
Source organism: Hominenteromicrobium sp. (assembly GCF_046974225.1). Classification (NCBI taxonomy): domain Bacteria; kingdom Bacillati; phylum Bacillota; class Clostridia; order Eubacteriales; family Oscillospiraceae; genus Hominenteromicrobium; species Hominenteromicrobium sp. The sequence goes on along the minus strand of NZ_JBKWAE010000005.1, from coordinate 129,918 downwards.
GCTTTCGCGTGCACGCCAAGCTCCTCGAAAAGCTCGCGAATTGCCGACGATTTCGTTTTCACGCTTATCCACGCTTTCCGTGATAACCCTTATGGGCAGGAAGTTCGTGGCGCACCTTCATCCGGCTGGGGCTTTCGCCCCCAATCAGGAATGTACCTGTTGAATGTGTATTCGGTTTTCAAGGTTCACGAGGGAATTCGTTTTGTCCCTCAATAGGTAGGCAGCGAGAAGGCTCATTTATAGACCCCCTAAACGAAAAAATTTCAAAAATTTTTTTGGGAATGAAAAAAACCGCTGATTTCGTAGTGAAACCAGCGGCTTGATTTGCGGTGTATTTAACTGAAAATGGGCAAAAAAATAACGGTCACACAATCCAAATGGACTGTGTGACCGTATTTATATCGGTTGTTTTGCCTACGCTACTGCGTCAACTTTTTACTGGCGCGGATTGCGGATGGCAGCCTGCGCCGCAGCAAGACGAGCGATCGGTACACGGAACGGAGAGCAGGAAACGTAGGTGAGGCCAACGTTGTGGCAGAACTCGACGGAAGTCGGGTCGCCGCCGTGCTCGCCGCAGATACCAAGCTTGATGTCCGGGCGGGTGGACTTACCGAGCTCGCAAGCCATCTTAACGAGCTTGCCTACGCCAATCTGGTCGAGCTTTGCGAACGGATCGTTCTCGTAGATCTTCTTATCATAGTAAGCGCCGAGGAACTTGCCTGCGTCGTCACGGCTGAAGCCGAAGGTCATCTGAGTAAGGTCGTTCGTACCGAAGGAGAAGTACTCTGCTTCCTTCGCGATCTCGTCAGCCGTCAGAGCAGCTCTCGGGATCTCGATCATGGTGCCGACCTTGTAGGTCATGGAAGAGCCTGCCTCTGCGATGAGCTTATCAGCCGTTGCAGTGACAACGCCCTTAACGTATGCCAGCTCCTTGACTTCGCCAACGAGCGGGATCATGATTTCCGGAACGATGTTCCAATCCGGGTGCTTAGCGGAGACATTCAGCGCAGCCTTGATAACTGCGGAGGTCTGCATCTCTGCGATTTCCGGATAGGTGACAGCCAGACGGCAGCCACGGTGACCCATCATCGGGTTGAACTCGTGGAGGCCGGCGATGATTGCCTTAACCTGCTCGACAGTCTTGCCGGTGGACTTAGCCAGCAGCTCGATGTCAGCTTCTTCGGTCGGAACGAACTCATGCAGCGGCGGATCGAGGAAACGGATGTTAACCGGCTCGCCTTCCATGGTCTCGTAGAGCTTCTCAAAGTCGCCCTGCTGCATCGGCTCGAGCTTAGCAAGGGCAGCTTTTCTGCCTTCGACGGTGTCAGCGCAGATCATCTCGCGGATAGCTGCGATTCTGTCCGGATCGAAGAACATGTGCTCGGTACGGCAGAGGCCGATGCCTTCTGCGCCGAGGCGCTTTGCATCGATAGCGTTCTGCGGGGTATCGGCATTCGTACGAACCTTCATCTGACGGAACTTGTCCGCGAGACCCATAATGCGGCCGAAGTCGCCGGAATCGACGGAAGCCGGAACGGTCGGGATGAGGCCGTCATAGATGTTGCCGGTGGAGCCATCGATGGAGATGCAGTCGCCCTCGTGGTAGGTCTTACCAGCGAGCTCGAACTTCTTGTTCTCTTCATCCATGGTGATAGCGGAGCAACCGGAAACACAGCAGGTGCCCATGCCACGCGCAACAACAGCTGCGTGGGAGGTCATGCCGCCGCGAACGGTGAGGATGCCCTGTGCAGCCTTCATGCCTTCGATGTCCTCCGGGGAGGTCTCAAGGCGAACGAGGACGACCTTTTCGCCCTTCTCGTTCCAAACCTTTGCATCTTCAGCGGTGAAGACGATCTTGCCGCAAGCAGCACCGGGAGATGCAGCCAGAGCCTTAGCGACCGGGGTAGCAGCCTTAAGAGCCTTAACGTCGAACTGCGGGTGCAGCAGAGCGTCGAGGTTTCTCGGCTCGATCATGAGAACAGCCTGCTTCTCGTCGATCATGCCTTCGTCGATGAGGTCGCAAGCGATCTTCAGAGCAGCAGCCGGCGTTCTCTTGCCGTTACGGGTCTGGAGCATGTAGAGGTGCTTGTCCTCGATGGTGAACTCCATGTCCTGCATGTCTCTGTAATGATTTTCAAGGGTGTTGCAGATGCCTACGAACTGCTCGTAAACTTCCGGCATGACTTCCTTGAGCTGGTCGATGTGCTGCGGGGTGCGGACACCTGCAACAACGTCTTCGCCCTGTGCGTTCATGAGGAACTCACCGGTGAGAACCTTTTCGCCGGTGGACGGGTTACGGGTAAACGCAACGCCGGTGCCGGAGGTCTCGCCCATGTTGCCGAATGCCATCATCTGCACGTTAACAGCGGTACCCCAGGAATACGGGATATCGTTGTCGCGGCGGTAGACGTTTGCACGCGGGTTGTCCCAGGAACGGAAAACAGCCTTGATAGCGCCCATGAGCTGTTCCTTCGGATCGTACGGGAAGTCCTCGCCGATCTTTTCCTTATACTCAGCCTTAAACTGATTTGCGAGCTCCTTCAGGTCGTCAGCGGTCAGCTCAACGTCCTGCGTTACGCCCTTCTTAACCTTCATCGCGTCGATGAGCTGCTCGAAGTACTTCTTGCCGACTTCCATAACGACGTCGGAATACATCTGGATAAATCTTCTGTAGCAGTCATAAGCCCAGCGCGGGTTGCCGGACTTCTTAGCCATAACTTCAACAACGTCCTCGTTGAGGCCGAGGTTGAGGATGGTATCCATCATGCCAGGCATGGATGCGCGTGCACCGGAACGGACGGAAACGAGAAGCGGGTTCTCCTGATCGCCGAACTTCTTGCCGGTGATCTGCTCCATCTTTTCAATGTACTCCATAATTTCAGCCTGGATCTCATCGTTGATGCGGCGGCCGTCTTCGTAATACTGGGTGCAGGCTTCGGTGGAAATGGTGAAGCCCTGCGGAACGGGCAGGCCGAGGTTCGTCATCTCAGCAAGGTTTGCGCCCTTACCGCCGAGAAGCTCGCGCATGCTCGCGTTGCCTTCTGTGAACAAATAGACATACTTTTTGCTCATTGGAAACTACCTCCTTGAAAATTTACACGGTTAAACCGAGTATTAACTGATTTTTTTCAGCGAAAAAGGCGTAAAAAACTTATCCACTGTTTCGCCGCACTCTATTATACCAAATATATTTGCGAATTTCCATACCTTTTTTCGAGAAATCGTCTGTTTTCGGAAATTTTTCGCAGAATTTTTCTTTTAGACAGATTTTTGCGCCGCAAAACGATTTTTTAAGGCGGGTTTTCCCGCGTTTTCGGACAAAATAGGCTTGCAAAACCCTTTTGCGGGTGGCATAATATAATATATTTGAAAAGCGGGCATGCCCGCAAAAACACACACGCAGAGAAAAGCGCAGCGGCGAAGGGTCTCCCCCTTTCGGCGGCTGTGCGGCTTCTGCGTGCCTTTCGGCATTCCCGAAAACGGGCGGTGCGAAAAAGAAGACAAAAACATTGATGTAAAAAGGAACATTCCATGAAGCTTTTTTCTAAAAACGATCAAACTTCGGGCGGCGCGGACTGGCTGATCGTGGGACTCGGCAACCCGGGCCCGAAATATGAGATGACACGCCACAACGCCGGCTTTTTAATGCTGGACGCCATCGCGGAGCACTTTAACATTGAGGTGCGCCGCGTGAAATTCAAGGGCCTTTACGGCAAGGGCACCATTGCGGGACAGAGCGCCGTACTTTTAAAGCCCTCCACCTTTATGAATTTGAGCGGACAGTCCGTAACGGAAGCGATGAGCTTTTTCCACATTCCGCCGGAGCGCACGCTGATTGTATTCGACGACATTTCGCTTGACGTTGGGCGCATGCGCATCCGCTTAAAGGGCAGTGCAGGCGGGCACAACGGCATGAAGAATATCATTTATCTGAGCGGCAGCGACCTGTTCCCGCGCATGAAGATCGGTGTAGGCAGCAAGCCCGAAGGTTGGGACCTTGCGGACTGGGTACTCTCCCGCTTTACAAATGACGAGATGAAAACGCTAAAAACCGTTTCCGAAAACGTAACGAGCGCCGTGGAGCTGCTCCTCTCCGGCGCGCCGGACAAGGCGATGAACCGCTATAATTCCTGAGCGGCTCCCCGAAAGGAACACTACTATGCGTATGAATTTTTTGAATGACGCGCTCGGGCGCGTGCCGGAATACCGCGCGATCGAAAACGCTGTGCGGCAGCGCAAGACGCCGGTGGCCGTGACGGGTTTGGCTTCCATCCACAAAGCAAATATTCTGCACACGCTGCTTTCTGCCATGTCGAAAAAAGCGCTGTTTATTGCGGGCGACGAAGCGGAAGCGACGCGTATGCTGGAAGACCTGAACGCGATGGGCGTGACTTCTGCGTTTTACCCCCTGCGCGATTTCAGCCTGCGCGACACGGAGGGCAGCTCGCATGAATATGAGCGCCAGCGCATCGAAGCACTGACGCTGCTGCAAACCGGGCAGTGCACCTGCATTGTGACGACGATCGACGCGGCATTGCAGTATGTTCTGCCGCCAAAAAAGCTGAAAGAGCGCACGGTGAAGCTCTCTGCCGGACAAGAAATTTCGGTGGATGAGATTGTGCGGGCGCTGGTGCGCTGTGGCTATGTGCGCGCCGATCAGATTGACGGCACGGGTCAGTTTGCGCGCCGCGGCGGCATTGTGGACTTCTACTCCCCCGGCGGAAAAGCACCGGTGCGTGTGGAATTCTGGGGCGACGAGATCGACACCATCTCGTATTTTGACGCGGAGACGCAGCGCCGCACCGACCAGATCACGGAGGTGACCATCTCCCCTGCCGTGGAGGTCGTGCCGGACAGCATGAGTATCCTTGCAAAAAAACTCGAGGCACATGCAAAAACGCTGCGCGGCAAGGCGGCGCCTGCCGCAAAGGAAGTGCTGCTGCGCGAGGCGGATAAACTGAAAAACGACCTGCACATTGGGTGCATGGACAAATATTACACGTTCGTTTACGAGACAGTCGCAACGCTGTTCGATTATTTTGACACGGATGCGCTGCTGGTGTTCTCCGAAGGCTCGAAACTAAAGGAACGCATGCGCACGACGCTGTGGCAGTGGGGTGAGGACGTACGCGGACTGCTCGCGGAGGGCGTGCTGTGCCGCGGGCTTGACATGTATACCGAGACGTATGAATACGCCTTAAAGCGTGCGGAGGACACGGCGAGCGTTTATATGGACGCGTTTGCACGCGGCTCTTACGACACGCCGACAAAGGCGCTTGTGAACATGACGGTGCGGCAGCTTTCCGTTTGGGGCGGCAGCACGCAGCTTTTGGCCGAAGACCTGACGGCTGCGCTGCACAACCGGCATGCCTGTGCTGTTTTAGCCGGCACGGAGCGCGCCGCGATGAACGTGGCGGCAGATTTAAAGGCCGCCGGACTGCCTGCGGGCTATTTTGAGAGCCTTTCCGCCATCACGCCGGGCACGGTAGCCGTTGTGGCGGGTACGCTTTCCGCAGGCTTTGAATACCCGAACGCGAAATTTACGCTCATCACGCACGGGCGCATGAGCGCGGGCAGCCAGCCGAAAGCGAAAAAAAAGGACAAAAACAGCAAGGCCGTTTACAGCCTTGCCGAGCTGACCCCCGGCGATTATGTAGTGCACGCAACGCACGGCATCGGCATTTTTGAGGGCATCCACAAAATCGACATGCAGGGCATCACGAAGGACTACATCAAGCTGCGGTACGCAAAAAACGACACCTTATATGTGCCGGTGACACAGCTCGATTTAGTTGCGAAATATATCGGTCCGCGTGAGGACTCCGGCGTAAAGCTGCACCGCCTTGGCGGCACGGAATGGCAGAAATCGAAAGCGCGCGTACGCGCCGCCGTAAAGGACATCGCAAAGGAGCTTATTGTTTTATACGCTCAACGCATGAAGCAGAAGGGCTTTGCGTTCCCCGAAGACAACGAATGGCAGCACGATTTTGAGGCGCACTTTGAATACAACGAAACGGACGACCAGCTGCGCTGCATCAACGAGATTAAAAACGACATGGAGCGTGAAGCGCCGATGGACAGACTGCTGTGCGGCGATGTGGGCTTCGGCAAGACGGAAGTTGCCTTGCGCGCGGCGTTTAAGTGCATCACCGCCGGCAAGCAGTGCGCCATCTTGGTGCCGACGACGATTTTGGCGTGGCAGCACTACCAGACCGTTTTAAAGCGTATGGAGGGCTTCCCCGTGGATGTGGAGCTGCTCTCCCGCTTCCGCACGCCGCGTCAGCAGGACGAAATTCTGAGAAAGCTGAGACGCGGCAGCATTGACCTCATCGTCGGCACACACCGACTGGTCTCGAAAGACGTGCAGTTTAAAGACCTCGGCCTTGTCATCATCGACGAGGAGCAGCGCTTCGGCGTGCAGCAGAAAGAACGGCTGAAAGACGTGTGTAAATCTGCCGATATTCTGACGCTTTCCGCAACGCCGATCCCGCGCACCTTGAACATGGCGCTTTCCGGTATACGCGATATGTCCGTCATTGAAGAAGCGCCGCACGACCGTCACCCGGTGCAGACATACGTGATGGAATATGACCCGGGCGTCATCTCCGACGCCATCAAAAAAGAACTGCGCCGCGGCGGGCAGGTGTATTACCTGCACAACGACGTAGCATCGATTGAGCGCGTGGCGGCGGGTATTCGCGAGCGCGTGCCGGAGGCGAGGATCGGCATCGGCCACGGCAAAATGAGCGAGCAGGAGCTCTCCGAAGTCTGGCGGCGTTTGATGGAGCATGAAATTGACGTGCTCGTCTGCACGACGATCATTGAGACGGGCGTGGACGTGCCAAACGCGAACACCCTGATCATCGACAACGCCGACCGCATGGGACTTTCGCAGCTGCACCAGCTGCGCGGACGCGTGGGCCGCAGCACCCGCCGCGCTTACGCGTACTTTACGTTTACACGCGGCAAGGTTTTGAGTGAGATTTCGCAGAAGCGTTTGGCGGCGATACGCGAATTTACGGAGTTCGGCTCCGGCTTTAAGATTGCGATGCGCGACCTCGAGATTCGCGGCGCAGGCAATATCCTCGGCGGTGAGCAGCACGGGCACATGGAAAGCGTGGGCTATGACATGTACTTGAAGCTCTTAAACGAAGCTGTGGCCATGATGAAAGGCGAAGCGCCCGAGAACCCCGTGGAGGAATGCACCGTGGACATGCAGGTGCAGGCGCATATCCCGGAAAGCTACATCGATTCCACCGCGCTGCGTTTGGACGTTTACCGCCGCATCGCAGACATTAAAACGTATGAGGATTCGAGCGATGTTGTGGATGAGCTCATTGACCGCTTCGGCGAGCCGCCCGAAAGCGTTTATGGGCTTATCGACATTGCTTTGCTGCGCAACCGCGCGACACAGCTTGGCATTACGGAAGTCAAGCAGCAGGCAAACGCGCTTCTGCTCTACAAAGATAAGTTTGACATGGAGCGCGTGAAGCGCCTGATTCAAGGTATGCCGAACAAGGTGATGCTCTCCGCCGGCAGCCGCCCGTACATCAGCGTGGCGCTGGGCGGCAAGGCGCCGCTCACCGTTTTGGAGGACGTTTTGAAAGTTCTCTGCGGCGATGAGGACGCGAAAGCGCCGAAACCCGCTACAAAATAACTGGACATTTTGCCGTATCGGCGGTATAATGAACAACAGCAAACCTTTGTGGGCATTTTGTCCGCAATATTTAAGAAAGGTACGGAACAAACACCATGAAAAGAATCGCAAAGATTACCGTGGCGCTGCTTTTGGCCGTTGCCATGTGCTTCAGCCTTGCGGGCTGCTACGATGAGGATCTGAACTGGTCCGCAAAGTACGACGACACCGAGCTGCCTGCCGGCGCATACATTTACTACCTCTCCATTGCGTACAATGAAGCGGCTTCCAAGGTCTCTACCGAAGACGAGGTCTTGAAGTGCGAAATCGACGGCACGCCGGCCGAGACGTGGATCAAAAACCGCGCGGATGAGTATGTGAACCAGTATTTCTATATTCAGAACGAAATGAAGCGTCTGGGCCTTGAAATGACCGACGAGGATTACAGCACATGCCTCCAGACCACCGAGAGCTACTGGAACTACTTCGGCACGAGCTTTGAAAAGTTCGGCATCGCAAAAACCTCCTTTGACATTGCGTATTCCCAGTATAACAGAATGTACCTTAAGGTCTTCAACGCGCTGTACGGCGAGGGCGGCGAAAACGAAGTGCCGGAAAGCGAGCTGCGCCAGCACATTGAGGACGATTACTACGACTACGAGTATTTCTCTGCGCCGCTGACGAAGACGGATGATGACAATAAATCTGTTGACCTGACCGACGAGGAAAAGGCCGACCTCAAGGAGACACTGGAAAAATACAAGACGAAGATCGAATCCGGTGCAATGACCGTAAACGACGCTGCAACGGACTATGCGCTCAAAGTACAGCAGGACTCCACCTACCAGACCGGCATCAAGGACGAAAACGGTATGCAGTCAAGCTACATGCCGGACGCGTTCATCTCTGCGATTAAGGAGATGAACGAAGGCGACGTGGAGGTCGTGGAATCGACAAAGTACATGATCGTTCTGCACCGTCTGCCGATCAAGGAGGACGAAGACACGCTGCTGGAGAGCAGTGACAACCGCTCGCAGCTTTTGCTTGAGCTGAAGAATACCGAATACGCCGATGCTGTCAGTGCGGCTGCACAGAGCTTTGAGGGCGTGGAATGGAACCAGAAGGTACTGAACCGCTACAAGCCCTCTATGTTTGCGGATGCCACGAAGAACGGCACGTCTTCCGTCGCTTCCGAAAGCGGCGACGAAAGCGCTTCTTCCGAGGAGAGCAGTGCGGAATCTTCCGAAACTTCTTCCGAGACGAGTGAGACTTCTTCTGAATCTTCCGCTGAGTAAATCACAAAATAAAGGCAGCATGGGTATTGCTTCATGCTGCCTTTTTGCTTACAAAATTTTTTAAAAGGGGACAAGACTATGGACTTTTGGAAACGGGCACAGGAACTGAAAGACGAGATCACCCAAAACCGCAGACATATTCATCAGAGCGCCGAGGTGGGGTTGAACCTACCGAACACAAAGGCGTTTGTGATGGAAAAGCTGCGCGAATACGGCCTAAAGCCGACAGAATGCGGACATGGCGTGACAGCGACACTCGGCAAGCCCGGTAAAACGCTTTTGCTGCGCGCCGACATGGACGCGCTGCCGATGCCAGAGGAGAGCGGCGAGCCGTTTGCCTGCCCCACCGGCGAAACGGCTCATGCCTGCGGACACGATATGCACACGGCGATGCTGCTGACGGCGGCGAAAATGCTGAAAGAAAACGAAGACGCGCTTTGCGGCACGGTGAAATTGATGTTCCAGCCCGCGGAGGAGACATTCGAAGGCGCGCACGATATGCTGGAAAACGGATTGCTTGAAAACCCGCCGGTCGATGCGGCGCTCGCGTACCACGTGGCGGCAGGCAAATCGCCCGTAGGCTTTGTGATGTATAACGACTCGGGCGTGATGATGGCATCCGTAGACGGATTTGAGATTACGGTTCACGGGCACGGCTCGCACGGTGCAAACCCGAACCTTGCCATTGACCCCATCAACGTAGGCGTGCACATTCATCTCGCCTTGCAGGAGCTCATCGCGCGCGAAAGCGACCCGACAAAGACGTGCGTTTTGACAATCGGGCAGTTTATGGCCGGAACCGCTGCGAACATCATCCCGGACACGGCCGTGCTGCGCGGCACCATTCGCACGAACGACAAAAAGGCCCGCGCACTGCTTGTACGCCGCATGCGCGAGACGGCGGAGCGCACGGCTGCCGTGTATAACGCGACAGTGGAGATCAGGACGCTTTCCGAAGTGTGCCCGCTCGTGTGCGACAAATCGGTGACGGACGACATGCTGCGCTACATGGGCGCGCTGAACATTCCGAACTTTACGCCGTACGGCGGCATTTCGGCGACAGGCTCCGAGGACTTTGCCCTTGTGGCCGAACGTGTGCCGAGCGCAATGATGTACCTTGGCGCGGGCTACATGGACGAGCGCGGACAGTACACCGCGCACAACCCGAAGGTCGTCTTCAACGAGGGCGTCCTCCCCATCGGCGCGGCGTGCATGGCGCATTGCGCGGTGGAGTGGCTTAAAGAGAACGCGTAATAACAGGAAGCTAAAAATCCCGTTCACTTTTGAACAGAACCAGTAAAACAGGACAATAGACAAAATCCCCCCTGATGTAGGATAATAAGTACATCAGGGGGGATTCATTATGAGCAAACGAAGATACACCAATATGCAGGTTCTACTACCGACCATAGAAAAGATGTTAGAATCAGGGAAGAACCACAGGGAAATCGAAGCGGAACTTGGCTTGGAGGGAGACCGTCCGGTTCACAATCTGCTGAAGCGGCAACGCAAAAAAGCCGCCAAGGGTGCGCCGAAGTTTCGTGGCAGGAAGCCTGCAAAGACGCTGCAGGAATATAAGTATGAGAATAAGCGGCTCAAGATGGAAGTGAAATTACTGCAGGATTTTCTGCAGTCCACAGAAAGGAAGTGAGGCCAAAGGCAAAGTACGCCGTCATTCACCGTCACCGGGGAGAATACCCAATATCTGTTATGTGCAAATTCTTCGGGGTATCCAGAAGTGGTTACTACTGCTTTAAAAAGCGTCTGGGAGAGACGGATCGCGATGCTGTTGTGGCAAAGGAAATCGAGGAATGTCAGCGCAGGACAGATAAGACCTATGGCTATCGACGTGTATGGAAGTGGTTAAAAGGCAGAAATATTCAAAGAGATCCGAAGACTGTGCTCAGAATCATGAAAAAATATGGATTATTGTCTGAGGTTCGCCGACGCCGCCAATGGGTAAATCTTGGTCAGCAGGTACACAAATACGAAAATCTGTTGAACAGACAGTTCCGGGCGGTCAGGCCAAACGAGAAATGGGTCACGGACATTTCTTACATCCACACAAAAGAAGGCATTTTATATCTGTCCATGATCCGAGATCTGTATGACAACAGTATTGTGGCCTACAAGACTGCAAGTCGGCAGACTGTGAATCTTGTTCTGGACACGATTCGTCTGGCAATGAAGAAAGAGAAAGTCGCTGCGGAGTTGCAGCTCCACAGCGACCAAGGCTTTCAATACACATCGCAAGCATACTTCAAGCTAACACAATCTTACGGCATAACGCCGTCCATGTCAAGGAAAGGAAATCCTTATGACAATGCCATGGCAGAAAATTTCTTCTCCATTCTGAAAACAGAGTGCATCTACCGCCACAAGCCAAAGACGTTCCAAGAAGCAAACGAACTGATCGACAGGTATATTTACTTCTATAACCACGAACGCATCCAAACAAAAACGGGAGTGGCACCGCTGTCGCTGCGCCACTCCGCTTAAAACTCAATATCCTACATGGGGGCTTTTAGTGCTGTCCGCATAATCTGGTGCGGTTCAATTTCGGTGAACGGGATTTTTAGCTTGTCGAAAACAGCTGCTTTGGAATTCAATCGATAATGGCTTTGACGAGCCGGGACCAATGCTCCGGGTAGCAGGCTAAAAGCTCTTCGTGCTGCATATTTTGTTCGTGCAGGACGGTTTTGGTTTTGTTTATTAAATACCCTCGCCGCGTTTTGCACGGTGGATGACGTGGTAATACATGGGAATGAGGAAGCTATCGGCTAAGATCCATGCGATCGGGCCGGAGAAGCAGGCGGCGTTGAAGCCGAACAGCGGCACGAGGAACAGACCCACGCCGCCGCGGGCGATCATCTCGAACACGCCGGCAAAGAGCGCGAGGCGGCTGTACCCCATGCCCTGAATGGTAAGGCGCAGCACATTGACAAATGTCAGCGGGATCATAAAAAGGCCACTGCACACAAGATACCAATAGGCAGAGTTGATAATGGCGGTCTCACCGGCATCGACAAACAGAAGAAGCATCCATTTGCCGAGGAACACGATGATGAGCAGTGCCAGAACGGAATAGATGATGCCGACGATGTTGCAGGCTTTGACGCCCTGCCCAATACGGTCAATTTTACGCGCACCGATGTTCTGCCCGCTGTATGTAGACATGGTAACGCCCATGGCATCATAAGCGCAGGCGAAGAACATATAGAGCCTGCTGCCCGCTGTGATGCTGGCGACGACCGTAGAGCCGAGGGAGTTAACGGATGCCTGTAAAATAACGCTGCCAATAGCCGTGATAGACGTCTGCAATGCCATGGGCAGACCCATGCTTAAAAGGCGCTTGATGCACGGCACGTTGATTTTGAAATCCTCGCGGGTCATTTTGAGGACTTCATAATGCTTGCTCACATAGAGGAGACATACAACGCCGCCGATGAGTTGTGAAGCGACCGTTGCGACCGCCGCGCCTGCGACGCCCATGGGGATGAAAACAACGAGGACGATATCGAGCACAATATTGATGATGGACGCGATGACGAGGATGACAACCGGCGTGCGGCTGTCGCCGATAGCGCGCTGGATGCCGGCAAGCATATTATAGAGGAACGTTGCGGGGATACCGGCAAAAATGACAACAAGGTACGCGTAAGCGTCGTCGATGATATCCGCCGGCGTGCCCATGAGCTCTAAGATATTGCGGCAGAAAATGACCGTGAGCACCGTTAAGACGAAGCCGAAACCGACGCACAGCCATACGGCGTTGCCGATGAAGCGGCGAAGCTCTTTATAATCCCTGCTGCCGAAGCGCTGCGCCACCGGGATGGCAAAGCCGCTGCAAAGACCAAGGCAGAAGCCGATGATGAGGAACGTGATGGAGCCGGTGGAGCCAACGGCTGCAAGCGGCCCCGTGCCAAGCACACGCCCGACGATCATGGTATCGACCATGGAATAGAACTGCTGGAACAAATTGCCGAAAAGCAGCGGGATGGAGAACCCGAGGATAAGCTTCATGGGCGAACCGCTCGTCATTTCTTTTGTCATACTGAAAATTTCACACCTTTACGGGAAAAATAACATTCAAAGATTTCTCATACAGTTTACCACCGCAAGCGGGGTTTGTATATCCCGTAAAAACAGAAAAAAGGACAGCATGCGCCATCCTTTTTTTATGAAAAATTATAAAGGCTGTTTTATCAAAGAAATTACATCTTTGCAATCTTGTCTGCCCACTCGAGAACCTTCTTGGTGTCTGCGTCGGTCGGCATGCCCTTCTTGAAGAGGCCGCCCTTGACAGCGATGCCCAGAGGCTCACCGTAGGTCTCGACGCCGTTCTTCTTCATCGTATCGATGATGGAAGAAAGACCGTCCGTGTTACCGTTGCTGTTCAGAACATAGAATGCGACACCCTTTGCTCTGGTGGGGTTGAGATCCTTGCAGAAGTGATCGACTGCGCCCGGGAGCTTGCCGTTCATTTCAACGCCGATAAAAACGACCTTCTCGCCCTCGCACGGGTATGCCGGGGGGATCTGGTCACATACGCACTGCATAACTCTGCCGATTTCGGATGCGATCGGCTGTACGTTGCCGCTCTTGGAAAAGTGAAGGGACTTTGCTTTCATTTTGACTGCCTCCTGTAAGTTCGCGGGCCGCACCGGCCCGTTATCCATATTAAGTGATTATTTCTATTATAACACGGATTCAAAAAAAATCATAAACAGAATGTGAATTTTTGTAAGAAACTTGTAAGAGAACGTGCGGGTTACACAAAGAAAAAGATCCATTTATGGACGGAATGTTAAAAAGCAGACGAATTCGTCAAAACGTCTATTTTATTATCGATATGAAAGCACTTTTTCGAGAAAACTCCTGTAAAATCTCTTGTAAAATTCCGCAAATAATATTATAATGGAAGCGTATTATGTTATGACCTACGGCGCAAAAAGCAGGTCTTTACCCCTTTTGCCGCCGCTCTTTGAAAATAATGAAGCAGGAGGTGATTTTTTGGCAAAAGAAGCTCTGGACGCCGTAAAGGATGCGGAGCAGAAGGCCGCCGGCATTCTGGACACGGCCGCTGCACGCTGCACCGCCATTCGGCAGGACGCCGCACAAAAGGCGGACAAGCTGAAGACGGAGCGCATGCAGAAAGCAAAAGCGGACCTTGCAGCCGCAAAACAAAGCGCAGAGACGGCCGCTGCGGCCGAACAACGCACAGCGCAGCAGAAAACTGCCGCACTGGCGGAGGATATCCGCAAAAAAGCGCAGCAAAACAGCGCGAACGTAATCCGCGCTATCCGCGAGGCCATCACCGGCTGACGCGGCGCCAACACGAAAGGAGGGGATCCCCCTATGGCGGTAATGCCTATGAAGCGCATCAGCATTTATGCGCTCAAGAACCGTCGTAAACAGATCCTGGAACTGATCCAGCGGCGCGGCGTCGTGGAAATCGATGACCGCAAAGCGGATGAAACGGTTTTTGCCAAGATGGATACCGTCCCGGCAAAATCAAGATTTGAAAACAATGCAGCCGCGCTGCAATCGGCGTTAGACGCGCTCGATAAACTGGAGCCGCCCGAAAAAAGCCTCTTCGCGTCTCTGAACGGACGCGACGCGATACCGCTTTCCAAATATCAGGAAACGGCTGACGGTGCGGGCGAGCTTTTAAAAATTGCCTCGCGCATCAACACGCTGTGGAAAAAGTGTGCGGACAACCGCGCGGAAATTCTCCGCTTGCAGACACAAATCCGTGCGCTGGAGCCGTGGATGAAGCTGGATATTTCCATGCGCACCATCAGCACGCCGACAACCTCCGTGTTCACGGGGTCGTTCCCGGTGGAATACACGGAAGAAACGCTGCGGGCGAAAATCGCCGAAGGCGCGCCGGACGTGGACGGTGTGGTCGTAGAGATTTTGAGCGCTTCCCCGCAGCAGACATGCGCGTTTTTGATGTGCCACATCTCGCAGGGATTAAAGCTTGAAACCTACCTGCGTTCCATCGGGTTTACGTATCCGGCGGAGCCGAGCAAGGTACCGCCCGCAGAGCGCGTGGACATCCTGAACGGACGCATTGCGGCGCTGCAAAAAGAGATCGATGAAAACGAAGCGGAAATTCGCACACATAAAAACCGACGCGAAGACCTGCTTTACACCATCGATTACTTTACGATGCGCACCGAGAAATACGATGTTTTGGGCCGCTTATGGCAGAGCCCGCACGTGTTTCTCATTACGGGATACATTCCGGCAGAGAACGCCGAGGCGCTTAAGGCGGAGCTCACGACCACGCAGGAAGCCTACGTGGAGCTGTGCGACCCGAGTGACGCGGACGATGTGCCCGTGAAGCTCAAAAACAACAAGTTTGCTGCCCCGGTCGAGGGCGTACTGGAAAGCTACAGCATGCCGGGCAAGCATGAAATCGACCCAAGCGGCATCATGGCGGTCTTCTATTACTTTCTCTTCGGCATGATGCTTTCCGATGCGGGCTACGGACTTGTGATGGTCCTTGGCTGCGGCATCATCTTACACAAGTTCAAAAACATGGAAGAAGGTCTGCGCAAGACGCTGACGATGTTCCTCTATTGCGGTATTTCCACGATATTCTGGGGCATTTTATTCGGCAGCTTCTTCGGTGACGCGATCACCGTTATCGCAAAGACATTCTTCAACACCGATATCGTGATACCACCCTTGTGGTTCACGCCGGTCGATGAACCGATGCGGCTGTTGCTGTTCTCGTTCCTCGTCGGCATCATCCACCTGTTCGCCGGCCTCGGCGCACAGTTCTACCAGCTTGCAAAACAGGGCAAGTGGCTGGACGCGATCTATGACGTTGTGTTCTGGTATCTGCTCGTCGGCGGCGCGATTATTTATCTGCTTTCCATGCAGATGTTCGCCGACATGGTGGCGCTTTCCTTTACGCTGCCGGCATCGGTGGGCACCGCGGGCATTATTGCGGCAGGCATCGGCGCGGTAGGCATTGTGCTCACTTCGGGCCGCAGCTCCAAGAGCATCGGCAAGCGCTTCTTAAAAGGTCTTTACGGGCTGTACGGTGTTTCGAGCTATTTAAGCGATATTCTCTCTTACTCGAGACTTTTGGCTCTCGGCCTTGCAACCGGCGTTATCGCTTCGGTCTTCAATCAGATGGGCGCCATGCCCGGCAACAACCCGCTCGGCGTGATTATCTTTATTTTCGCCTTTGTAGTGGGACACACGCTGAATATCGGCATCAATGTGCTCGGCGCGTATGTGCACACGAACCGCTTACAGTTTGTTGAGTTCTTCGGCAAATTCTTTGAGGGCGGCGGACGCAAATTCGCACCGTTCACCACCAAAACCAAATATTTCAAAATTACGGAGGAAAAGTAACATGGATAAGTTCGATATCAACTCTCTCGGCATTGTTCTCGCGCTTGTCGGCGCAGTTCTGGCAGCACTTCTCGGCGGCATCGGTTCCGCCATCGGCGTAGGCATGACCGGTCAGGCAGCCGCAGGCGTCGTTTCGGAAAATCCCCCGCTGTTCGGTAAAGTCCTTATTCTTCAGCTTCTGCCGGGTACGCAGGGCATCTACGGCCTGCTCATCGCCTTCCTCACGCTGACGAACATCGGCGTTCTGGGCGGTAGCGCAGACATCTCCTTTGCAAAGGGCCTTCTCTATCTTGCAGCCTGCATGCCGATGGCCGTGATCGGTCTCATCTCCGCAAAGCAGCAGGCAAAGGCAGCCGTTTCTTCCATCGCACTCGTTGCAAAGCGCCCGGATCAGTTCGGTAAAGCCATGATCTTCCCGGCCATGGTTGAGACCTACGCGGTTCTGGCTCTGCTCGTTTCCCTGCTGGCTGTTGCAAACATCGGCGGCATCGCCATCTGATGATCCACTCCCAAAAATCCAAAAAAGAAAGGAAGAGGATCGATCCATGGCAACAGGACTGGACAGAATTATAGAACAGATCCTTGCGGATGCCGAAGCGAAAGCGGCGGAACAGGTTGCCGCTGCGGAAGAAGAAGCAAAAAAGACGCTTGCGGACGCGACCGCCGAGGCAGAGCAGAAAGCAAATGTCCTGCTTGCGGACAGTGAAAAGGTCGGCGCGGACATTAAAGCCCGTGCGGCTTCGACCGCGGAATTCACACGCCGCCGCACCGTGCTTGCCGCAAAGCAAAACGCCATTCGCGATGTAATCGCGGCGGCACAGAAAGAGCTGCACGATCTGCCGGATGACGAATACTTCAGCGTGCTTTTAAAGCTTGCGCAGAAAAACGCGCTGCCGGGCGATGCTGAAATGCAGTTAAACGAAAAAGACCTTGCGCGCATGCCGCAGGATTTTTCGGCGCAGCTGAAAATGGCTGTGCCCGGGACGAACATCACCGTATCGAACACGCCGTGCAATATCCCGGACGGTTTCCTGCTCGTTTACGGCGGCATCGACGTGAACTGCACGTTCGCTTCGCTGTTTGAGGCCGCCGGAGACACATTGCAGGACCTTGCGGGCGGCATGCTCTTTCGCTGAGCCGCCGGCAGAAAAGGTGGTTTAACGAATGGAACAGGAATACATCTATGCTGTGGCGCGCATTAAAGCGCGGGAGCTTTCGCTTTTGACGCAGCAGGATCTGGACAGGCTGATGGCGTGCAAAACGCCGGCAGAGTGCTTCCGTGCACTGGCCGATAAGGGCTGGGGCGCTGGCGGCGAAACCTCTGCCGAGGCGATTTTTGCCGCCGAGGAGGAGAAAACATGGGCGCTCATGCACGAGCTGCTGCCCGACCTCACGCCGTTCAGCGTACTGCTGTATCCCATAGACTTCAACAATATGAAAGCGGCGGTGAAGTGCACCGTCACAAACGCGGAGCCGCACAACGTGTTTATGTCCGGCGGCACCGTGGAGCCGGAAAAAATGCAGCAGGCGGTCAGAGAAAACGACTTCTCCCTTCTGCCGGACTTTATGGCGGAAGCCGCAAAGAAGGCGACGGACGCGCTGCTTACCACGCGCGACGGTCAGCGATGCGACATCATTTTAGACCGCGCATGCCTCACAGCGATCCACAAGACCGGTAAAGAGAGCAAAAACGCGCTGATTACGGCGTTTTCCGAGTTTAAGGTGGCGGCGGCGGACATTAAAATCGCGGCACGCGCTTTGCACACCGGCAAAAGCCGTGCGTTTTTGGAAGAAAGCCTCGCCCCGTGCGATACGCTGGATTTGGAAGAGCTCATTGACGCGGCGTCGAAAGACACGGACACGTTTTACGCGTACCTTTCCCGTACGGACTATGCCGACGGCGTAAAGGCGCTGAAGGACGGCTTCTCCGCGTTTGAAAAATGGTGTGACGACCGCCAGACGGCGCTTGTAAAAGAAATCAGCCGCCAGGATTACTTTACGGTGGCGCCGCTGCTCGGGTATGTTACGGCGCGCCAAAACGAGATTTCTACCGTGCGCATTATTATTTCCGGCAAGCAGAACAACCTGCCGGATGAGCGCATCCGTGCACGTTTGAGAGATCTGTAAAGAAAGAGGGAAACGAAATGTACAGAGCAGCAGTCATCGGAGACCGCGACAGCATTTACGGCTTTGCCGCGCTCGGTCTGGAGGTCTTTCCCGTGACGGATTCGGAGATGGGCTCCAAAACGCTGCGCCGCTTAGCGGAGGGCGAATACGCCGTGATCTACATTACGGAAGCGCTTGCCGCCGAGCTGGAGCACGAGCTAGACCACTTCCGCCTGCAGCCGCTGCCCGCCATCATCCCGATTCCCGGCGTTACGGGCAACACGGGCATGGGCATTAAAATGGTTAAAAAATCCGTGGAGCAGGCAGTCGGCTCCGATATTATCTTTAACGACAACGATTAACGAAACGGGTGACTAAGCACATGAGCCAAGGCACAATCAAAAAAGTAGCCGGTCCGCTCGTAGTTGCAGGCGGTATGCGCGACGCGAACATGTTCGACGTTGTGCGCGTCAGCGACCAGCGACTGATCGGCGAGATCATAGAAATTCACGGAGACGAGGCTTCCATTCAGGTTTACGAGGAGACCTCCGGTCTCGGGCCGGGTGCGCCTGTGGAATCCACCGGCGAGCCGATGAGCGTTGAACTCGGGCCGGGCCTTATCAGCTCCATTTACGACGGTATTCAGCGCCCGCTGACCGCCATTATGGAAATGACGGGCAACAACTTAAAGCGCGGCGTGGAGGTTCCCTCCTTAAAGCGCGATGTAAAATGGAGCTTCACGCCCCTTAAACAGGTAGGCGACGAAGTAGAAGGCGGCGACATTCTCGGCACCGTACAGGAGACTGAGATCGTGCTGCACAAGATTATGGTACCGGCAGGCGTGCGCGGCACAATCCGCTCCATTTCTGCCGGTGAATACACCGTAACGGACACCGTGGCGGTCATTGACACGCCGAACGGCAGCAGTGTGAACGTATCGCTGATGCAGAAGTGGCCTGTCCGCCGCGGCAGACCGTACCAGAAAAAGCTTTCGCCGGATATGCCGCTCATCACCGGCCAGCGCGTTATCGATACGCTGTTCCCGATTGCAAAGGGCGGCGTAGCGGCCGTACCGGGTCCGTTCGGCAGCGGCAAGACCGTTGTGCAGCATCAGCTTGCAAAGTGGGCGGAAGCCGACATCGTTGTGTACATCGGCTGCGGCGAACGCGGCAACGAGATGACCGACGTTTTAAACGAGTTCCCGGAGCTCGTTGACCCGAAAACCGGGTATTCGCTGATGAAGCGCACCGTGCTCATCGCAAACACGTCTGATATGCCGGTTGCGGCGCGTGAGGCGTCCATTTACACCGGCATCACCATTGCGGAGTATTTCCGTGACATGGGCTATTCCGTAGCCCTCATGGCAGACTCCACCTCCCGCTGGGCGGAGGCACTGCGTGAAATGTCCGGCCGTCTGGAAGAGATGCCGGGCGAAGAAGGCTACCCGGCGTACCTCGGCAGCCGTCTGGCACAGTTCTACGAGCGTGCCGGCCGCGTCATTACGCTCGGCAGCGACAGCCGCGAGGGTGCGCTTTCCGTTATCGGCGCCGTTTCCCCTCCGGGCGGCGATATTTCGGAGCCGGTCTCACAGGCGACGCTGCGTATTGTCAAGGTCTTCTGGGGCCTTGATGCAAACCTTGCGTATAAGCGCCACTTCCCCGCCGTGAACTGGCTGACCTCCTACTCCCTTTATGTGGACACGATGGCGAACTGGTTCAACACGAACGTAGCGGAGGACTGGATGGATCTGCGTGCGCGTTTGATGCGCATTTTGCAGGACGAAGCAGAGCTTGAGGAAATTGTAAAGCTTGTCGGTATGGACGCGCTTTCCGCGCCTGACCGCTTGAAGCTGGAGGCTGCACGCTCCATTCGTGAAGACTTCCTGCACCAGAACGCATTCCATGAGACGGACACGTACACAAGCCTTGAAAAGCAGCACGACATGATGCTGCTGGTCGTTCACTTCTACGACCAGTGCGTTGCGGCGCTCGACAAGGGCGCGAAGGTGGACGACCTCATCGCGCTGCCTGTTCGCGAAAAAATAGGCCGCTTTAAATACACGGCGAACGACCGGGTCTCCGCGGAATACGATGCGATCTGCGCAGAGCTCTCTCAGCAGATTGACAAAGCCATTGAAAACAAGGAGGACTTCTGATGCCAAAGGAATACAGAACCATACAGGAGGTCGCAGGTCCTCTGATGCTCGTAAAGGGCGTTGAAAACGTAACGTATGACGAGCTGGCGGAAATTGAACTTGCAAACGGTGAAAAGCGCCGCTGCAAGGTGCTGGAAATTAACGAGGGCAACGCGCTGGTGCAGCTTTTTGAAAGCTCCACCGGCATCAACCTTTCGAACAGCCGCGTGCGCTTCCTCGGCAGAACGATGGAATTGGGCGTAAGCGAAGACATGCTGGGTCGTATTTTCGACGGCCTCGGCCGCCCCATTGACGACGGCCCGGAGATTTTGCCCGACCGCCGCGACGACATCAACGGTCTGCCGATGAACCCGGCGGCCCGCAACTACCCGCAGGAATTCATCCAGACCGGTGTTTCGGCCATCGACGGTCTGAACACGCTGGTGCGCGGCCAGAAGCTGCCGATCTTCTCTGCTTCCGGTCTGCCCCATGCCCAGCTTGCCGCACAGATTGCACGTCAGGCTAAGGTGCGCGGCACGAACGACCCGTTCGTCGTTGTGTTTGCGGCTATGGGTATCACGTTCGAGGAATCAAACTTCTTCATCGAAAGCTTCCGCGAGACGGGCGCCATCGACCGCACGGTCATGTTTGTAAACCTTGCAAACGACCCGGCCATTGAGCGTATCGCAACACCCCGCATGGCGCTGACTGCTGCGGAATACCTCGCTTTTGAAAAGAACTACCATGTTCTCGTCATCATGACGGATATTACAAACTACGCGGACGCGCTGCGTGAGGTCTCTGCCGCACGTAAGGAAGTGCCGGGCCGTCGCGGCTACCCGGGCTATATGTACACGGACTTAGCGTCCCTGTACGAGCGCGCAGGCCGCCAGAACGGCAAGACGGGTTCCATCACACTGATCCCGATTTTAACAATGCCGGAAGACGACAAGACCCACCCGATCCCGGACCTTACGGGCTACATCACCGAGGGGCAGATTATCTTAAGCCGTGAGCTGTACCGCAAGAATATCGCGCCGCCGATTGACGTTCTGCCGTCGCTGTCCCGTTTGAAGGATAAGGGCATCGGCGAGGGCAAGACTCGTGCCGACCACGCGAGCACCATGAACCAGCTGTTTGCCGCCTATGCACGCGGCAAAGAAGCCAAGGAGCTCATGGTCATCCTCGGCGAAGCCGCGCTGACGGACATCGATAAGCTGTACGCGAAGTTTGCGGACGCCTTTGAAAACGAGTATGTTTCGCAGGGCTATAACACGAACCGCGACATTGAAGACACGCTGGAGCTCGGTTGGAAGCTGCTTTCCATCCTGCCCAGAAGCGAACTGAAGCGAATCGACGACAAGTACCTCGACCAGTATTACGGAAAGGTGTGATGCGCGGTGGCAGGCACCCAGGTAAACCCCACCAGAATGGAGCTGACGCGGCTGAAAAAGAAGCTCGTCACCGCCGTGCGCGGGCACAAGCTTCTGAAGGATAAGCGCGACGAGCTGATGCGCCAGTTCCTCGATAAGGTGCGCGAAAACAAAGCGCTGCGCGAAGAAGTGGAAACGGCGCTCGTCTCCGCTAACCGGAACTTCATGCTGGCGCGCGCCGGTATGCCGGACGAAATGCTGAACACCGCGCTGCTTGCGCCGAAGCAGGAACTGACGATTTCCGCCGGCACGCAGAACGTGATGAGCGTGGAGATTCCGGATTTTGACTTTAAGACGCGTACACCGGACCAGAACGACATGTACTCCTACGGCTTCGCCTTTACGACCGGCGACCTTGACGACGCGATCCTTTCGCTTTCCGAGGTCTTCCCGAAAATGCTGAAGCTGGCGGAAGTGGAAAAATCCTGCCAGTTGATGGCGGCAGAGATTGAAAAGACACGCCGTCGCGTCAACGCGCTGGAGCACGTCATGATCCCGGAGCTGCAGACGAACATCAAGTACATCACGATGAAGCTTGACGAAAACGAGCGCTCCACCCAGATCCGCCTGATGAAGGTGAAAGACATGATGCTGAAAGAAGCGCATCATTATGAGTATTAAAGCTTAAACAGACGAGACCCCCGAAGTGCCAAAGCGTGCTTCGGAGGTCTCGTTTTTATGGAGGAGATTACTTATTAAAATACATAATTCACAAGCAAGATCACGATGCCGGTGAGGATCATGACTATGCCGACGACGCGGTTCAGAGTGACGGCGCTGGCGCGGTTTGCGATGGCGGCGGCAATCTTCGCCCAAAGGAGCGTGAAAACGACGCAGAGAACGAGGCATGTGACATCCGGCATGCCGCCGATGGCGAAGTGGCTGATGCCACCGGTCAGCGCAGTGAACGCCATGATGAACACACTGGTGCCAACCGCCATGTGCATCTCATAGCCGAGAAACGACGTCAAAACGAACAGCAGCATCATGCCGCCGCCCGCGCCGACGAAGCCACAGATAAACCCGACGAGGACACCGCCGACGATGGATTTGATGAGGCGTTCCTTCGGCGTGGCCGCAGCCATTTGCTCTTTGGTCGTTTTGACCGGCTTTAGGAGGAAACGCAAGCCGATGAAGATCATGGCGATCTGCATGGTGCCGCTCATGGCGCGCTCCGGCAGGAGACTTGCGACAAAACTGCCGACTAATGTCATAACAAGCACGCCGATGAGCAGCGGCAGGCTGTTTTTGACGTCAAGATTTTTATGCTTCTTATATGTCCACGCGCTTGTGGCGCTGGCCAAGACATCGCTTGCAAGGCCGATGCCGACCGCCTGATACGCCGGGACGCCGAGAAACGTCATAAGCATTGGCCCGATGACCGCGGCGGCGCTCATGCCCGCAAAGCCTGTGCCGATGCCTGCGCCCGCGCCCGCCAAAAAGCAGACGAGGATTTTGGCTAAAAGCTCCATATCAGTTCATCCTTTCCGTTTCCGCTAAGCCTTCTGCGGCGTTTTCGCACATTTTGTCAAACAGCACTTTGTACTGCTCGGTTTCTCCCGGCGTGAAGCCCTTAAAAAGCTGCTTGCCGAACACCTCCTGCGCCGCTTTTCCCGCCGCGATGACGGCTTCGGCGCTTTTCGTGATGCGTAAATGTTGACTTTTGCGGTTGCCCGCAGCGTAATGCGCTTCAATCCACCCGCGCGCTTCAAGTTCCTTTAACGCCGTTGAAACGTGCGATTTTGTGAGGTGGCGCGTTTTGACTAAATCTCCCGCCGTATCAAACTGCGGGTTATTGTGCAGGAACATTAAAATATTGAATTGCATCTGCGTCAGGTCGTATGCATCACGCACCGGCTTTGTGCACGCTTCGTAAAACGCCGTAAGAGATTTTTGCCGCTCCCAAAAGATCATATACTCACTTACTTTCGTTCTATTTTGAACTATATTATAGAACGAGAAACCAGAAAAATCAAGTAACAAATTGTAAACAGCAAAATATTTTTGAGCAGCAAAAAGCAGCCCCGGTGCATTTTTACACCGAGGCTGCGCGCCCCTAAAACGATGCCGGGGGCAGTTTGGCTCAATTTTAACCGAAAACAGATTCCGGGTCTACTGGCTCGTCGTTTCTGGTGACTTCGATATGCAGGTGGGAATCGAGCGCGGACTCAAACGGCGCGGCGGTCACGCTGCCGATGTCCTGCCCGGCCGTGACGACGTCGCCCTCATGCACGAGGAACGTTTCACCGAGTCCGCAATAGCGCACTTCGTAATCGCCGTGCTCTATCACAATCATATTCCCGCGCAGCATGTCCGTATGCGTCTCTTTTACAATTCCGTTTGCGCAGGCGTGCACGGTTTCGCCGTGCGCCGCGGTGTAATCCGTGCCCGCGTGTACGCGGTAGTCGCGCATCGTTTCGGAGTATACCGGCGTATCGGAAAACTCCGTCATGACCTCCCCCGGCACCGGTCGGGTAAGCGTTTCGCTGACCGTATACGTCGGCTCGGCAGCGGTCTCTTCGACGGGCGTTTCTTCTGCAGGAGCGTTCACTTCCTGCGGCTCCGCTTCTGTGCTTGCGGAGACCTCCGGCACAGTGCCCTGCGCGTGGCCCGCAGAAACGGCGCTCTCCGGGTCATCGTCTACGGGGACGGATGTTTCAGGCGTGGGGCGCGGTGTGGACGCGGCGGAAGACGCACTGCTCTCGCTCCCTGTGGGCTCCAAGAACCCGGAAACGGTATCGTATGTGCTCCACGCCGCAATGCCGATGGCCGTCAGACACACGGCAAGCGCAAGGTAAAACCCGCGCCGCTCCGTACTCTTTTTGCGCTCCGCTTCGGTTTTTTCCTGCTTTTTAAAGTGCATAGCCATATTTTTCTCTCCTGTTTTTAGCGTCATTGGGTTTCTTTACCCGTAGTATGGGCGGGTTTGAGAAAAATATGCAACTATACTTCAGTCCGCGGATTTTCGGCAGACGGAAACTTTCAGTTTCAATGCTGTGCAAAATCGGCACTTCTCCGCGCTGAAAATACCATTATACAAAAGGAAGAAGGACCGATGCGGCTCGGTCCTTCTTCCTTTTAGCTTGAGGGGTATATTGAGGAGGGTAGAACATGTATCCAAGAAAGGTGCGGTTCCTTTTCTTCTGAATACGCTTATATTATACCGCGGTTTCAAAAAGAGTTGTTAAATAGCCATGAATAAACGTTAAAGATTTTGGAACGCATTTATGAACGCTTTTTTCGAGAAAATCCGCAGAAAAAGCAAACAATCGTTTGCATTTTTCGAAAATATATGATACAATGGTTTTAATTAAAGAACTGCCCATTTCTACGGGACTGATATTGTATTAAAACGGAGGAATCGCATATGGCGAGTTTAACGAAAAGCCAGCAGCTTGTATATGACTATCTTTGCTCCACCATGGCGGAACGTGCCGTGCCGCCCTCTGTGCGTGAGATCTGCGCGGCGACCGGTTTGCGCTCCACCTCTACGGTGCATTCCCACTTGAAATCTTTGGAGGCGCTTGGCTATATCACACGCGATGCGGGCCTGAATCGCTCCATTCACATTGTGGGCGCATCTGCCGCAAAGCAGGTGCCGATTCTCGGCAAGGTGACGGCCGGTCTGCCCATTCTGGCCGTGGAAGACATTGAGGGCTATATTCCCTACCCGGACAAAAGCGGCAAGGAGCTTTTCGCGCTGCACGTGGACGGCCTGAGCATGATCAACGCCGGCATTCTGGACGGCGACTATGTCATCGCAGAGAAAACGCCCGTGGCGGAAAACGGCGAGATCGTGGTCGGCATGATCGGCGATGAAGCCACCGTGAAGCGCTTCTATAAGGAGAAGGGCACGTTCCGTCTCCAGCCCGAAAACCCGGATTTCGAGCCCATCATCTCCGATGAAATCACCATTCTCGGCAAGGTTATCGCGGTCATTCGGTATTATTAAGCTTTAAAAGCATAAAGAAAGTCTTGGCGACACAGCAGGAGCTGCAAACAGTCGCCAAGACTTTTTTGATAAAATCGTACCTCTCAGTGCATCTTATTTTCAATTCCGGCTAAATCGCCATACACATTACGAATCGTACTTGAAATATTCTGTATCGGAAGACGTATCTCGAATGGAGACAGAGAAGGAATAATCGCCGAAATCTGTTTGGAGAACCGCTTCTTCGGAGCCGGATTGCCAACGAATATCCATTTTTGTTCCGTTCACTTCAGCCACGATTTTTGCATTTGCAGAAAAAACAGGAAACCGGTTTCTCATCCGCAAAAGCTCGATTTGTTTTTGCACAATCGGCTTTTTCATTCCGGCAGCTATATCAGAGCATGTCAGGTTCGTGCGGTTGATTTCTTTATGCCCACCGGCACCCGCCCTTTGAACGGCAGCATGATCATTACGACCGGCAAACAGATCCAGATACCAAACCTGCGGTTTGCCCGGCATGAAAAGCTGTATTGCCCGTGCCAGAAGCATTTTTTTGTCATCTTCTCCCAGCGCGCTGTAATACGTGGCATTTACTTGATAGTATACGTTTTTTGCGCCGTGCAGATCTTTCACATATCCACCACGGGACACCACTGTATCAATGAGGCTTTGGATTCTTTCTTCCGAAAGCAACCCTTTTAAATCCAACAACGGAATACCATCATGACAGCCCAACATATTAACAGTCAGCATTTTGCGGTCACAGATTTCCCGTATCCACTGTACAAGAACTTCTCCGGACCTTCGTTCAAGTGCATCCAGCAATAATCCGGGTAGGAAAAAGTCATACACCATATACCCTTTTTCTGCAATCGTGCGGTATGTTCCCTCCGCATAGCTGGCATGTATCTCCGGCAAAAGCGTGATACCCAGCGGTTTTGCCAAATCTGTCACCTTGCCGAGCAACTCCCATGTTCCCGGATCATTCAAGAAATTCCGTGCACCCGGCTCTTTCGGTGCATAGGCAAAGGCGTCCAGACGAACGATTTTTGCGCCGTAACCGGCAAGTGTTTGCAGCGTATTTTTGTAGAATTCCCAAACGAGCGGTGAACGGATATTCAGATCCATCTGACCCAAATATCGACGATTTCTTTCCATGAAGTCAACCACCGCACCGCGATACACCTCCAATTGACCAAGTTCCGTCTGCTCGGGCCATTTGCCCTGCTCGACAGCCGCATTGACCAAAGAAGCCAACCGAACTGCCGGAGCATATTTTCCGTGTGTGATTGCCATAAAGTCCTGCGCATCTACATGGGAATAGACAACTTCCTGATAGAAAGTATTCCAATACGGAACATTGCTGTCGTCAGGAAACTTCACCATTAAAATCGGCAAGCCGGGTTTACGGAAAAACATATTTTGCAGCAGTTCGGGGTCCGGCCGGATATATCCCTCCTCGGTCATCGTTCCATGACCTGCCCAAAATCTGTTCCAATCTATAAAGAAGTCACGATAGAGGGATTGTTCCCCGTTTTTCAGTATATCCTGAAATTGCTCGGAAAGCACCGAAGCATGATTTAGTACAAAATCCAACTTCAAGTCAATTCCCATTGAGCGCAGCGCATCGAGATCCGTTTGTTCTGCCAGCAAGTCATTGAGTCGATAGTCTATAACAGAAAATCCGCGATCCAGATCGGTGTTGAACAGGCTTGGAAGAATATAGAACGAAGAAAATACGTCCTTCATTTCCGGCTGTTCCAAAAACGATATACATTCCTTTAATGTGCCGCCCAAGCTGTCAGGATAAGCATTCAGCATCGGGCCAAGGCAGAAATCACCGTCACACATACAATATCTCCTATCGGCCGGCGTCCATTTGCCGCTTAAACTGTTCGTAAGTTAAAAAGTCGCCGGATTTTGACAAGATAATTTTTGCAGCTTGTGCTCGGTTTTCTAACATACCCTGCTCTATCTCCAAAACCATAGCAATAAACGGCGTATCTGTATTTGCATCTCGAGCACGAAGCAGACGGTATTCTCTCGTTTCAGCCGGTGTACTGTTCAGCAGGATCGGAATATCCACACCGTCAAACTTTCCGCAATTGCCGTGCGTCCATTCGAGAATAATCACCGAAATATTCCGAAAATTCTTTTCTTCATACCAAAGCTCCGTCTCCGTGCGGCCCATTCTTTTCAGCCATATCTTATCCGCACCGCTTTTAAACTGTGTCAGCGTTTTGGACAGTTCATCAAACTCCTGTTCCTGTTCGGAACCGAGATATTCCGCCAACGCCTTTCGACCGGATTTTTGATATACGGTCAGCCACGGGTATCTGTCTGCTTCTTTTGACGCAGAGTCCGTTTCCGCTTCCTGCAGTACTTTAAGTTCACGTGCAGCATCCGGGGTATAAACATTCTGTTCCAGCATACC
This sequence comes from Hominenteromicrobium sp., assembly GCF_046974225.1. Taxonomy (NCBI): domain Bacteria; kingdom Bacillati; phylum Bacillota; class Clostridia; order Eubacteriales; family Oscillospiraceae; genus Hominenteromicrobium; species Hominenteromicrobium sp. The sequence goes on along the minus strand of NZ_JBKWAE010000005.1, from coordinate 101,575 downwards.
GCGTATGCCTGCTAAACGGAAAATTCGCATACGCTCCGCGTCATTCAAAGAAGGAATACGACGAGGGTAATTGTCGCCGGACAGCGTATAGCACCCGATTCCGAGTTGATTAAAATAGTATGTTAAAAGGGACGAAATACCCGTTTTTCCCACGCCGGATCCACCGCACACCGTAATAACCGCTCGTTTTGCCGGTGATTTTTCCAGAACTTCGCGCAGCATAGGTAAAACTACCGGAAAAATCTTTGCGGCTTTTTCTTTCTGCTGCGGTCCAATCCATATTTTGTCTCCCGGAGTATCTCCCTGCGGAATATCTTCCGGAATTTCCGGGGGCTGCCATGCCTGCATGGCTTTTTCAAGCGTCAACATCAAATCTGCAGTCAAGTTTACTTACCTCCATATTTTTATAATCTCTTGCCTTCTTCTGCCTTTTTGAACGAAAGCCAGCTAAAACTGTTACCGGATTGTACAAAATGGATCGGAAGATCACACGCAAGCACTTTCGGCAACCACTGTGCCATATACCGCATTCCGGGTTCTTCCAAATTGAAGTGCCCGACATTCAGCAGCGCACGTCGGATTCCCAAAGTATTTGCATCCTGCACATACTCGCCGATTGTCCAATCGATCACCTCACCGGGAATGATCAAATCGCAATTCATTTTTTCAATGAGCTGTATATTTTGCCTGTCCCAGTCCGTTCCGAAAAAATGTCCGACGATAGCTACGCGCTCCACAGGCATTTCAGGGTCTCCTATAATGCGAATTCCGTCAATCTGCATGGTATGCGCAACATGCTCCGCCACCGCGCGGACCGTAGTGAGCGGCAAGTGGTACGCAGTTCCCGGAAAATAGTTTTCCGTCTCCTGATACTGTTCCCAGCCGAGCATTTTAGCCAACCCGGAAAAGATACCGTCGGGTCTATGATTGTGGATATGATCGTGATCGCGATATACAACGATACCGAGACGGTCAAGAAGTTGTTTTTTTGCCTGATACACACAGTTATCCTGAAGCCAATCGGTCTCGTTCCATCCGTCGTAGAAAAGAGGCTCATGGCCGATGATTAAATTGCACCCCAGCTCAGCAGCTTTACGAATGACCTCTGCCGTTGGGCAACAGGACAACACGATTCCTGTGCAGACCTGATCCGGATCGCCGTATTGCACGATGTCGCACGTTCTGCGCTCCGGCTCCAGCGGTCCGTGATATGCTTCTAATTTATCAATGATTTCTGAAATTTTCATTGCCGTCTTCCTTTGCTTTACACTTTGTTGGCACCCATCTTCTTGTAGACATCCCCTCTGTCGATCCAGTCGAGGAAATTATTGATTTCAAGATCCCAAATGGCAAATTCGTGCTCATAACCGGGCAGGTCATCATAGCGCAGCCGGCCGCTCTTCCAGATTGGTTCAACAAATTTATGGTATTCCTGCACATTCTTATAAAGGAAATCTCTGTCGCCGATGCTCAGAAAGAGATCCGGCAGCTTCTTACCCTCTGCCACAGCTTTTTCTGTCGCAGCGTAAAGATCCACCCACTGCGGCCCCTTCGTCTTTTTGCTTTCCATATCCTTTTTCGAGAATACGGCCGGCGAAAGGGCACCAATCGCGCTGTACCGGTCCGGATTCTCAATGCCGTGCAGCAACGCGCCGTAGCCACCCATGGAAAGGCCCGCAATATAGCGATCCTTCGGACTGTCGGAAATCGGGAAATAGGCTTCAACAAATTCAGGAAGTTCCTGATTCAGGAAATCGTAGTAATTGTCGCCCATATCATCATTCATATACGCCTTGTTTCCGACAGAGAATGTAACGATAGCAATCCTTTTTTCTTCTGCATATCTCTCAACGCTTGTATAGCGGAGCCAAGACATATAGTCGTTTCCCTTACCATGCAGCAAATATACAACCGGGAACTTCCCCGGCAAGCTGTGTGTATGCGGATCATCCATATTGCAGGATGTAAAAGACGGAAGCGTCACTTCGATATCAACGCCGTGACAAAGTGAATACGAAAAGAAATTGCAATGGATTTGTGCCATACTTTTACCTCCAAAATAAGCAGTTTTTTAAAACGCGTTAAATACGATCATTTGTATAAACGATCGTCGCATGTCCGACAATCAGGTGCATCCACGCACTTGCGCCCTTGCTGTGTGCATCATAATAGATATGAAAAATACCGGGCACATCTTCATCTTCAAAAACCATAACATAAGGATCTACATCGTAGACTTTATGCGATTTTTTACAGAGCGACGCTGCGTAAGCATCACTTTGTTCCATATATTTTTTCCAGTCAGACATGCTCTTTCCCCTTTTTATCAACCCTTGACGCCGCCAATGACGATGCCTTTGACGAAAGATTTCTGAATAAACGGATACACGATCATGACCGGGATAACAGCCACAACTGCGATTGCCATACGGATGCTGACGCTCGGAAGTGTACCCATTTCAATATTGATGCCCTGCAGCTGCGTTGCGGTTTTGAGAAACTGAATGTTGTTAAGCATATTCGTCAGAACGTTCTGAATACTGTACAGATCCGTACGTTTTACAAGGTAGTACAGACCGTTCGTCCAGTCGTTCCAGTAAGCCAGACCGGACATCAGACCAATCGTTCCGATGATCGGTGTTGACATAGGCAATACGACGTTGACGAGCGTACGCAGTTCACTTGCGCCGTCCAGCTTTGCGGCTTCGATGATTGCATCCGGGATATTCGTTTTAAAGTAATTGCGCATTAGAATTACGTTAAACGGACTCATCAGAAAACTCGGGATCAAAAGGGCAAAGATCGTATCGCGAATATGAAAGAACTGCGAATACATAATGTACGTCGGCACGAGACCGCCGTTAAAGAGCATCGTAAAAAACACAAAGAATGCGATCGCATTTCGACCTTTGAGGCCCGGGCGTGCAAGCGGATAAGACAGGCATACCGTCATGCATACATTGCAGACTGTACCGACTGCCGTTACAAAGAAGGTAATGCCATACGCGCGCAAAACCGTTTTTCCTGTTTTAAAGATATACGTATAAGCATCCGCACTGAATTTTTCCGGAAAGAAGGAATAACCGTTCAGCATAAGTGTTTGTTCATCCGTGAGGGATGCCATCAACAGGAGCAAGAGCGGAAGCAAGCACACCAACGTTAAGATTATCAGAACAATATGCGGTATAATTTTAGCAGACTTACTTGTGGTAATCATAGTATCATCCCTTTCCCGTATAATCAGAACAACGCGCTTTCTTTATCGATCTTTCTCGTAATCATATTCGTAATCATAACCAGAACAAAACCGAGAATAGACTGTAAGAAACCGGCTGCCGAGGAACGACCAACATCGTTGAGTTGCAGGAGTCCGCGGTAAACATACGTATCAATTGTGTTTGTTACACTGAACAGAAGACCGTTGTTCATCGGCACCTGATAAAACAGACCAAAATCCGAATAGAACATTCTGCCGATGTGCATAATAACCAACGTAATGATTGTGGTCTTGAGGCACGGGAGCGTGATGTGACGAATCTGCTGCCATGTGGAAGCACCATCAATAACCGCCGCCTCATAATAAGAATCGTCGATGCCGATCAGAGTCGCAAAATAGAGGATAGACGAATAGCCGAAGCTTTTCCACAGATAAATGAACGTGAGGATAAAAGGCCAGTATTTCGGCGAGGAATACCAGCTGATCTCGTCCATACCAAGCAGCTTTAAGATTGAATTGTTGATAAAACCGTTATCCGAGCTGAGAAATGCAAATGCCAGATAGCTGACAACCGTAATGGACAGAAGATACGGAATCAGAATGCTCGTCTGATAAACACGCAGCATTTTCGTGCGTACCTGCTCAAGGAAAATCGCCACAACGATTGCCAAAACCGTACCGAGTACGATAAATGCCAGATTATAGCAAAGTGTATTGCGGAAGATTACAAAGGCGTCACTTGTCTTAAAAAGATAGGTGAAGTTATCCAGACCCACCCACGGGCTTTCAAAAACACCGACTGTATAGTTGATTTTCTTAAATGCAAAGGTCAAGCCGAACATCGGCAGATAATTGTTGATGATAAGATAAAGAAGACCGGGAATCATCAAAAGATACAGCGGGAGATTGCGTGTAAAGCTGCCTTTTTTCTTAATTTTCCCTTGTCTATTCTGACATACCATTTTGTCAATATTTAATCTCAACTTTGGAATCCCTGTCAAATTATCCCGTAAAGGATTATGCAGTTTTAATACGAAGCTGTTCACAAACTGCTACCGCACCGTATCTTAACGGGTCTCGAACGAAAGCTCCCTTGCCGCTGACCGGCGTTAAATCAATCGACATCGTCTTCCTAAGCTTTCCGCTTTCACATAACTTTTCGGCATGGCTAAACGCTCCATGCGGACCCGCCCGGGGTCAGACTTCGCATGGAGCTTTTACACTGCAAAGCTGCATATTTTTTCCTTCTTTCTCAAAAATTGCCGTATAATAAGGTCAATTTTAAAATAGCATGAATTACCGGGTTTATCAAGTTGCAAAGTGTATTTGTATCGCGGACAAATTGCGTATATGCTGTGAACAATTTAAGCATTTAAAGCGTAAGCAGCGCAATAAACTTTACCTTTTTTTAGATAATACTTGATAAAATGCCCTTTTCATGTTATTCTGTATACAGGAAGAGACGCGGAAATATGTCCGCGAGATAAAAACACTTTTTACTTGAACCGTCCGTTTTATAAGGAGGAGACCTTTTATGATGCTCAATGAAACCTATACAAAAAATATACAGCCGAGGGACCCGGAAAGAATTCGTTCCGATATCGAGACCCCCTGCGCAACGGTTTATAACCAGGGCGTAACACCGGTTTTGTATGATAACGCTGTGCAGGCTTCCTCCAGACCCGGCCGCGCCGTGGAATATCTGCCGGAAAACACCATTGCGCTTTCCGTTTCCGAGTGCGTGATGATGTTCCTCATCCAGCTCGTTCCGGTTTTGGGACTTATCATGGCTGCCGTTTGGAGCTTCTCCCCGAACTCCGGCATCAATAAGCGCACCATTTCCCGTGCTTTGCTCATCGTGCAGTGCATCGTGCTTGCCGTTGTGTGCGTCTTCTGGTGCATCAGCTACGGCTTTCATGGGTAATATTTAACAAGTCAACACGCCGCCGACAGTGGATTTTGCCGATCCTCTGTCGGTGGCTTTTCTTTTGCTTGATTTTACGGGGACATTTGTTATAATTGTGGAAAAGGAGGCATTTTTATGCGCGTGTTTCGTGTGCTTTGGCCACTCATCTCATTGCCGATGATGCTCTCGTTCTGTTACGTCTATAATACCACGCGCTCGTTCGGCAGCACGATGTGGCGCTCAGCCGCAAAGTGCGGCGCAACGTTCGTAGCGGTCATCACGGCGGTGCTCGGCATCGTGTTGTTTAATCGCCCGGCGAACGCGTGGCTGCTCGCTTTGGCGCTTTTATTCTGCTGCATCGCGGATTTTGTCATTGAGCGCGATTTTCGCTTCGGCGTAATCTCGTTCGGACTCGCGCACCTTGTGCTTATCGGGTATATTGCACAGCTCGGCGGGTTTCGGTGGGGCACGGTCGTTGCAGCTTTGATTATTTACGGCATCATTGCACTGATTTTTCGGCAATATCTGCATTCGCTCGGCTCTATGCTGCTCCCGATGGTGCTGTACCCGCTCGTGCTTTCGTTCATGACAGCTATGGCGGGCACGTTGCCGTTTGCTGTCTCGCCGCAGTGGATACTGTTCGCGTTGGGTGCAGCGGCGTTCTGCATTTCGGACTTGTTCGTTGCGCGGGATTTCATCTGCGGCATTACGGGCACACAGAAAAACGGTGCACTGATCCTATATTACCTCGCCGTGTACGCGATGGCGTCGATACAGGTTTATTTATAAAACTCTTTTGGGGGAATTCAAATGGAACCAATTTTGAAAAGTATACTGGAAAATAAAACGGAAAACTACCTGCTGCCGTTTTTCTGGCAGCACGACGGGCACGACGCGGAGATTCCCGCACGCGTACAGAAGATCTATGAGAGCGGTTGCCGCGCATTTTGTGTGGAATCGCGCCCGTATGAACACTTCTGCGAGGACGCGTGGTGGAAGACGATGGACATTATTTTGGCGGAAGCCGAAAAGCGCGGCATGCGCGTGTGGATTCTCGACGATAAGCATTTCCCGACGGGCTACGCAAACAGTATTTTAGAGCACGAAGACCTGAACCTGCGTCGAAAATTCCTGCGGGAATCGCATGTGGACGTGATGGGACCCATGGCGGAAGCGTCCGTCTTGGTGCCAATGCACACGCCGGAGGAAAAGCTCGTTTCCGCCGTGCTGTTCCGCCGCACGGGCAAAGATGAAGAGCTGACCGGCGAACCGATTGAGCTTGACGTGCAGCCGGAGGATAAATTCGTATATTTCAGTGTGCCCGAGGGGCTTTACCGCGTATTTTTCGTGTTTGAGACGTTCAGCGGCGAAGAAAACAAAAAGTACTATATCGACATGCTCTCAAAAGAATCGGTGCACAAGCTCATTGAAGCCGTGTACGAGCCGCATTACGACCACTATGCAAAGTATTTCGGCAACACGCTCGCGGGATTTTTCTCCGATGAGCCGGGCTTTGACGCGCCGCATTTTGGCATGACGGGGTGCGACACCGGTATCTATAACCGTTCGGTTGGCCAACCCGGCGTGATGCTGCCATGGCGCGACGCGGTCGCCGTGCGCATGGCAAAAGACGGCATCGACGAGCCGACGCTCTATCTGCCGATTTTGTGGTATGCACATGACGAGCTGACCGCGGAAATTCGCCTTGCGTACATGGACGCCGTGACGTTGCTTTGGAAAAAGAATTTCTCCTATCCGCTCGGCGATTGGTGCCGTGCGCACGGTGTGCAATACATTGGGCATTTGATTGAAGACATGAACGCGCACGCGCGTCTTGGGTGCAGTGCGGGACATTACTTCCGCGGGCTCGACGGGCAGGACATGAGTGGCATAGACATTGTGCTGCACCAGGTAATGCCCGGCATGGCCGACTACAAAACGGCGGCGCTCGTCTCGGGCGGCATGGTGGACGGCGAATTCTTCCACTACGTTTTGGGGCAGCTTGCGGCTTCGCACGCGCGGCAAAATCCGAACATGAATGGTCGCGCCATGTGCGAGGTGTTCGGCGCATACGGTTGGGCAGAAGGCGCGAACGTCATGAAATGGTTGATGGACTTCCTGCTTGTGCGCGGAGTAAACCACTTTGTGCCGCACGCATTTGACGATTTCTTCCCCGACCGCGACTGTCCGCCGCACTTTGGCGCAGACGGCAACGACCCGCAGTTTGCGGGCTTCACGCAGCTGATGCACTACGTGAACCGTGCGGCGCACTATCTGTACGGCGCGGAAATGGAAGCCTCCGGCGCAATTTTATACCACGCGGAAGCCGAGTGGATGGACAAATCAAGCGCCATGTTGACGCAAAAGCCTGCAAAAGCGTGCTATGACGCGCAAATTTTCTACGACATCGTGCCGCTCGATTATCTGGAGACGGCGGAAAAGAACAACGGACGCTTTGGGCGCGGGTACAAATACCTCGTCGTGCCGGCGTGCAGAAAGCTGCCGGAGCGCTTTGCAAAAATCTGCGAAGCGCTCAAAAACGCAGGCGTGCCGGTATTCTTTGTCGATTACGCACCGGACTGCGTGAATATCAGTGAAAACGAGATCGTGCCGCTTCAAAAGCTTGCAGCGCACATCAAAGGAAGCGGCCTCGCGCACGAATATAACGCAAAGGAGCACCTGCTGCGCATTGCAAAGTTCACGCGCGGCGAAGCGACAAGCTTCTTTGTCTTCAACGAAGCGCCGAACGCGGTACAGGAGACGCTTTCGCTGCCCGTCAGCGGCAAATACATCGCGACGGATCTGTTAAACGGTGTCTATACGCGTGGCGAGACGGCAGACGGCACAGTCGAGCTCGCACTTGAAGCGGGGCAATCGGTGATCCTCATTTTCGGCAGCGCTACGGAAGATGAATGGGCAGGCTTTCCGGAGAAATCCGAGGGTCTGCATATGGCGGAGATTGAGACGCTGTGGGACATTGACCTGCGTGAGACGGGCAAGGAGACAGAATTCAGGCCGTTCCGTAAAAGCTCGAAGCTTTTTAACATCACGGGCAAAAACGGTGAAACGGAGTTCTCCGGCGAAATGCGGTATAAGACAAAGCTCAACATAAACGATACGGCACACGTAGAGCTTGAATTTGAAAACGTCGGCGTAACGGCACGGCTGTTCGTAAACGGAAAGGACATGGGGCAGCGCATCTGCCGCCCGTACCGCTGGGATATTACGGAAGCCGTAAAAGCGGGCGAAAACGACGTAGAAGTGTTCGTCTGCAACACGCTTGCACAGCGTATGCAGGATTTCTTTTCGACGTATATGACACTGCCCGCGAGTGGCATCACGGGAAAAGTGCGGCTTTTTGTGCAATAAGTTGAATTTAAACGCCCCCGCATTCTCGTTAACACACGAGAGTGCGGGGGTCATTTTTTACAGGCAATCGTGCACGGACACACGCCAGTATTCCACTTCAAAAGTCGGCGCAAAGCCGAAAGAGCGGTATAAATTTAAGGCGGACGGGTTTTCGGAATCGACGTCGAGCTCGATGCCTTTGCCCGCGTTTTTGGCTTCAGTCAGCGCCGCGCGCATAAGGAGTTTGCCGTAGCCCCTGCCGCGCTCACCGGCTTTTACCGCCACGCCGCAGAGGGACAACGTTTCGTCCGTTTTTTCCCCCGCGAGGTCAAACACGCCGATGGGCTCACCGTTTACATACAGCACATACGCCGTGCGATTTTCGGCGAGGAGCATCTCTTTTGCGGCTTCAAAATTTTTATATTTGCGCAGGGAAACGGACAGATAGTCCGCGAGCGTCTCCCCCGTCACACACTTTACGGTTATGTTTTCCGGCAGTGGGAAAACCGCCGGCTCGCACGTCATGCGATATTCCGTGTGGCTGTGGACGGCGTTCGGAAAGTGCTTTTTAAGGTACGCCTTTCCCGTTTCGCTTTGCGGCTCGAGGTCAAACAAAAAATCAGGCACGCCGTGCACCTGCATTTCCTTTGCGGCGGCGTGCAAAAGTGCCGTGAATTGCCCGCAATTTCGCGCGGATTGCTTCGTGAACGCCGTTACCTCGGCCTCCTCCTGCGTCGGCAGAAACAGCGACAAAAATGCAGTGAGCGCATCGTTTTCACGACCGAGATAAAAGCACGGTACGGTGCGGTCAAAGTGGCTTTCCGTTTGCAGCCAGACCGTATTCTTTAGATTTTCGCCGCTGTATACTTCATTTTGCAGCGCGAGAATTTCTGCACGCTCCGGCTCTGTAAGTGCGGCACAGGCTTTAACCTCTAAACTCATTTGCGCTTAATCACTCTGCCGAAATGGTCAAGCTCGCGCGATTTTTCCATGGGCAGCTCACCGTAGACCTTGCGTGCGAGGAAGAAGACCGCCACGGCGTACACAACGAGCAGCACCTCCAAAAGATAGACGGAGGTAAGCACGTTCGTCTGATACAGCGCTGCGAGGAAGCCAACAACCGCGTGCAGCAGGATGCTGACGGGGTACAGCCAGAATTTCTGCGAACGCACCACGCCGAACATCAAAACGGAAAGCTCAATTTGCAGTGCGAACACCGCAGTGCGCTCCACGCAGTTCATCACGCCGGCAAGAGGGCTGATGGCATTGATCTCCGCGATGGTCTCAAGGACGATCTGGTACTCCGAGTTCGCATACTGCGCGGCAAACGCCTCTGCTCCCATGTTATTGAACGAGATGGACATCATGAGCGTAGAGAGCACCGTAAGACCCAGCACCATGATGCACTCGAGCCCGCCGAAGCCGACGCCGAACGTAACAGCGTTTTCGCGGCCCACGCTGTCCTTCAGCATCGTTCTATATACGAGAAAGCGTGCGGTCTCCTCCAGAATGCCAGCCGAAAGACCGCCATACACGGCGTAAAGCCACGGGTGGCCGAGCAGGAACGCGGAAACGGCGGAGCTGCCCGTGCCGAGCACAGCGGCATTGATGAGCTGCTCCAGCACCATACCGAACACAAAGTAGGCCGCCGCGCCGATCCACGCCGGGCGAAGCTCTGTGCCCTCCTTCTTTTTCCAGATGACAAGGGCAAGGATGGGCAGCGCAAGCGAAAACAGCAGCTCTGCTGCAAACGTGATAATGATACTGACAGATATGGTATCGGCCATAGTGGTATCTCCTTTTTGCGAAATGGATTTCTTATAAATGAAAACGCCGAACCGCCGGAAGGCAAAAAAATCCTCCGGCGGTGTTAATTTACGGGATAGAATCAGCGGAACAGCGTGCACACGCCGCTTTCGCGGTAATAGCGGATGCGCTTTTCGATTTCCTCTTTCGGGCACTTGAAATAATCCGCAAGGCACTGTATGCACAAAAAGTCCTCCGCGCCGCGGTAGACGAGCTTGCGGTAAATGGCGATGTCGTCATCGTGGAGCGGTGCGCCGCAGGTGCGGCAGGTTTTATAGTTTGCCATTATTTCAGCTTCACGGGCTTTGCAATGAACACCATGGTGTCATGCGGCTCCACCTGCGCCACGTAGCGCTCGGCGAACTTGCCCTCATCCTGCTTTGTATAGCAGTTGTAGAAGGAGAGGCCGATGTTCTCCGCATAAGAGATGCCCATATCCCAGAACTGCAGGGACATTTCGCTCTTTTTATCGCCGAAGTTTACGAAGCAGATGGCAAGAGAACCGTCGGAAAGGGGCTTTACGAGTGCCATGACGTTCTCCGGGTTGTTCCACTGGCGGATGCAGTACGGCGCGCGGCACTCGATATCCTGGTTGATGCGGATGAGGTCTTCGTTGCCGAGCGTTTCAAGCGTCACATCGGTCATATTGCGCACGTCGCAGCCAATCATCAGCGGGGAGCCCATGACGGCCCACAGTGCGAAGTGCGAGCGGTATTCGAGGTCGGAGCAGGAGCCGATGTTGCCGATGAACTCGTTGTTGCTGGAGCCGTGCATGCCGACGATGAGCATGTCAATGTCGTTGTGGCAGTACGGGCCGCTGAACGCCGTCTTATCGAGCTGAGAGAGGAACAGGTTCTTTACAGATTCCCAGTTATCCTGAATATCGCCCGTGGAGCGGAACAGCTGTGCGCCGGAGCTTCTGATCCAGCTGTGCACGTCTTCGTTGCCCCAGTTGCAGGCGGAGAGCACGATGTCTCTGCCGCAGTTGCGCAGCGCAAGGGACATGCGCTTGTAGAGCACTTCGCCGTCCATGTGCTTCGGTTTATAGCAGTTGTCGTACTTAAGGTAATCGACGCCCCAGGAAGCAAACGTCTCGGCATCTACGAACTCATGCTCAAAGCTGCCCGGGTAGCCCGCGCAGGTGTGCGTGCCGCAGCAGGAGTACATGCCGAACTTGAGGCCCTTCGAGTGCACATAGTCCGCCACAGCCTTCATGCCGTGCGGGAACTTCTCCGGATCCGGCACAAGGCGGCCGTTTTCGTCGCGCTGCTTGAGGCTCCAGCAATCGTCGATGACGACGTACTCATAGCCTTTATCTTTAAGGCCGCTTGCGCACAGAGCGTCTGCTGCGCCGCACACGAGGTCTTCGTTGATGTTCCATGTAAAGGTGTTCCATGAATTCCAACCCATTGGCGGGGTCATGGCAAGATATTTGTTCTGCATACATTCTTTCCTTTCGCTCTAAACCAAACTGTCTTACTGCACTTCGTTCAGCTCACCCACAGCATCTTTCAAAAGCTCGATGCACTTTTCCGCAGAGGATTTTGCAAACGTCTCAAAATCGACGCTGCCCTCGTCGTTCGCGTTATCGGAGATGGCACGCAGACCGCAGAACGGCGTTTTATTCACCGCGCACACCTGTGCCACAGCGCCGGTCTCCATCTCGCAGGAGATTGCGCCGAACTCGGCTTTCAGCTGCAAACAGAAGGCGGGATCCGCCACAAAGCGGTCGCCGGTCGCAATGACGCCCGTGTGCACGCCGTTGTAGATCTTCTCGGCGTACTTTTCGAGCACCGCATTGTGCTTCGCGCTCGTCGGCAGCTGCACAACACCCTCACTGCCGATCATTACGAAGCCTTTCGGCTCGCCGATGGCGGTGGTGTCGTAATCGTACTGCACGGTGTGGGACGCAACGACCATATTGCCGATCTTCACGCCCTCGCCGATGCCGCCCGCAACGCCCGTGTTGATGACGACGGACGGCGCGTAGCTGAGGATCATCGCCGCCGTGCACATGGCCGCGTTCACTTTGCCCACGCCGCATTTTGCGGCGACAACGTCCGTGCCGTTCAGCTTGCCCGTGTGGAACGTAACGCCGCACAGCGTTTCCGTTTTATGGTCTGTCAGCGCCGCGGTGATGCCCGCGACCTCAATCTCCATCGCTCCGATAATACCGATCATGTAAGAAATCCTCTCTTTCGGGGCTGCTTTCAAAGCGCCCCTATTATACCGCATAAAGCCCGCGCGGTCGATTTTCATTTGTTGCGCGTTCCTATTATTTTGTTGTTTATTTGTTGCTTTTACTTAAAGCGCTTGCCGAGCTTTTCCTTCATAAAGGTGCGGAACGCATCGGCGTCTCCCTGCTTAAAGCCGTCCTTGCGGATAAAGTACGTATTGCCCTCGCCAAAATACATATAGAAATATTCATTCGTCTCATACATGCGGCTGATCTGGAAATACGGGTGCAGGTTAGAAGCCTGTAAACCCGTGATGCGGAAGTCGCCATCGTAGAAATAGTACGCGGCGCGGCGGTTACGCAGCTTACCGTAGGAGCGCATAAGCACCTTTGCCGTGTTGGTGGAAGCCGTCGCAAGCTTATAAAGGCTGTAAATCGCAAAGCCGATAAGCAGTAGCATGACCCACCAGTTGCTGTCGAAATTGCCGAGCTGCCACACGACGTACAGCGCGATGACGCTCAAAACGACCGTGAACACCGGCATGAAAATTTGCAAGTGATACGCCTGATAGTTCGCGAACGTCTTGATGGCCGCGTCGTCGTGGTCGGTCTCGTTTACAAAACGCAACGCGCCCGTACCGACGGATTCGTCGTCCTGCTTCGAGCGGCGGTATTCCGCAAGGCGATCCGCCGTCTCTTTTCTAAGCTGCTTTTCACGCTTGTTGCGGCTGTGCGTCGTCACAAAGTAAACGATGAGCAGCACAATGAGCACACCCACTGCGCCGAGCGTCACAGCGCTCTGTCTGCTCAAACCGTTTTCAATCGTAGGTGCTTCCGCAAAGGCAGAGATGACGGCGGAATCGACCACGGCGCGCATGAATGCGTCCGTCTCCTCCGAGATTTCTTTCGTATCGCCGAAGAGGTCAAACGAAACAATCTTGCCGTCGTACAGCGTACCATAGAGGCGCTCGTACACGGGTCCCTCCTCCTTGATATTCTCCGCACAGATGTCGATCATAAAGAACGGAATCTGTGCGTGGTCGTACCACGTGATGGTGCCGGTCGTGCTGCCGTCCATGGAAGACGGCTCCATGTATTTCAAAAAATCCTTCTTGCCCTTTTCATCCAGATTATTGAGGTTAAAAACGGAGTTCGCGTAATCGGAAGACTTCGCCGCTACGGCTATGGTATCGCCGTTTGCCGCAACAATCTCCGCCGTGGTCCCGTTTTTCTGCATTTCCTTGATCTTCTCGCTCGCGTCCAAAATGCCTGCCTTGCTCCACGCGGCATCGCCCGCCGGGGTATCGACGGAAAGCACCGTCGCGCCCTCGGGGATTGTGACGGTCATGTTCGTGTCCGGAATCGTGTATGTGTTCGATGATGCGCTGTCCGCCAAAGCCGGCAGACAAAAAACAACTGCCAGCATGAAAACTGCCAGCAGACAGCCTATAAAGCGCATGCTTTTTCTTTGATTTGTCATGTATGCGTCCTTTCTGCGTACACGGTGCGTACGCATCACAGTAATTATTGCCATTGTACCACACTTTCACGAAAATTTATACCGTTTTTTGCATTTTTTTCGCGCGAATTTACAAATTGTCCAAAAAGGCGTTTGACAGGCAGCTGAAGCGGCGGTAGAATGGAGACACAACCATCGGAAAATTTTGAAAGGACAGTCACTATGAAAATCGCCGTGATCACAGGCGCTTCCTCAGGACTTGGCATCGAGTTTTTACGCGCCGCTGTCACCCTTTGCCCGGAGATCGACACCTATTGGCTCATCGCTCGCCGCGAAGACCGCTTGGAAGCATTAAAGCCGCAGTTCCCGGAAAAAAATCTGCGCCCCATCGCGCTCGACCTCACCGACTCCGCCGCATTAAAACAATTTAACGCTTTGCTTGAACGCGAAAAGCCGGAAATTTCACTGCTCATCAATAATGCGGGCTTTGGCAAGCTGTGCGATTTTGCGACAAGCGACGTCGAAAGCCAGACCGCGATGATCGATTTGAACTGCCGCGCACTGACCGCCGTCACGCGGTACAGCCTGCCGTATATGAAAACGGGCGGGCTTATCCTGAACATCTCGTCCATCGCGTCGTTTGCGCCCACACCGCGCATGGCAGTGTATTGCTCCACAAAGGCGTACGTGCAAAGCTTCTCCCGCGCGCTGCGTGAGGAATTAAAGCCCAAAAAGATCAACGTCCTTGCCGTGTGCCCCGGCCCGATGATTACGGAGTTCTGGCAGGTTGCCGACCGCCCCGCGCATAAAAGCCGCACGCTCGACATGCTGCCGCACCAGTCGCCCGCAAAAATGGCGACCTGCGCCCTGAAAGCCGGATTAAAAGGCAAAAGCGCCTGCACCATGGGCGGATTTTATAAGTTCTACCGCTTCTTAGCGCATATCCTGCCAAAATCGCTTTTGATGAAGTGGACGAAGTGCTGAGCATACCTCTTTGTCGGTTAAAAATTCAGCTGAACTCCGCGAACGCTAAAACACTTTTCCGTCTTTATAGATTTTTTCGGCATAGAAAAGGCCCCCTGCTGCAAAGTAAGAACCGCAGCAGAGGGCTTCCGTTTTATTCAGCTTCAAGCACAATTACAGCAGGATAACGCCCTTTTCGGCACAGATGCGGCGGGTCTCCTCGTCCCAGAGGGAAGCTTGCACCTCGCCGATATGTACTTTGCCGAGCAGAAGCATACAAAGGCGCGACTGCCCGATGCCACCGCCGATGGTGAGCGGCAGCTCGCCGTTTAAAAGCATTTTGTGGAACGGCAGCTCCGCGCGCGCTTCGCAGCCCGCAATTTTAAGCTGCGCCGCAAGCGAATTTTCGTCCACGCGGATGCCCATGCTGCTGATTTCCAGCGCCATGCCAAGCGGCTCGTGCCAGAACAGCAGGTCGCCGTTCATGCTCCAGTCATCGTAGTCCGGCGCGCGGCCGTCGTGCGGCTTGCCGCTTTTGAGCACGCCGCCGATCTGCTCGATGAATACCGTGCGGTGCTCGCGCACGATGACGTTCTCGCGCTGCTTTGGGGTGAGGTCAGGGTAGCGGTCCTCAAGCTCCTGCGCCGTGATGAAATACACGTCGCGGCAAAGCTCGGTGGAAAGGCCGGAGAACTGCCACTTTAATTCGTCCAGCGTGCCGCAGATGGCGCTGACGATACGGCGCACCGTGTCTTCCAGGTACGCCATGTTGCGCGTGTCACGGTCGATGACCTTCTCCCAGTCCCACTGGTCCACATAGATGGAGTGAAGATTGTCGAGCTCCTCGTCGCGGCGAATGGCGTTCATGTCCGCCACAAGGCCGTTGCCCACGTAAAAGCCGTAATCATGCAACGCAAGGCGCTTCCACTTTGCAAGGGAATGCACCACCTGCGCGTTGCCGCCGACTGCCGGAATGTCAAACTCGACCGGGCGCTCCACACCGTTTAAGTCGTCATTCAGACCCGTGGAGGGGTCGACGAACAGCGGCGCGGTGACGCGCTTTAGATGCAGCGCCGCACAAATTTTGACGAGAAATACGTTCTTGATCAGACCGATTGCCTTCTGCGTCTCGTAAAGGCCAAGGCTCGGCGTGTAATTTTCGGGAATCTTCACCATCTATAAAACCCCATTTCAAAACAATCTTTCCCCTATTGTAGCGCACGGAAAAAGATTTGTAAAGATTTTTCGCAGCCTGCGGTAACCATGGTTAAAAGTTTCGCCCGCCTTTTCAAAGGCGGCGGGTTCTTAGGGCAGCGTCCTAAGTCGCCATTCGCAAATGGCGAAATCTTTTTGCATTCAAAAAATCAGGACGGGAACTTTAACAGTCCGGTGGACTGTTAAAGTGTGGGAGACCCAATTAGGGGGTCTCCCAATGAACTTGCAGCGCAAGTTCATAAAAGCTAAACGGTAGCACAAAAACGCCCGAAAATCGAAGCCTTTTAGAAAGAACCCACCCCCGCGCAGCGGAACTACACCGTCCTGCCGCGGCCGGGAGCAGGTCGCGTTCACTTATTTTGTTTTATCGAGCCATGCCTGCGTTTTTCAGCATCTTATTAAACTGCAGAACAAGCAGACCATAAAGCACGTTGAGCGCAACGCTCGTCAGGCCGAGCGGAACACGGATCCAGCCGTACAGTACCGCATCGCCGAAAACAGAGAAGAACGACACCGCCGCCGAAATAAAGCAGATGACCGCCACAAACATGGAAGCCTTATTCGGAACCATGCCCGTCAGCATCGCGTTCTTCGCGCTGTTCAGCATCTTTATGATCTTTGCTTCGTAAATGATCTCAAAAATGAGCACGACAAAGCCGATGATGCAGGCCGCAATGAGAATGCCAAAGATAACGCTCATCATCTCATCCATGTAGCCGTAGTCATTGCCGGCAAGGGCAACACCGAAGATTACGGCAAGAACAACGCACAGCACCTCCGCAAAGCTCATCACAACAAGATTGATGATGCTGAACACCTTCATGATGGTGAGGCCGGCCGTTTTTGCCGCCGGAACACTCGGGTTTTTCGCAGATATGTACGTGATCCAGTACGCGGCAGCCATTAAGCCGCCTGTAATAAGCATACCGATGACCGTACCGACCGTGGTGCCGCTCTGCGCATCTGAAAGCGCACTGTACAGGTCGCCCGGCGAAACAATAAACTGCATTTCATACGGCAGGTTGCTGTAAATCTGATTTACGATATACGCCGGATCCTGCGGGAACAGGCTTGCGATGATCTGAAACAGCAAATTCGCCGAAAAGAGAATCGCCGTAATAAGGAACAGCGGAGACGCGAAAAAGCTTTTCAGCACACCGTGCACGGGTGTAATCGGTCGCTGCACCGGGTATTGCACCGGCGGCTGCGCGTAATACTGCGGCGGCATCTGAAAATTCTGCGTGGGTGCGCCGTAGTTTTGCTGCGGCTGCACCGGCTGTGTGTACGTCTGCTGCTCGGGCTGTGCGGGCTGCTGCCGGCAAACGCACGGCGAGCCGTCTTCGGGTAGCTTTCTTCCGCAATTTGTGCAATACATATTTTCTTTCCTTTCTGTTCTTCCCTAATTCTATCCTCATGCCCCGCCGTCAAGGCCGCACGGCAAAGGCAAAAGCATCAGTGGTAGACCGCGACAATCTCGAGGTTCTCATCGAGCACAACAAGGTCTGCGCACTTGCCGGGTGCAAGGCTGCCGATCTCGTTTTCCATGCCGATCTCCTTCGCCGGGGTCAGCGTCATGGCGCGCACGGCGGTCTCCAGCGGAATGCCCCAGGAAACGAGGTTCTTGAGTTCCGCGTGCAGGTTTGTAACAGAGCCTGCAATGGTGCCGTCCGGCAATGTCGCCTTGCCGTCCTTTACGGTGACCATATTCACACCCAGCATGCCTTGGCCGCCGTCTTCCACGCCGCTCAAACGCATCGCGTCGCTGATGACGCACACGCGCTCCGGCATGAGCTTAAACGTCGTGCGCACCACAGCCGGGTGAATGTGGATGCCGTCACAGATGAGCTCACCGCAGACGTTTTCGTTGTCGAACACCGCGCCCACGACACCCGGTGCACGGTGTGCAAGGCCGGACATCGCGTTATACAGGTGCGTCGCATGGGTTACGCCCTTTTTGAACGCGTCCACCGCGCCGTCGTAATCCGTTGCGGTGTGCGCAATGGAAACGGTGCAGAGCTTCGAGGCTTTCTCTACAAAATCGCCGCGCACGTCGCACTCGGGCGCAATGTCCACAAGCTTGATGATGCCGCCGCAGGAATCGTAATACTTCTTAAACACGTCGTAATCCGGCGCCTGAATGAACTCGTCGCCTTGCGCGCCCTTTTTCTTCGGCGAGATGAACGGGCCCTCAAGGTTCACGCCGACAATCTTCGCGCCTTCCTTGTCGTCCATGCAGGAGCGAATCGTCTCAAGCGCTTTCAAGATCTCCGCATCGGAAACGGTCATCGTGGTCGGGCAGAAGGACGTGACACCCTTCGTCAGCAGGAACTTCGCCATATTGCGCAGACCCTCTGCGTCGCCGTCGCTGGAATCTGCACCCGCGCCGCCGTGCACGTGAACGTCCACAAAGCCCGGCACAATGGTGTAGCCCGCGCAGTCCACAACGAGGTCTTCCTCTTTGTACGGCAAAGAATCCTCAAGGCGCACGATCTTGCCGTCTTCGATCTCGATATCCGCCTTGCGCAGGCAGAATTTGTCGTCCAGTACGTTTGCGTTGATCAGAAACATGGTAAAAACTCCTCTCCGCTGCGGCAAAACCGCAGTTTTCTTTTCAATACATCTATACGTTTACAGCAGGCTCAGCAAAACGAGCAGCGTCACGCCCGGCACGCCAAGCACAGCGGATACCGCCACGCTGAGCCGGCTGACGGGAATATACACGCCGGTGTACGGCGCCGTAAAATACAAAACCGCCAGCGCCAGAACGCCCAGCATTGCCGAGCCGATGAGCCTTTTGATTCCCCGCATACGCTCTCCTCCCATTTTTATCTTGTCGGAAAAGCTTATGATGCAAGGGAATTTTTCATACCTTAAATGTCGAGCTTCTCTTTATCCGGCACGAAGTCTACCTTGCCGGTCGCAACGTAGGCGGAAGCCACGATAATCGGCAGCGGCGTGCCGATGGTCAATTCGCGCTTCGGACTGCGCTGTGTGATAAGGCCGTCGTACACAAAATCCTCGCCCTCGAACGCGTCGAGCGAAACAAAGCCCTCTACGCTGTTTTCGAGGCGCACAAACACACCGCGCATCGTCACACCGCTCACGGTGCCTTCAAAGTGCTCGCCGATGTGCTGACTCATGTACTCTGCCATGTAGCAGTCCTCGGCGTCACGCTCGGCGATGAGCGCGCGAATTTCATTGCGGGAGGATTCCGTCGCAGAGGTCTCGCAGAACTGCGCGTAGCGGCGGCGCACCTCTTCTGCCGGCATGCCTTCCACAAACGCGGAAAGCACGCGGTGAATGGATGTATCCGGGTAACGGCGGATCGGCGAAGTGTAGTGGCTGTAATCGGAAAGCGCGAGGCCGAAGTGGCCGGTCTCCTCCGTCGAATATCTCGCTTTTTCCATCGTGCGCAGCAAACGCTGAGAAACAAGCGTCTCGCACGGCAGGCCGCGCACGCGGTCGAGGATCGCGGCGAAATCCTGCGTTTCGGGGTTCGGCTTTACGATCTCCTTGCACGGAACGCCCACGAGCTGCAACAGCGTCACAAGCTCCTCTACGCGCTTCGGGTCCGGGGTGCCGTGCACACGGTAGAGGAACGGCAATTTATGGTCGAGCGAGAATTTCGCCGCCGCAATGTTCGCCGTCACCATCATCTGCTCGATGAGCTGCTCCGCTTCGCCGGAAACGCGCGGCATGATGTCGATACAAATGCCGTTTTCATCAAGAATGAATTTCGATTCACCGCTGTCCAGCTCCATGGTGCCGCGGGCTGCGGAGTTCGCCTTCAAAATATCGGCAAGTTCCTTCGCCGACATCAAGGACTCCATGACGGGCGCGTATTTGTTCAAAATCTCCTCCGATGCCGTGCCGTCCAGAATTTCGTTGACCTCGCTGTACACACCGCGCACCTTGGAATTGATGATCGTCTTTTTAAAATCGTACTTTGTGATGTGGCCCTCTTTGTCGAGCTCGATAAGCGCGGAGAAGGCCAGCTTGTCCGTGCCCGCGTTCAGGGAGCACGCGCCGTTTGAAAGCACCTCCGGCAGCATCGGAATCACGCGGTCGGCAAAATACACAGACGTGCCGCGGTTGATAGCCTCTTCATCGATGGCAGAGCCCTCTTTCACATAGTGGGAAACATCCGCAATATGCACGCCCAGCGTGTAACCGAAGTCCGTGCGCTTCACGGAGATGGCGTCGTCGAGGTCCTTTGCGTCCTTGCTGTCGATGGTGAAGATCGGCTCGCCGCGCAGGTCAAGGCGCTTTGCGTATTCTTCGTCGCTGATGGGCTCGTTGCCGACGCGCTCGGCTTCATCGAGCACTTCCTGCGGGAAAACATGCGGAATGCCGTACTGCTCTACAATGGCATCGGCGCAGACACGCGCCGTGCGGCCGCTGCCGAAGACCTTCTTCACGCTTGCATATGCCCAGTCACCGCGGTAATCCTGCTCCAAAGATGCCATGACCTTGTCGCCGTTTTTCGCGCCGTTTAAATCGCGCTCGCGCATACGTAAATTATAGCGAATGGCATTGTCCGGGATGAGCTCAATGCCCTCATCGGTGATACTCACCGTGCCGGTCGTCTGCGCGGGCTTGTGCTCTACGATGCGGCGCACACGGCCGGAGGGGCCGCGGTCGTCCTTGCGAATGTCGCCGACGATGATCTTGTCGCCGACGAGCGCACCCTGCAAAGCGCTGCCGTGAATAAAAATGTCGTCACCGCCGCTATCGGGGCGCGCAAAGCCGAAGTTCTTCGAGAGCGAAACGAGCGTCGCTTCCACGTCTTCGCCGACCGGAATAAGCTTCGCATTGTGCTCGCGGTCAAGTAAAATCATGCGGCGGTCTTTTAAAGAACGCAGTGCATCGTAAAAAGCAAGCTTGTCGAGCACACCTGCCTTTTTCAAAAGCTGGCGTGCGCTCCAGTCGTGAATTTCCTCGCTGCGCATGGTCGCCAAAATCGTCTCTTCCATGCGGTTCAGGGGCGTGTCGCGAATGTCACGGCGGCGGTCGGAACGACCGTTTCTGCCCTGAAAGCCCTTGTTTCTGTCATTTCCCTTGTTATACTGTTTCATTATACCTATCCAATCTTCCACAATCACGCCCCGCCCGGTCTACGGCGAAGCGGCGCCGAGTGCGCAAATTTCTTGTTTTGTTGTTTCCCTGTTCTTTCGTCTTAAAACGAATAAAGTCTTTAGTCAAGTTTTCTTCGAGAAAACTTGAAAGCGAACGCTTGCGTTCGGTTGGGTTTATTAGGTCAGCGCCCTAAGTCGATTTCCTCGGAGCTCGACCAAAGGTTTCACCTTTGGAATCTGATTAAACTTTCTGAAGAAAGTTTAATCAAAGACTTTTGCGTCCGCTTTCACGTCAGCTTGTGCTTACTTCAGTGCTTTCACTTCTTCTCTGTAAATATCACCGCGCACGGCAAAGCTCTTGTACATATCAAAGCCCGTTGCGGCGGGGCACAGAGACACCACGTCACCCGGCTCTGCGCTTTCTCTTGCAAGGCGCACGGCATCCTTCATGTTGTTTGCGTGCAGAATCACCGGCGCGCCGTCCTTGTAGTTTTCGGCACCGCGCACCGCAGCTTCGATCTTCCCCGCGGCCGGCGTTTTAAAACCCTCAAGCGGTTTTTCGGGCGCGAGCAGCACGAGTGTCTTCACCTTATCACAAATGACCTTGCCCAGCTCGTCAAACGGCACCTTTTTGTCCGCACCGCCCGCAATCATAACGATCTTGAAATCATACAGCGAAAGCGTGCCGATCATTGCGCGGGACGGACTCGTTGCGATGGAGTCGTTATACCATCTCACGCCGTCCAGCTCGCGCACGAACTCCATGCGGTGCTCGACGCCGTTGAATTCTTTCGCGACAGTCCTGATAACCTCTTTCGAGACATCGCCCCACACGGCAGAAATCGCCGCAAGGTAGTTTTCGACGTTGTGCTTGCCGGGAATGCGAATGTCGCTTTCCTCCATAATATATTCGTCGCCGAAGTAGATTTTGCCGTCCGCGCTGCACCACGCGCCGTTCGTCTTCTCTCTGCGGGAGAACATGTACGTCATGCCGCGCGTGTCAGCGGCACAGGCCGCCGTCAGGGCGTTATCCGCGTTCAAAACCGTGCGGCCGAACGCATTCTGGTGCAAAAGTACGTTCTTCTTCGCGTTCACGTACTCGTCCATATCCTTGTGCACGTCGAGGTGGTTCGGCGACAGATTCGTAATGACCGCGACATTCGGGCTGCGGCGCATGGAGATAAGCTGGAAGCTCGAAAGCTCCACCACCGCCACATCCTCAGGCTTTACATCACGGATCTCCGGCAGAAGCGGGCGGCCGATGTTGCCGCCGAGGTGCACGGTCTTGCCCGCCGCTTTCAGCATTTCGGCAATGACGGACGTTGTGGTCGTCTTGCCGTCGCTGCCCGTCACGGCGTAAATTTTGCACGGACACAGGTCGAAAAAGACTTCCATTTCGCTCGTCACGGCAACACCGTTTGCACGGGCCTTTTGCAGCTCGGGCAGCAGATACGGCACGCCGGGCGCGCGGAACAGCATGTCTTCGTCGATACTTTCAAGGTAGTCTTCGCCGCAGATGAGCTTTGCGCCGAGCTTTTTCAGCGCTTCGCCGTCTTCGCCCAGCGCCGCTTCGCTGCGCTTATCGCGCACCGAAACGGCTGCACCGTGGGCTTTAAACTGCTCAATGAGCGGCAGGTTGGAGCGTCCAACGCCGACAAACGTGATGCGCTTGCCGGAAAGAGACGCGTAAAATTCGTTTGCTGTCATAATTCGGAACTTTCTCCTTTATTTTAAAAAGGTGCGGTAATCCTCCAGATTCTTGCGGAGCAATTCGGGGGTGTTTAAGGTATACGGACATTTCTTCACGCACTGGCCGCAGTGCTTGCAGTTTTCAATCAGCTCCATTTTCGCCTGCCACTCGGGCGTCAGCCATGCGGCGGACGGAGCGCGGCGCAGCATAAGCGACATGCGCGCGCACTGGTTGATCTCAATACCGGCGGGACATGGCATGCAGTAGCCGCAGCCGCGGCAGAAATCGCCCGCGAGGGACTCGTGCTCTTTTTCGATGAACGCCGCAAGCTCGTCCGTCATCACCGGCGGGTTATCATTGTAGGAAAGAAACTCGTCAAGCTCTTTCTCGCGCTGTACACCCCAAATGGGCAACGTGTTCTCATACTGCGCAAGGTACGCATACGCCGCATCGCTGCGCGTGATGAGACCGCCGGAAAGCGCCTTCATGCAGATGAAGCCGACGTTCTTCTCCTTACATAGGTTCACGAGCTCAATGTCCTTTTCGCTCGCAAGGTAGCAGAACGGGAACTGCAGCGTTTCATACAAGCCGGATTCCACGGCTTCGCGCGCCACATGCAGGCGATGATTCGTGATGCCGATGTGACGGATCTTGCCCTGCGCTTTCGCTTCCAGCATCGCCTCATAAAGGCCTGTGCCGTCGCCGGGCTTCGGGCAGAAGGACGGCGTGTGGAACTGGTAAATATCCACGTGGTCGGTCTTCAGCATAGAAAGGCTCGTCTCGAGGTCTTTCCAAAAGCCTTCAACGGTTGTCGAGGCCGTTTTCGTCGCAATGATGATGTCGTCGCGCACATCGGCAAGCGCCTGACCGATCTTATATTCGCTATCCGAATACGCGCGTGCGGTGTCGAAAAAGCGGATGCCGTTATCGTATGCTTTGCGCAGCAGCTTGCCCGCTTCTTCAACGGAAATGCGCTGAATGGGCAGCGCGCCGAAGCCGTTGCGATTGACCGTGATGCCGGTATTGCCGAGTGTCACTGTTTTCATAGTTTTCCCGTCCTTTCAAAATATACATACCCGAAAATTTCCTTTGGGCTTTATTCCGTGTCCGCCGTCATTTCCTGATAGCTTTTATATAAGTCAAAGTAAATGCCCTTTTTCTTCATAAGCTCCTGATGCGTACCGGCTTCTTCAATGCCCTTATCCGTCAGCACCAGAATTTTCGTCGCGTTCTTGATGGTCGTCAAACGGTGCGCAATCGTGAACGTCGTTCTGCCCTTCGCAAGCTTTTCAAGCGACGCCTGCACGATACGCTCGCTTTCGTTATCGAGCGCACTCGTCGCTTCGTCTAAAATCAAAATCGGCGGGTTCTTTAAAAACGCACGCGCAATGGAAATGCGTTGCTTCTGGCCGCCGGAAAGCTTCACGCCGCGCTCGCCGACGTATGTATCGTAGCCGTTTGAAAGCCCCTCGATAAATTCATGCGCGCCCGCCATTTTAGAGGCCACGATGACCTCTTCCCTTGAAGCGCCCGGCTTGCCGTACTGGATGTTCTCAAACACCGAGCCGGAGAACAGGTACACGTCCTGCTGCACAAAGCCGATGCGGTCGCGCAGGGATTTCAGCGTCACTGTACGGATGTCCTTGCCGTCGATGCGGATGGAGCCGGCAGTCGTATCGTAAAAACGCGGAATGAGGTTGCACAGCGTCGTTTTGCCGCCGCCCGAGGGGCCGACAAGCGCGATGTTCTCGCCCGCCTTTACGTCGAGGTCGATGTCAGAAAGCACCTCGATGCCGTCGTCGTTATACTTGAAGCTTACGTGGTCGAACGTCACGTCGCCCTTGACAATGCCGATATCTTTGGCGTCCGGCGCGTCGCTGATCTCGATGGGCGCGTCCATAACCTGAAAGAAGCGCTCCACGCCGCTCATGCCGCTTTGGAACTGCTCCGTAAACTGCACGATGCGGTGAATGGAATTGATGAGCGTTGTGATATACAAAAGGTACGCCACAAGCTGCGAGGGGTCGATGGCGCCGTTCATCATGAAGATGGCGCCCGCAATGACGACCACGATATACATGAGACCGTCAAAGAATTTATTGGAGGCTTCAAAGCCGCCCATATACATGTAGCGCAGACGCTTGATGTTGTAAAAGCGCTGGTTGCCCTCTTCAAACTTCTTTTCTTCAAGCGGCTCGTTCGCGAAGGATTTCACCACGCGCACACCAAGCAGGCTGTCTTCCACCTGCGCGTTAATCTCGCCGAGCTGTTGGCGCTGGCTGCGGAACTGCGCCTGCATTCTCTTATTGAAGAACATGGCAGCCGCCAGCATAAACGGCAGCACCGCAAAGATAATCAGCGTCAGCGGCACACTCATCGTGCACAAAATCACAAATGCGCCGATGATCTTGATGCCCGCAATGAAAAATTCCTCCGGACAGTGGTGCGCAAACTCCGTGATGTCGAACAGGTCAGTCGTGATGCGGGACATGAGTTGACCGATCTTCGTGTTGTCAAAATACGAGAACGAGAGCTTCTGCAGGTGTGCGAACATGTCGCGGCGCATGTCGGTCTCGATCTTTGTGCCCATGATGTGGCCGATAGACGCCATGAAGAACGTCGCGCCCACGTCGACGAGCTTTAAGAAAATGTACAGCCCTCCGATGCGCAGAATGTAGCTGAGCGTCAAAGACGCCAGGTCATTGATGCCGCGGTTTGTGATCTGCTGCACGATGATTGGCAGCGCCAGCTCACACACGGTCGTCAGCGCCGCGCAGAACAGGTCGAAAATGAGAATCCACAGATACTTTTTAAAGTACGGCGCAAAACGGCGTATAAGACCCTTTTTGCCCTTATTTGTCACAGTTGCTTCCACAATACCCATCCTTTCTTTCATCGGCGCAAAACCGTTTTCCGCACCGCGAAATTCCCCAAAAACTTATAATTTTATTTTATCACAGGCAC
Source organism: Hominenteromicrobium sp. (assembly GCF_046974225.1). Classification (NCBI taxonomy): domain Bacteria; kingdom Bacillati; phylum Bacillota; class Clostridia; order Eubacteriales; family Oscillospiraceae; genus Hominenteromicrobium; species Hominenteromicrobium sp. Next base: position 75,756 of record NZ_JBKWAE010000005.1, on the reverse strand, counting down.
ATGGCCTTTACAAGACAGGAAGTTACTTCAAATGCAGTTTATCCGCCAGTTTTTCGCCCTTCGGCAGCTGCACGATCTCCTCGCGCGTGATGGCTTTGGTAAACACCGCCGCCACGAGGTAAACGAGGATTGCAAGCAGAATAACCGGAATGACCGCGAACTTCTCACTCATAAAGCGCGTGAGCAGCAGATATACGGGGTACGAGACCGCGCCCATAATGACAGAAGCAAGGAGCGGGCGAATGCCCATGCGCACCACGCTCGGAATTTCCGGCAGCATACGGTGCAGCGCGATAAGGTTCAGAATAATCATAACAAGATACGAAACGAACGTACCGACAGCAGAGCCCATGGCGTTAATCTCCGGGATACCGCACAGCACATACACAACGCCGATGCGTACCACCGTACCGACGATCATATTGATGACCGGCACGTATACCTTGCCGACCGCCTGAATCATCGAGTTCGTAGTGTAAAGCAAGCTCGCCGTGATGACCGCCGGCGCCATAACGGCGAGCAGCGGCGCGGTATTTGCCGCAAACTCCGGGCGGCTGTAAAGCAACAGGGCGCAAATGGGTTTTGCAAAAATGCACAAACCCGCGGCAGACGGGATGGCTACCATGAGCGTCATGCGCAGGGAGAGCGTGGAAATACGGTTGATTTCGCGCTTTTCTTTTTTTGCGATCGCACCGGAAAGCATCGGCAGCACGATGGTAGAGATGGGCACGATAACGGCGTTCGGCAGGTCGAAATACTTGCGCGCCGTGCCGAGCCAGCCCTTCATAGCGATGGCGGAGTTCGCGTCCACACCGGCAGCGCCCTGCAAACGGTACATCATCACGGAGGAATCCACAATGTCGAGCGCGCTCAAAAACGCAGAGCCGATGATGACCGGCACCGCGAAGGTCAGGATAGATTTCAAAATTTCACTAACGCTCGAAACCTTCGGCTCAAAAGGTGAATAGCGCGTATCGCGCGATTTGCGGAAGTAATACAGAAGAATGTACAAAACCGCGAAGAACGAGCCGATGGAAACGCCGAGGATTGCGCCTGCCGCGCCAAGCTCCGGCAAGCCGGTGGTCTTCAGGAAATACAGTGCCAGCGCAATACCGACAAACAGTTTAATGAGCGACTCCAAAACCTGTGAGACCGCCGTCGGCGTCATGTTGGAACGCCCTTGGAAATAGCCGCGCAGACACGACGAAACGGACATGAAAAAGCACATCGGCGCCAAGGCTGCAATGGCGTACATGGAGCGGTCATTTTGGTTCATGAGCATCGCAAACTGACGGGAAAACACCGCCATGACGATGCAGCCGACAAGACCGATGCCGGAGAACAGTGTGAATGCCACGCGGAAAATTTTATCCGCTTCACGCTTGCGGTTCTGTGCATACGCCACGCTGACAAGGCGCGAAATGGCGACCGGCGTGCCGGAAGATGCCAAAACACTGAAAAACACGAAAATGTCATACGCTGTGTTGAAATGCCCCATGCCCTCATCATCGAGGAAATTCGCAAGCGGAATAGAGAAAAATATATTGATGAATTTGACGATAAACGTCGCTGCCGTCAAAATTGCGGTACCCTTTAAAAAGCTTTGTCCTTTCTGTTCCGTCTTCTGAGACAAATTGAAATCACTCCTGTATCAAAATCGTAAATTGCCGCATTGAAACGCATTTAGGAAGCCTGAACAGCACACAAAATACGTACAAAATAGTATACCATACTTTCCCCCTGTTTCGCAAGGAAACGGGCTTAAAATGTGCGCGATGAAAGCAAAGATCCCCTGTGCAAAACGCACAGAGGATCCAAAATCACCCGATCAGCATTCTGCCCTCCGGCAGAACGGAACCGCTTTTCTTTTTGCGCATTAAAATCGCCACGCCGAATGAGACAGGGCCTACGCGGCCGATGAACATCGTCAGCGTCAGGGCAAGCTTTGCAAGCGGATGCAGCGTCGGGGTCAGGCTTGCGCTGAGGCCGACCGTCGCAAAGGCGGAAACGGCTTCAATTATCGCATCCAATATGGAAACACCGTGGTGCAGCGCTAAAATGAGGCTCACGTTCAAAACGGAGACCACAAGGGCGAACGCCACGACCGTAAGGGACTTGTACACCATACCGGGGTCAAAACGGTGGCGCAGGAACGTAGTGGTGTCTTCGCCGCAAAGAGTGGATTTCACCGCCGCAAACAGCACCACAAGCGTCGTCACCTTAATGCCGCCCGCCGTGGAGCCCGGGCAGCCGCCGATGAACATCAAGAACGACGTGAGGAGCTTTGCACCATCCGTTTCCTGCTTAATGCTGACGGAAGCAAAGCCCGCCGTGCGCGTGTTCACCGACTGAAAAAACGCCGCGTTCAGCTTTTCAAAAAAGTTCAAATCACGGTATGTATTGTTATACTCAAGAATAAACAGCATCACCGTGCCGAAAACCAGAAGCGTCAAAGATGCACGCAGACAGACCTGCGCGTGAAAGCTCAGCTTTTCCACGTGCTGCCGGTGCAGGCGCGTCGAGACTTTCTTGCGGTAAATATCCTGAAACACCACAAAGCCCGTGGAGCCGATGATGATGAGCATGGAAATCGTCAGCGTGACGAGCGGGTCGCCGTTAAAGGCCGATAAACTCGAATTGCCGGGGATGAAGCTTAAAATATCGAAGCCGGCGTTGCAGAACGCCGAGACGGAGACGAACACCGAGGCCCATGCGCCGAGCCCGCCATAGAGCGGCACGAAGCGAACCATGAGTAAAAGCGCGCCGAGAGCTTCCACCACAAACGTAAACGCGACCACGATGCGCAGCAGCGAGATGACATCCAAATTGCTGCCGCCGGCGCTTTCGCGGGCGAGTACAAGGTGGCGAATGCCGATGCGGCGGCGGACGAGCAGCGTGAGACCCGTTGCAAACGCGGCAAGGCCGAGGCCGCCGCACTGAATGAGCACAAGCAGAACGCCCTGCCCGAAATACGACCAGTATGTAAACGTGTCATACACGGAAAGGCCCGTGACACACGCGGCGGAGGTCGCCGTGAAAAGCGCGTCCACAGGGTTTGTGAACCGCCCGCTTTTCGCCGAGATCGGCAGCGTGAGCAACACGGTGCCGATAAAAATAAGTATCACAAAGCTGACGACGAACATGCGCGTGGGTGACGTACGCTTTACTATTTTTTGTAATCTGCTCGTTTTCATAAACTCCGACCGACTTTCTCCGGGCGCGCCCGGAACAGATTTATGCCAACATGAGTTCGCTGATCTTTGTGCGGCGCAACGCCATCATCAGCGGCACACCGAGCACATAGCAGACGATGAGCTCGCCGATGCCGACCGAAGCGGCACCCGCGATGAAGCCTGCAAGGGAGAGATTGCCGAAAGCAAACGTGCCGTTATCCGCAAGGCAAGCCACTTCAAAGCCGACAATGAGGGCGTTGAAAATGACCGGCGGCAGCGGCGCCAAAACCGGGATCTCTTTCCAGCGAATGTTGCGTACAAGGTAAGAAAAAATGCCCGCGAGCAGCGTTGCAAGCGTGCCGAACACCCAGTCTACGACGCCGAGCGGACTTGCAAGGTTCGAGATGAGGCAGCCGACGGCAAGCCCGGGGATGGCGGCCGGCGTAAAGGCCGGGAGCACCGTTAAGGCTTCCGAAAAGCGGAACTGCACCGCGCCAAACGCCAGATTCATGGCGGCAGCGGCGTAAGTGAGGACAGCATACAGCGCCGCAATCACGGCGCTGAGCGCCAGAAAGCGGACTTTTGAGGTTTTCTTATTCATTTCAGCATTCCTTTCCGCGGTCCGGGAGCCGCCCCGGCCGCGCTAGTTTTGTTTAAGGTCAGGATGTCACGACTGACCGTGCTGCACAAATGGGCGTACAGCAACAGGATATAGCATAAGCAATTTAGGACGAAAAGTCAAGCGTTTCGGGGATATTCTACCGATTATCGAAAAATGTCGGATTTGTAATCGAAATTTTGTTCGTTTTTGAGCATGGACAGGCGGTTTTCATGGACATTGTTGATTACATAAACGAAGTTGACCGCAGCAATCGTGAATATGCAAAAAGCCCCTGCCCGCAGTGAATGAACCGCACCAGATTATGCGGACAGCACAAAAAGCCCCCATGTAGGATATTGAGTTTTAAGCAGAGTGGCGCAGCGACAGCGGTGCCACTCCCGTTTTTGTTTGGATGCGTTCGTGGTTATAGAAGTAAATATACCTGTCGATCAGTTCGTTTGCTTCTTGGAACGTCTTTGGCTTGTGGCGGTAGATGCACTCTGTTTTCAGAATGGAGAAGAAATTTTCTGCCATGGCATTGTCATAAGGATTTCCTTTCCTTGACATGGACGGCGTTATGCCGTAAGATTGTGTTAGCTTGAAGTATGCTTGCGATGTGTATTGAAAGCCTTGGTCGCTGTGGAGCTGCAACTCCGCAGCGACTTTCTCTTTCTTCATTGCCAGACGAATCGTGTCCAGAACAAGATTCACAGTCTGCCGACTTGCAGTCTTGTAGGCCACAATACTGTTGTCATACAGATCTCGGATCATGGACAGATATAAAATGCCTTCTTTTGTGTGGATGTAAGAAATGTCCGTGACCCATTTCTCGTTTGGCCTGACCGCCCGGAACTGTCTGTTCAACAGATTTTCGTATTTGTGTACCTGCTGACCAAGATTTACCCATTGGCGGCGTCGGCGAACCTCAGACAATAATCCATATTTTTTCATGATTCTGAGCACAGTCTTCGGATCTCTTTGAATATTTCTGCCTTTTAACCACTTCCATACACGTCGATAGCCATAGGTCTTATCTGTCCTGCGCTGACATTCCTCGATTTCCTTTGCCACAACAGCATCGCGATCCGTCTCTCCCAGACGCTTTTTAAAGCAGTAGTAACCACTTCTGGATACCCCGAAGAATTTGCACATAACAGATATTGGGTATTCTCCCCGGTGACGGTGAATGACGGCGTACTTTGCCTTTGGCCTCACTTCCTTTCTGTGGACTGCAGAAAATCCTGCAGTAATTTCACTTCCATCTTGAGCCGCTTATTCTCATACTTATATTCCTGCAGCGTCTTTGCAGGCTTCCTGCCACGAAACTTCGGCGCACCCTTGGCGGCTTTTTTGCGTTGCCGCTTCAGCAGATTGTGAACCGGACGGTCTCCCTCCAAGCCAAGTTCCGCTTCGATTTCCCTGTGGTTCTTCCCTGATTCTAACATCTTTTCTATGGTCGGTAGTAGAACCTGCATATTGGTGTATCTTCGTTTGCTCATAATGAATCCCCCCTGATGTACTTATTATCCTACATCAGGGGGGATTTTGTCTATTGTCCTGTTTTACTGGTTCTGTTCAGAAACGCGGGTAGGAGCTTTGTTTTGCTGAATTTACTTTAAATTACTCTTTGGAGATGTCGGTGCCGAAGTATTTTTCGGAGAGAGCGGTAAGGGTGCCGTCCTCACTCATTTCCTTCAGCGCGTCGTTGACGGCTGCGAGCAGCGTTGCGGTGTCGTCGCCCTTACGGATCGGAATGGCGACCTTTTCGACTTCATCGGAGAACGTAGCAATCTTGATGTTCGCTTCCGGGTGCTCCTTTACGTAGTCTGCGAATACGACTTCTGCGTTCAGGGTCGCATCGATACGGCCGGAGAGCAGGAGCTCGATGGTCTGGTTGAGGTCGTCCACGCCCGTGACCGTTGCGCCGTGGGCTTCTGCCTGCGTTGCGTAGGTGCTGGAAATGGTATTGGCGGTCGTTTTGCCCTCGAGATCTTCCATGGAGTTGATCTCATCGTAATCGCCGCGCACGATAACAGCGGTGCGGTTATATGCATACGGGGTAGAGAAGTTGTACTTTTCCGCGCGCTCTTCGGTGACGCCTACGCCGTTGACCATGATGTCATAACGGCCGTCATCAAGACCGGCAAGCAGGCCGTCCCACTCGCCCTCGACAAAGTTGACCTCTACGCCGAGCTTTTTTGCGATGTTCTGCGCAACTTCTACGTCATAGCCGACAAGGTTATCATCGGCATCGTGGTATGTCCACGGCGCCCAAGTGCCTTCCATCGCGACCGTGATGGTGCCCTTTTCCTTGATCTGCGCGAGCAGGTCGTTTTCTTCCGCTGCGGAAGACTCGCTTTCTGCTTCGCTCGATGCAGAGGAAGCATCGCTGCTGCTTGCCGCACCGGACGTTGTGCCGCCCGAGGAGCAACCCGTAAGCACGACTGCCGTGAGCATCAGCACAGCCATAAGTAAAGAAAGTGTTCTTTTCATGTTCTCTTACTCCTTTGCTTAAGTAGGATAAATATGGATAACGGACTGACAAAAATCAATCCATGTCTCCCTGAATGGTACGCAGGAACGCTTTTGTGCGTTCCTCCTTCGGGTTCTCGAAAAATTCTTTCGAGGAGCCTTGCTCGACGATAACGCCGTCTTCCATGAAGATGACCTTGTTTGAGACCGTGCGGGCAAAGCCCATTTCATGTGTGACGACGAGCATCGTCATGCCCTCATTTGCGAGGTCGCGCATGACGGAAAGCACTTCGCCGGTGAGCTCCGGATCAAGCGCGCTCGTCGGCTCGTCGAAGAAGATAATCTCCGGGTTTGTCGCAATGGCGCGGGCAATGGCAACGCGCTGCTGCTGGCCGCCGGAAAGCTGCGAGGGGTAATAATCGTAACGGTCGGAAAGACCGACCTTGTCGAGCGCTTTTTTGCCGATCTCAACGGCTTCCGCCTTGTGCATTTTGCGGGCGACGATGAGACCCTCTGTGACGTTCTGCAGCGCTGTTTTGTTTAAAAACAGATTGTAGTTTTGGAACACGAACGCCGTTTTGCGGCGCAGGCGCGCAATCTCTTTTTTGGTGATCTTATCGAATTCGAATTTTTCGTTATCAAAAATCAAGGTGCCGCTGTCGGCTTTTTCGAGGAAGTTTATGCAGCGCAGGAGGGTTGTTTTACCGGAGCCGGACGGGCCGATGATGGCGACCACATCGCCCTGCTCCACGTCGAGATCGACGCCGCGCAGCACATGCAGCTCGCCGAAGGATTTTTTAATGTCCAGAATTTGCAGCATAACTCAGCCCTCCTTGTGTCCGTAAGACGCGAGCTTCTTTTCGCCAAAGCGCTGCACCCAAGTGAGCACCGTAGAGAAAATGAGGTATATAAGGCCGACCTCAAGGTATAAAAGTAGCGGCTCATACGTGCGCGCCACGATACGCTGTGTGACCATGAACATTTCCGTTACGGTGATGTTCGCCGCAAGGGAGGTGTCCTTGACCATGGAGATGAGCGAGTTGGAAAGCGGCGGGAACGCCGTGCGCATGGCCTGCGGCAGCACAATGCGGAAAATGGTCTGGAGATAGGTAAGCCCCACGCACTGACCGGCTTCAAGCTGACCCTTCGGCACGGATTCAAGCGCAGCGCGGATGGTCTCGGCACAATACGCGCCCTCATTCAGGGAAAACACGATAACTGCCGCCGGAAACGGATCAAGCAAAATGCCGACGCGGGAAAGGCCGAAGAACACAACGAACAGCTGCACGAGCAGCGGCGTACCGCGGAAGATCCAAATGTAAAAACGCGCGATCTGCTTTAAGACCTTCACATTTGCGAACTGCACCAGCGCCATAATGACCGCGATAATGAGTGCAAAGGTGAACGAAATGACAGTGAGCGGAATGGTGACCGTCAGGCCGGGGATGAGAATTTTCGGAAAGGAGTCTATAAAAAGCTCCCATAAACGTCCGCTGAACATAGCTTTTGTTCTTCCCTCTTTCTGAAAACGAATTTCAATATAAATATACGCCCTGTACTTTACTTGAAGTTTAGTATACCCGTGATGGGGTAAAATGTCAAATACCTATAATGGATTGAACCACATGCTTTTCGGGCATAGTATACCTTTTTCGTATGGTTTCAAATGCAACTGAAAAAACCGGGTCTCCCAAACGGCAAGCAAAGCGACCGTTAGAAAGACACACATGCAAAAAGGGACAGCACAGCGCTATCCCTTTTCGAGTATTCAACTTTTGAATTTAAATCGGTTCAAAACTCACACCGTGTAAAAGCGGAACCATTTTAAGGACGTCTGTTTCGTGAAGACAATGCGCAGCTCGGTGAGGCCGGCTTCGGCGGTGACATCGCACGTAAACGATGTGAACTTTGTGAGGCTTCCGGTACCTGTGCCGCCCGCTTTGCCGAGAACTTTTCCGGTCTTGTTATCCGCAAGGAGGATCTCCACGTCGCCGGAGGGCGCGCTCATGGCGCACTCGAACGCATTGCAGCCGGTGAGATCCATGTTCTTATACACGAGGAAGCTGCGGAAATCCTTCGCTTCCACATACGTTTCGCCGTCGCGCTTATCCGTGAGGAACGTGACGCCGCTGTAATCATCGGCATCGATGGCTTCCTGCTTGAAGAAGCCCGGTCGACCCGGGAACGCTTCGCCTGCAATCTCCACGTCGGCGGTAAGGCGAATATCGTCGCTCGCCGCGCCGACTTCCATTTTGTACACGCCGCTTTCGACCGTGTAGATCTTTCTGCCGTTGCACCAAATGGCAAGGTCGTCGATCTTGAAATTCAGCGTAACGGTGACGGTCTCGCCCGCCTGGATGTGCACGCGCTTGAAAGCTTTGAGTGCATGGATGGGACGCACACGCAGGGAGCTCGGCAGGCTCATGTAAAGCTGCACCACTTCGTCGCCGTCAAGAGCGCCGGTGTTCTGCACGTTTATAGTCGCGATGACTTCGCCGTTTTCCTGCTTAACAGTCGGATTGCTGTATGCAAAAGTCGTATAGCTGAGGCCGTAGCCGAACGCGTAGAGCGGCTTGCCCCTAAAATAGAGGTACGTCACATGGTTTTTCGCGATGTCGTAATCGTCAAGCGCGGGGAGATCACGAACAGAACGATACCACGTGGTCGGGGTGCGGCCGGCGGGATTGTTTTCACCGAAGACGGTCGCAGCAGCAACATGGCCGAGGCACGGACCGAGGTGCGTGGAGCACAGCACGGCTTTGGCGGTGTCCTTCTCCTTGTTGATGGCGAACGGATAGCCCGTGACGAGGTACAGCAGAGTACTCTCATTTGCAGCTGCTGCGGCGTCCAGAAGCGCGGTCTGGGCTTTCGGCAGGCGGATATCCGGACGGTCATACTCCTCGCGCGCGTTGATGAGCGGCTGGTTACCCGCGCAGACGATGACGTGGTCGGCGCGTTGCGCGAGCTCTGCCACACGCTCTGCGCCGGAGGAAACGACTTCCAGTGTAAACTGCTTGCAGGGGCAGTCACCGGAGCCGGCCTTTGCAACGAGCTTATTTTCGTCGTTTACGGCCACAGCGCGGTGCTGCCAGGTATCGAGGTACAAAACGCCGTCTTCTTCCTTGGCATACAGCAGTTCTTTCACGAACCAGCCGAACACCACGTCTGCCGTACAGTTCATGCCGGGGTCGATGGTGACGGCGTTTTCGTCCTGCGGGGTCTCGTCGAAGAAATTTTTGTCCTCGGTGAGGTACTTGCCGGTGCGCACGCTGCGCAGCGTCCATGCGCCGAAGTCCCAATCCGCGCGCTCAAAGAGGTCGGCGGTGTTCTCGTCGGCATCGGCATATACCGCGCCGTTTTCGGCGATGCGCAGGTACTTGCCGGTTTTTTCGGAGCGGATACGCACGCGGTCAAAGCCTTCATCGAACAGTACGCGGTCTTCGCCGAGCTTTTCTCTGAAGCCCTTGACGACCGGCGTTTGGTTCGGTGCATAGCCGCAGTACCAGCAGGTGTAGTTCTCATTTGCGAGCGGGCCCACGACCGCGACGGTGCACTTGCCGTCGTCGGTTAAAGGCAGCATACCACGGTTTTCAAGCAGGATGACGGACTCCTTTGCCGCTTTTACGGCGAGCGCCTTGTGCGCGGGGCTTGCGAGCTTTGCGGGGTCAATGTGCGCATAGGGGTGGTCTTCATCGAAATCGCCGAGCTTAAAGCGCAGCAATAACGTGGAATACACGGCTTTATCGAGGTTTTCTTCGGTGAGGTAGCCTTTTTCGAGCGCTTCGCGCACGGCAGGGTCAACCATGGAGCGGCTGTCGAGCATCATATCCGCGCCGACGCCGAGGATGTCGCCCATAGACTGCGCGTGGTGTTCATATGTACGGTGCGCGGCGACGTTCTGGCCGAAATCGCCGCCGTCGCTGACAGCGAACGTCATGCCCCACTCTTTTTTACAGATTTCCGAAACGTCCGGGTTGTTGACGCCCTCTACGCCGTTGATGCAGTTGTACGCCGTCATAAGGCCCGGCGCGCGGCCTTCGCGCACGGCGGGCTCAAACGCTTTTAAGTAATACTCGTGCTTTAAGCGCGGGGTGATGTTCGCGTTCGTCGTCTGGCGTTCATTTTCGTAGTTGTTGGCGTAGAAATGCTTGAGCAAAGGCGCGGTCTTCAAATATTTCTCGTCCTTGCCCGTAAGGCCGCGGCAGTAGGCGGCGCTCATTTTACCCGTAAGGCACGGGTCTTCGCCATAGGCTTCTTCGTTTCTGCCCCAGCGCGGGTCGCGCTCCATATCGATGGTGGGTCCGAAAAGCTCCAGAGAGGACGGCCTTTCTTCCATATCGTGCGTGATGCGCGTTTCGTCGCCTGCCATGTCGCCAAGCTGCTCCATGAGGGCATCGTCGAACATGGCCGCCATGCCCCACGGCTGCGGCAGAATGGTGGTCTCGCGCTTTTGGTCGCGGTTTACAACGCCGCGCGCGATCTCGGTGCCGATATGCGTCTTTTGAATGCCGAGGCGCGGAATAGCATCGAGCTGCGACGTGATCATGCCGACCTTTTCTTCGCGCGTTAAGCGGGAGAGCAGGTCTTTTGCGCGCTCTTCAAACGGCAGGGTGTTATCTTGAAAACGGTATTTCATGCGAAACTCCTTTCAAAACTCGTTATTTTATAGAAAGCATGCCGCACAAAGCGGGGCTCTATGCGGCAGCATTTCAGTACGTATCAGAACCAGGAATCCGTATAGCTGGCTTTTTTCGTTTCTTCGCTCGGGGCGGGTGCGGCAACGTGCAGCACAGGCGTTTCCGTGCAGTTTTCCACACGGAGCGTCTTCGGCTCGTTCGGGTAGAGCGTAACGTAGTTATCATCATAATGCACGCGGTCGTCGCTCGTCATGAGGTACGCAAACGGCGTGTACACGCTCGCGCGGATCGTCACGAGCAGATCGTTGCCGTCCTGCTCCACCTTTTCAATCTTTGCGTCGCTTTCCGGGAAGACGTAATCGCGATAATACGCACGCAGGCTGTCGGCGGTGTCGAAGCCCTCGGCGCTTGCAAAGAAGAAGCCGCGCTTCAAATCATTGCAGACGGAAATGTGGAACTGCTGCATGGAGTGCGGAGCAACCTTGAGCGTCTTTGTGCAGAGACTGTCGGTCTCGCCGGTAAAGGTCATGTAGCCGCAGTGAATATCCGCCGTGAACGCTTCGGGCGTTTCGTTGATGACAGTCACTTCTGCGCCGCCCTCACACGCGCGGATGATGAGCTTTTTCGTTGCAAACGCGCGCTTTAAGAAATAGAACGAGATCTTTCTCGTCAGGTAATAATCGATGATCGTCCAGCCTGTCTCCGGCCAGCAATCGTTGTACATCCAGATGAGATCGCCTGCGCCGTACGGCTTGCGGCGCATAGCTTCGGCAAGCTCGGCGTACAGAAGGCCCTGCATGATGCCGCTGTACAGCAGATAGCCGTGTTCATCGAGGGCTTTGAACTCCGTCAAATGGCGGTCAATCGCGCCGTCGATGTTGCTGCGCTTGCGGTCAAACTCGCCGTGGTGCTTCCAGATGGGGTTATCGAAGCGCATTTCGGTGCCGTCGAGGTAACGGCGAACGGTGCTTTCCATCTGTGCGCCGAAGAAGCCGTATTCACTGGAGAAGCGCGCCGGGATGCGGTCGAACGCCTCAAGCTCATAGACAAACTTGAACTTCGTTTTCGGGTGACGGCCGAAGAACGACCATGCATGTACGTCGCCCTGTTCGCTCTCGTTGGCGCGGTCGCCGAAGTACGGCGAGGACGGCATATACGGAACGAGCGGGCTGTTGCGGTGCACGGCACGCGGCTGAATATAGTTGAATATCTTCTCGCCATAGAAGCGCTCCGGCTTGATGGGCGCCGGGAACCAATCGGTGTAGGATTCCGCAATCTCGTTGTTGCCTGTCCAGATGGCCATGCAGGGATAATGTGCAAGGCGCTTTGTCTGGTACTCGGCTTCGCGCTCCGCCTCAAAGAGGAAATCGTTTTTGTGGTCGGGGTAGAACGCGCAGGCGTACATAAAGTCATGCATCAGCAAAATGCCGTACTCCGAGCAATATTCATAGAAGCAGTCCGGCTCATACGTGCCGCCGCCCCACATGCGGAACATGGTGAAGTGCGCCGCCGCGCCCTCGCGCACGAGGGTCTCGTAGCTTTCCTTCGGGGTGCGCAGATAAAGGGAATCCGTCGGCACCCAGTTGCCGCCCTTGCAGAAGATGCGCACGCCGTTCACCTTAAAGAAGAAGTTGCGGCTGCCGTCTTCAAGCTTAGAGGTATCGAGCTCCAAGGTACGGATGCCGATCTTCTTCGGCTGCATCTCGTGCAGGATGCCTTTTGTGACGCAGCAGGCTTTAAAGGTATAGAGGTTCTGCGCACCGTAGCCGTTCGGCCACCAGAGTTTCGCGTTTTTGATTGTGACGCGTTCCTCGGCGAAGTTCACGCCGCCGACGAGCATGAGCGTTTTTTTGCCGGTATAAACGGTTTTACCCTCAAATTCGAGCGTATAGGTGAGCTCGCACTCGGCGCTTGAGACCATGTCGGATTTTTCGATTTCGAAGTGGAACTCCACTTCGGCGTCATCGCCGTCGAGTTTTAACGTATCGACGCGGGACGCGATGACCTGCGCACCGCTGAACGCTTCAATCTCGATGGAGCGGCCGATGCCGCAGGTGGGCACGGGCTGGCACCAGTCCCAGCCGTAGGTAAACTGCGGCTTGCGGGTGTAGACACGCTGGTCACAGATGGCGTTTTCACTTGCGCAGTAGAACGAAACGGCGTCGCGCGGGTAGTGCAGCTCCATGCCGGAGGTGAGGCGAATAACGAGCTGGTTTTTGCCGACGTGCAAAAAGCGCTTGATGTCTTCGCTGAACGCGCAGAACGCGTTTTCGTGGTGCGCGGCGGGCATGCCGTTTACGATGATATCCGCGTTGAAGTCGAGCATTTCAATGTTGAGGCGCACGATATCTTCGTTCAGCATCTCCTCTGTGACGTCAAAATCGCGGACGAGCCACCAGGAAAGATCCTTGATCCACTGGTTTTTCTTTGTGTTTTCCTTCAAAAAAGGTTCTTCTGCGATGCCGTTTTCGATGAGGGCGGTGGTGACGTCGCCCGGCACGGTCATGGGGATAAAGCCGTATTTAGAAGGGAACGCATGATTTGATTTATCCGTCATCACGTGAAAATGCGGGTTCGGGTCTTTTAAGAACTCTGCCTGTTCTTCTTCGGAAAGGTCTTCAAGCTTTAAGAATGCCGGCAGCGTTGCGCGCACGGGGGCTGCGTCCATTTTACGCAGCACTTCGTTGTAGCGCTCTGCCGTAACGTCCATAAATTCGCCGCGCAGCTTCCACGCGCCGGCAAGAGACAGTTTGCTCATTTTTTTACAACTCCTTCGGGGGATTTGCATAGGCGTATATTTGCCTTTCTTTGCATTGTAGCCGATGCAAAGCGAGAATTCAATAGCTTTTTGCAAATTTCATATAGAGAAAAAAACGCACATTTTCTTGTAAACATGCACAGTTTTTTCGCGGATTATTTTTGCATAAGAAACAAAATGGGAGAAGCCCGAAAGCTTCCCCCATCTGTATACATTTTAATCGAGATCCGATCAGTCGATTACGCTTCGCCGTGAGCAGCGAGGTACTCTTCCATCTGAGCGCTGAGCTCTGCATAGTCCTCGTTTGCTTCAGCAAGAACGTCCTCGAGGCCGAGGCTGTTCAGCGTTGCAACATAGTTGTCCCAATCGTCGATGGATTCCTGACCGGCGATGACACCCCAGAGGTACTGATCCTTCTCATCCTCGATGTCAGCGCTGCACTCGGTCCAGGACTCGAAGGAAGCCGGATCCTTCCACTCAACGAGGTGAGCAGCAGCATAGCGGCTGTTTTCGCCGGACTTGTTGAACAGAGCGGTAGTCTCCGGAGTATTGGAGATGTTGCACTCGTCCTTACGGTTCATGAGGTTATCGAACAGCTTGAGGCCGATATTCTTAGAGGTGTTCTCCTCGGAGTCCGGGCCAACGATAGCGACATACTGGCCGTTCTCGTCGTACTTGTAATCGGTGCCTTCGATACCGAAGCGGCGTGCGATGTAGTTATCGGAATCGCACATGTCATCCCAAGTTGCATACAGTCTTTCCGGATCGGAAGCTGTGTTGGTGATTGCGAAATATGCCCAAGCAGCGCTTGTAGCCGGGTCTTCCTGCGGGTTGCCGTTGGAACCCTTGACCATGTCGATCGGTACCCACTTAGCATCCGGGTTGGAAGCATAGAAGGACATCATCGGAGCAGAGTCCGGGTTGTTCCATGCGCACCAGCTGTACGTTACGCCGAAGCCGCCGTTTGCCATCTGCTCGTCACGGTCGGTATCCTGCGTGATGTTCGGGGTGATGTAGCCCTTTGCATACAGATCAGCAACGTCGCTAACCCAGTTCTTGGTGCCCTCGTTAGCCGGGCCGTAGGTGACAACGCCGTCGTCATCTACGCAGAAACGGCTGTAATGGGTCTGGTCATAGGACTGAATCCACGGCCAGAAGGAACGGAAGTCGTAACCGTCGCCGCCGAGGCCGTAGGTGTCGTTCTGACCGTTGCCGTCCGGATCGTCCTCCGTGAAAGCGCGGAGCACTTCGTTGAGCTCTTCGATCGTGGTCGGAGCCTTAAGATTCAGGTTATCGAGCCAATCCTGGCGGATCCAGAGGTTCTCGCAGGACGGTTCAGCAACGTCGCCCGGGATTCTGTAAATGGAGCCGTCGGCCTCAGATGCATAGAAGAGGGTCTTCGGGTCCATCTTGTTGTAGTAGTCGCGGATAACGGTGTACTTATCCATGTAAGCGGAGACATCGTCCAACAGACCTGCCTTCACCCACTTGTTGTACTCGGTATCCATGGTCCACCACCACATGATGTTCGGCATGTCGTTGGATGCCATCAGCAGGGAGATCTGGGACTGGCCGTCAGCCCAACCCGGGAGAACAACGAGATTGAACTTAACGTTGTACTTTTCCTCAAGTTCCTTCTGAACGCGGCTGTCAGCTGCGGTGAAGCCGGTCATAACTGCAACGGAAACGTCCATCGTTTCGCTCTGGTTCAGAACGTCGATCTTATCGCCGGTCGCAGCTGCGCTGCTGTCGGTAGAAGCTGCGCTGCTGTCGGTAGAAGCTGCGCTGCTGTCGGTAGAAGCAGTGCTGCTCTCGGTGGAAGCCGTAGAGCTTGCGGAAGAATTGCCGTTGCTGCCGCACGCTGCAAATACGCTTACGCTCAGTGCAAGTGCCAGAACAACGGATGCGATTTTCTTCATGTTCATGACTAAAATCCTTTCTTTGGAAATGATGATAATATAGTTTTCCGAAGCCATGCTTCGGGACAACCCAAAAGAGTGCGGGCTTAGCCCTTAACGCCGCCGATCATAACACCCTTAACGAAGTACTTCTGCACGAACGGGTACACGATGAGGATCGGCACCGTGGAAACCACGATGGTACCGGCCTTGATCGTCTGTGCGTTGGTATTCGTCTGCGCCATGACGTTGACGCCTGCCTGCTGCATTGCCTGCTGTGTATTCGTCAGCATGTTGCGCAGAACCGCCTGCAGAGCCCACTTATCAACGGAGCGGATATAAAGGACCGTGGAGAAGTAGTCGTTCCAGTAGCCAACCGCCGTGAACAGCGCGATGGTGGCGATGGTCGCCTTGGAAAGTGGCAGGATGATGGAGAAGAAGATGCGCAGGTCGGTTGCACCGTCGATGCGGGCAGATTCTTCAAGGCTTTCCGGAATGGAAAGGAAGAAGCTCTTCATGATGATGCAGTTGTATGCGCTTACGAGACCCGGCAGGATCAGCGCGAGGATATTATCCATAAGGCCGATATTCTGGATGAGCAGGAAGCTCGGAATCATACCGGCGGAGAAAATCATGGTGAAGAGGACAAGCGTCATCAACACTTTGCCGCCGCGCAGTCTGGACTTAGAAAGCGGATAAGCGGTCATAGCGGTGAGCAGCGTGCCCAGTGCCGTACCGGCAATCGTGACGATGATCGTGGTACGGAAGCCCGTGTAGATGTTCGGGTTTTTAAATACGGATTTATAAGTATCCAGGTTAAAGCCCTTCGGCCAGAGGAAGATGCCGCCCTTCATGGATGCTTCAAGGGAGCTGAAGGAAAGCATAATCTCATGCCAGAACGGATACAGCATGACGAGGCAGAGCAGCGTAAAGAACGCGTAGTTGAATACGGTAAAGATCTTTTCGCCTGTAGAGGTTTTGATTTTGTTCTTTTCCATGTTCATAACCTCCTTACCAAATACCCTCGTTGCCGGTCTTCTTGGCAACAAAGTTGACGATGAGGATCATGACGAGAGCGATGATGGATTTGAACATGCCCGCTGCGGTAGAGAAGGAGTAGTCTGCCTTCTGGATACCGATACGGTACACATACGTATCGATGATATCGGCTACGTCATAAACCAGTGCGGAATACAGCATGAAGATCTGGTCGAAGCCTGCGTTTACGATGTTGTTGCAGTTGAGGATCAGCATGATAACAATCGTCGGGGTAATCGCCGGCAGCGTAATGTTGATCATCTGCTTCCACTTGCGTGCACCGTCAATCTCGGCTGCTTCGTAAAGCTGCGGGTCAACACCGGACAGCGCCGCGAAGTAAATAATCGTGCCCCAGCCCATCGTCTTATAGATGTCGGTGATAATCAGCATCGGGACGAAGAGTGCCTTGTCGGTAAGCACCTGCAGGTCCTTGCCCGTGATGCTCTTGAGGAGCGCGGTAACGAGGCCCGTGGACGGATCGAGGAAATTCATGATGAGACCGGCCATAACAACCCAAGAAATGAAGTGCGGCAGATAAAGGAGTGTCTGCGCCACTTTCTTAAACTGCATGTTGCGCATCTCGTTCATCATCAAAGCGAGGATGATCGGAATCGGGAAGCCACATACCATCTTCAAAATGGAGATGTAGAGGGTGTTGTAGAAAGTCTGCATGAACGCCGGCTTATTGAAAAGCTTGATGAACTGGTCAAAGCCTACCCATGTGCTGTTCCACATGTTGTAGGGGTTGAAGTCCATAAAAGCAATCACATTGCCGAAGATCGGGATATAGCGGAAGATGAGCATGAAAAGCATGCCGGGAAGAATCAGAAGATACAGCCACTTGTCGCGGACAACATCTTTTTTAAAGCGCTCCCAGCCGCTCAGCTCATACGCCGGCTTTGCCGGTTTAGCTGCTGCTGCCATACGGTATAACCTCCTAAAAATATTGTGATGACCGCGCTTTCAATAAGAAAGCACAAGGCTGTTTTTGCCCGAGGCAACATCCGAATAACAGGTTTCCCCCGTGACGCTGAAACATACCGAAACTTGTCCCCTTTTCTGTGGAACCGCTGCCATAGAAAAAGAGACACGAACAAAACAAGTTAAACGATTTGCTTTGTATTTGGTGCATCTTACAAAAACACGGTATATCATTTTGTTTGCATTTGTGATTTTATCACCCTCTTTTGTGAATGTCAACAACAAAAATAGCCTATACTCGGTTTTTTACCCAAATTTGTCATTGGTTTTCGGTTTGTGCATCTTGCCTAATTTATTTTGATCTCGCTTTCTACTCCATACAAGTTTGTGTAAGCGGTTCCATATTTTTCATGCGTTTTCAAAAGACAACAAATTGCTAAATTCGCAGAATTTATGAAACCGCTTTCACAACTCTTGCAGTTATCCAACTGTATTTCACTGGTTTTTTCAAAAATTTCGGAAATTTTGCAGGAATATTTTGTGTTCAGTCATTTCGATCAATTTAGGGCAATTTCATTTTCCTGTGCAAGTTGAAATAATATAAACGTACCTTTATTTTTATTGTTAAATCATGTTTATCTTTTAATCAAATAATTTTCGAGTTGTACACTGTAACGGCGTACCAAATTACAATTTTGTAATTTTTTAAAATTGTCTTCAAAAAGGCGAAAAACTTCATTCACATTTGCTTCTTCCCCCTCTGACCCGAAAATACGCAAGATACCGTCTTGTAACTTTCCTAATTCACATTTTGCACGCCATCTCCCGTTTCGGACGCTTGACGACAGAGTAAAAACGCAGTACAATTATAGTGAAATAACCTGCACAGCAGGCAAACGGACAAGAAAGGATTGAACCTATTATGGCACTTAAAGTCGGCATTCAGCTTTACTCCGTGCGCGACGAAATGAAAAAAGACCCGATCAACGCGATCCGCCAGGTCGCAGAGATTGGTTATAAGAACCTTGAGTTTGCAAGCTCCAACGCAGATACAGACCCGGGCGTAGGCTTCGGCGTCAGCGTTGAGGACATGCAGAAGCTTTTAAAAGAGACCGGCGCAAACCTCATTAGCGGCCACATCCGCCCCATCAATGAGGAGACCATCGACCCGATGATTGCGTACCACACGCAGGTGGGCACGAAGTACCTTGGCCAGTCCGCAGACTTCTACACCGGCTACGACCAGCTGATGGAGCGCTGCGAGTATTACAACTGGGCGGGCAAAAAGCTCTCCGAGCACGGCATCAAGTTCCTCATCCACAACCACTACCACGAGTTCCAGAAGCTGAACGGCAAGGAAATTCTGTTCCACATCATGGACAATACCGACCCGAACTACGTCAGCTTTGAGCTTGATACGTTCTGGGCAATGCGCGGCGGCATGGATCCGCTCGCTGTTATGGACCGCCTCGGCGACCGCCTGAAGCTCATTCACCAGAAGGATTTCTCCAAGACCTCCGATTCCCCGATCAACCTGTGGACCGTCAACGACCCGAACGTGCTCGTCACGTGGGACAGCTTCGGCAAGGGTTCCGACCACAAGGATTTCTGCGAAATCGGCACCGGCATCATGGACATCCAGTCCATCATCAACAAGGGCAATGAGCTTGGCGCAGAGTACATTGTGCTTGAGCAGGATCACACCCAGCTGACCCAGATGGAAAGCGTCCGCATCAGCATGGACAGCTTCCACAAGTTCTCCGGCCTGGATTGGTAAACCTTTTCTGAACTTAAAAGGGTATCTCGGCGAAAACCGAGATACCCTTTTTTATTTGCCTGTACCGTACATTTCGTCCATTTCATTTTCCTTTGCAATGCGCAGCAGGCGGTTGTATTTTGCGGTGCGGTCGCTGCGGCACGGCGCGCCGGATTTGATGAACCCTGCGTTTACGGCAACGGCAATATCCGCGATGCTTGTGTCCTCCGTTTCGCCCGAGCGGTGCGACATGACGATCTTCATGCCGTTCTCCTTTGCAAGCTCCACGGCGGCGAGCGTTTCCGTCAGTGTGCCGATCTGGTTCGGCTTTACAAGCAGTGCGTTTGCGGCCTTGCGCCCGATGCCCTCGCGAATTCGCATCGAATTCGTAACGAACAGGTCATCGCCGACAAGCATGATTTTTTTGCCGAGCTTTTCGGTAACGGTTGTCCACGCGGGCCAATCCTCTTCGCCAAGCGGGTCTTCAATCGAGCAGATGGGGTACTTTTCGCACAGCTTTTCCCAATACGCGATGAGCTGCGCGGAGGTATATTTTGTGCCGCGCTTCGGTAAAAGATAGCCGTCGTTCGCCGCCCATTCGCTCGCAGCCGCGTCAAGCGCAATCTTCACCTCGTCCGTCGTGTAGCCCGCGCTCGAAACGGCCTCCAAAATGACCTCTATCGCTTCTTCGTCGCTTGCGAGGTTCGGCGCGAAGCCGCCCTCATCGCCCACGGAGACCGCAAGACCGCGCTGCTTCAAAATGCTGCCGAGCGTGTGGTAGATCTCGCTGCCCATGCGCACGGCCTCCGAAAACGATTTTGCGCCCACGGGCACAATCATGAACTCCTGAATATCCACGTTATTCGCCGCGTGCGCGCCGCCGTTTAAAATGTTCATCATCGGCACGGGAAGCTTCTGTGCGTTCGTGCCGCCGAGGTAGCGGAAAAACGGTTGTTTATAGTGCGCGGCAAGCGCCTTTGCAGCAGCGAGCGACACCGCCAATGTGGCGTTTGCGCCGAGCTTTTCTTTGTTTTTGGTGTTGTCAAGCTCAATGAGCATTCTGTCGACGTTCTGCACCGTCACGCGCTGCATATTTTCGAGCACCGGGGCAACGGTTTCCTCAATGCCCTCCACGGCTTTTTTCACGCCGCGCCCGAGATAGCGCTTGCGGTCATTATCGCGCTTTTCGTGCGCTTCAAATTTGCCCGTCGATGCGCCGGAGGGCGCGTTCGCCGTGCCGACGGAGCCGTCGCTCAAGATGACCGTTGCGCCGACGGTCGGCGTGCCGCGGGAATCGAGAATTTCCGTCGCCAGAACCTTTTGTATTTTCATCGTTTTCATCCTTTCTGTTTTGCAATACGCTTTCAGTATGTCCAAAAGCCATTTTTTCATGCTTTATATCTGGAAAGTTGAAAACCGCTGTGATATACTGTGCTCATCCTCAGTACACTGCACCAAAAAGTAATTTCTGCATGATATCAAATAAAACAGCATCGCTTTAAAAACCGAACGGAAAGGAATTTTCACCATGAACAAACTTCTGCACACCCCGCTCACCGTCCATAATGTGGAACTCGCAAACCGCCTTGTCATGCCGCCGATGGCAACCGGCAAAACGCCGGACGGTACCGTGCAGGACGACCTGCTCGCATACTACGACGCGCGCTCCAAAGGCGGCTGCATCGGACTCATCGTCACCGAACACGCTTACATCAGTCCCGAGGGCAAGGCGCACGAGGGCCAGCTCTCCGTTTCGCGCGACACCGATATTCCGGGCCTTACAAAGCTTGTGGAGACTATTCATAAAAACAACACCGCCGTCATCGCGCAGATCAACCACGCGGGCAGCGCGGCAATGGAGGAAATCACCGGCTATCCGGCAATCAGTGCGAGCGTCACGGCACAGCCGGAGTATGCACGCAAAAGCGAAAAGCCCGTGCGCGAAATGACCGCGGACGACATGCACGCCGTTGCAAAAAAGTTTGCCGAAGCCGCGCTGCGCGTAAAAGAAGCCGGGTTTGACGGCGTAGAAATTCATGCGGCACACGGGTATCTTCTTGACCAGTTCTACTCCCCGCTCGGCAACAAGCGCACGGATGCTTACGGCGGCGACCTCGACGGGCGCATTCACCTGCTTTTGGACGTCATCCGCGCGGTGCGCGAAGCCGTGGGCGCGGATTACCTCGTTGCCCTGCGTCTCGGCGCGAGCGACTACACCGAGAGCGGCGCGACCATTGACGACGCGGTGTATGCCTGCAAAAAGTTTGAGAAAGCCGGTGTTGACCTGCTCGATATTTCCGGCGGCTTCTGCGGCTTTACGGTGAAAAACAGAAAGGGCCCCGGTTTCTTTTCGGACGCTTCCTCCGCGATTCGCGAAGCCGTGCATGTGCCGGTCATTCTGACGGGCGGCGTGACAAAGGCGAACGAAGCCGAAGTACTGCTTGAGGAAGGCGCCGCCGACCTCATCGGCGTAGGCCGCGCGATTTTCAAGGACGCCGACTGGGCGAAAAAGGAAATGGAGGAATAACCATGAAAGACGTGTGGAAAGTCTACTTTAACGGCAGCTTCGGCGGCAAAAGCCCGGACGGCAGCCACCCCGGGCAGGTGCTCAAGCTAAATCAAAAGTTCCGCTTTGCGGGACGCGATTGGTACGTGCCCGCGGCGTACCTTACCGCAAAAGGACTTGTGCTCGACATTCTCATGCGCGCTGATAAAGCGGCGCTCGAAGATTTCTGTAAAAAATGGGAGCACCTTGAAGATGAAGACGTGCCGAACGATGTATTCGAACAGGCGGAGCGCGAAAATCCGCTGGCTTTTGAGTTTTCGCCGCAAATTGAGCTGAACGGACAGACGCTCCCGTTTTCGCAGGGTCACGGGCTTTCGTACCACCCGCTGTTTCAAAACGCTGCGGCTTGTGAGCCTGCACTCGACGAAGACGAAATCGATTTTGACACGCCCACCGAGCGCGCGATCATCGACCACTACGGGCTAAACCCCGAAGACGGCTGGGCGATTCACCGCTATTCGTTCCCGTGGAAGACGAAGCGCCGCCCGAAAAGCATTTCGTCGCTCGCGTTGACGCTGACCCCGCAGCCCGTGCGCGTGCCCGGCGCGGAGTTTGAAGTTCAAAAGCCCGGCGACATATTTACGTTTTCCCATAACGGCATACCGTACACGCTGACGGCTCAGAATTTGGAGCCGCAGACGCTGCCGAAAAACGCTTTTTCCGACGCGCGTTTCGATTTTCCAAATCGATTTACCGCAATGACCTATACGGTCTCGCCTGCCCCGCCGAAAAACCTCATCTCCGTTGAGGACTGCGCGCAGAACGATCCGCCTGTTGAGCGCGAAGCGCCCAAGGACTACCCGTTCATGCCCGAAGCGCAAAACGCTGCCGTTATCGGCATCATCGGTGGCGCAGACGGACCCACGGCGCTGTTTGTCACGGCAAAAAGCGAAGACAAAACCGTGCTGACCGCCTGCTCGGCGCTGCATTTTGCGCCTCCGAAGAAGATCACGTGGCGCATCGTCTTCCATGAAACGCCGTTTGCACCCGAGACATTTCCTCTTCTATAAAAACTTGAGCGGTAAAATTGTGAGCCTATGACTTCGTTCATGTGGAAAATCCCCTTCCGTTTCGGCTTTCCGCCTTTCTTCGGATTTATTATAACCGACCGTTTTTACCCGCACAAACAGGCACTTCTTTGTAACTCTCTAAAACCCTGCGCCACATAAAAAAACACTCCAAAAAGCGGTTAAAACCAACTTTTTGGAGTGTTTATCATTTTATAAGCTATCTTACACGAAATTCAGCGGGTCAACGCGCGTGCCGTTCTGGTAGACCTCAAAGTGGAGGTGGTTGCCCGTGGACTGACCTGTGGAGCCGACATAGCCGACGATCTGGCCCTTTTCCACATATTCGCCTGCGGAAACCGCAAGCGAGCTGCAATGCGCGTAGCGCGTGGAATATGTACCGTTGTGCCAGATGAGCACGTTATTGCCCCAGGACCAGTGGTACTCCGCAGAGATGACCTGGCCGGATTCCGCCGCGTAAATGGGGGTACCGTACGGAACGCCGATGTCCACACCGCCGTGCGGCGAGCCACTGAACATGCCGCCGAAATACTGTGTGATGCTGCCGTAGCCGTAGCCCGCAAGCGGCCAACTGAATGAAAGGTCGCCGGTGTTCAAAACATCGCTCGTGTTACCCGAGCCGGAAGACGTGTTGCCGCTGCCGGAGTTGTTGTTCGCGGCATTCTGGTTCGCTTCTGCCTGACGGCGTGCTTCCTCTTCCTTTTCGGCCTGCGCGTTTCGGTCTGCAATAAGCTGGTCAAGCTGCGAAACGTAATCTTCCTTCGCCGCCTCGGCCGCCGCCAAATCGCTTTCCGTCTCGCTGCTCTGGACATTCAGCTCGTCGATGAGCTTCTGGTTTTCTTCCTCGAGCGCCTGCAATTCTTCCTGCTTCTTTTCAAGGTCTTTCTTCTGGTCGGCAAGCTCTTCTTTTTCTTTGTTGAGCTCATCGCGCTGATCCTGCGTCTGAATGCGGTAAAGGCGGATTTTCTCCATCAGCTCGCGGTCGTGCTTCGTGATGGTCTTCATTGCCTCGGAGCGCATGGAAAAATCGTAAAGGCTCGTGGAATCAAATAAGATCTGCAGCGTCGTCAGGTTGCCGCCGGAAGCATACAGCGAGCGCAAACGGACTTTCAATTCCGCAAATGTATCGGCATATTCCTCGTCCGCCTTTTTAATCTCGGCTTCGAGGTTCGTGATGTTCGTATTGAGCTGCGTAATGTTCTGCACCGCAAGGTCGATGCTCGTCTGGTACGTCGTGATCTGCTCTTCGAGCGTTGCCTGATATGCTTCGGCTTCACTCGTCTGGTCGCGCAGCGAATCAAGTTTTTCGTTAAGGCGCTCGGCCTCGGCTTCATTTTCCGCCTGCTGTGATTTAATGGATTCAATCTGCTCATCGTATTCTGCCGTCGTGGTCGCAAAGACCGAGTTGGAGGAAATGAGCATCGTCACCGCCAGCACACCGGCCACAAAACGCAAGCTTTTTTTCTTCATCTTCATATCGATTAACTCCGTGTTTTCACAAAAATCAAGAGTCCTAAAAAAACTCTACCCTTATAATATATTACAATTCGGTAACTTTTTCAAGGCTTTTTGAAATCTTTCTGTAATCAGACACGGAAAGTTTACATTTCAAAAGAAAAAAGGGAAGCACTTAGCTTCCTCAATTTTCTGCATTAGAAATATCAATCCAAGATTTCTTTCGCCGCGCCGACGCGCTGCACGTCGTCCCCGTCTTTAAAGCCCGGTGCGTCCGCAAAATCGAAGCCGAACGCATTCTTTTCCGGAAACAGTTCCAAAAGCGGGAACAGCACGAACGCGCGCTCCAAAATGCCGGGGTGCGGCACATTGAGCTCCTTTTCGCGCTGTGTGAAGCCCTCGTACAGCAAAACATCTAAGTCCATGCACCGTGCACCGTGGTAAATTTCCCGCACGCGCCCCATCGCTGCCTCTATGCCGAGGCACGCGCCGAGCACCGCGCTTGGCGAAAGCTCCGTTTTCAGCAAAACGCAGATATTCCAATAGTCCTGTTGCTCGTCCGGCACGTCAAACGGCGCGGTCTGCCACACGGAAGAAACATTTTCGACCTCCGTTTTCGGCAAATGCGAAAGCGCCGCGAGCGCTGCGCGCAGATTTTCCCGGCGGTCGCCTAAATTTGTGCCGAGCCCCAAGACGACGCGCTTCATGCACGGCTCCTTGTCATTTCGACCGAGACGTAATCGAACACCGCGTTGATGGGCGCTTCCGGCTTTTTCAGCTCCACCGTCACGCTCTGCACCTTCGGGTAGTTCTCCAAAATCGCATCGCATACCACCTGCGCCGCGCGCTCAATGAGGTCATATTTCTGCGCCGTGAACACCGCGTTCACCGTTTTGCGCACGGCGGCGTAGTTCACAGTCTCGTTGAGGTCATCTGTCTGCGCCGCGCGGGAAATGTCCGCCTGCATTGCAATGTCTAAAATAAACTTCTGGCCGTTTTCCTTTTCCTCCGGGTTCACGCCGTGGTAGGCAAATATCTCAAGGCCCTTAATACGTATTGTTTCCATTTTATACTCCCTTTCTGAATTGCTTTATCGCGTCCGCTACGCGCGCCGCCTGCACCGCTTCAAACGTATCATGCACGCGCACCATGTCTGCGCCGAACAGCACCGATGCCGTATGTGCCGCCACCGTGCCCGCCATGCGGTCTTCAAACGGCGGGTTGCCGCAAACAGCACCGATAGCGCGTTTTCTCGACGCCGCCATCAAAAGTGCCGTACCCGGCACGCGGATTTTCTCCGGGTTTGCGATAAGCGCGAAATTTTCCTCATTTGTCTTGCCAAAGCCGATGCCCGGGTCGAAGCAAAGGCGATTTTTATTGACGCCACGCTGTTCCGCTTCCGTCGTTTTCTTCTCGAAAAATGCCCGAACGCGTTCCAAAATGTCGCCGCCCGCGCCGTTCAGGTCATCCGGATCGCCGGGGTGCATCACGATGCAGCCGCAGTCGGTGTTTTCCACCGCGCGCCACATTTCCGGTGCAAAACCCGTCACGTCGTTGATGATATGTGCGCCGGCTTTGAGGGCTTTTTCTGCCACCTCGGGGTAAAACGTGTCGATGGAAACAGCAAGATTCGTCTTCTCCGCAACTGCCTTCACCACGTTTTCAATGCGCGCCCATTCTTCTTCGGGTGAGATGCGCACGCTGCCCGGGCGGGTGGACTGCCCGCCGATGTCCACAATGTCCACGCCCTGCGCTTCCATCTCTACCGCGTGGCGCACCGCTTTTTCGGGGTCAAAATACTTGCCGCCGTCGGAAAACGAATCCGGCGTCACGTTCAAAATGCCCATCACATAGGTTCTGTTCAGCGGAAAGTGTTTTCCCGCCGCGTAAAATTCCGTCATATCGGTCTCCTTACTTTGCGAGCAGCAGCATGACCTCGTTGCGGGTCTTCGCTTCCGTACGCATGCAGCCGCGCAAGGCAGAGGTCTGCGTCAAAGCGCCCGCCGCACGCGCGCCGCGCATCGTCATGCACAGGTGCTCCGCTTCAATGAACACCGCCACGCCGCGCGGATTCAGGTTTTCTTCGATAAAGTCCGCAATCTGCGCCGTCAGACGCTCCTGCACCTGCGGACGCCGCGCAAAGCAATCGACAATACGGGCAAATTTGGAAAGCCCGATGATCTTGCCGTCGCGCGGGATATACGCAATATGGCACTTGCCGATGAACGGCAGCAAATGGTGCTCACATACGGAGTAAAGCGGAATGTCCCGCACAAAAACGAGCTCGTCGTGCTCGCCCTCTTCGTGGAAAATTTTGAGATGCTGCTTCGGGTCGGATTTTAACCCCGAGAAAATCTCCGCATACATGCGTGCCACACGGTTCGGCGTTTCCTGCAGGCCCTCGCGCTCCGGGTCTTCTCCAACAGCCAGCAGAATTTCCCGCACCGCTTTTTCGATTCGTTCCAGATCCATAAATGAACACCCTTTCCCTCATGTTTCTCGTTTCCGTCATTATAGCACAGAAGCTGAGAAAAAGAAACGGCCCGCAGCGAAATTTGCCGCAAACCGTGCTTTCTTCAAAACAGATCGAGCATGTTGTCTAAATATATTTCTTCCCGCACGCGCAGCCGGTATTCCGGCTTTGTCATGTAGTAAAGCAGAAATTCCAAAATGAGCGCACTGCCGAGTCCCCTACCCTCAATTTTAAAGTTCGTGAAGCCCATCGGCAGATATACGTTCTGTATATCTGCAACACCGATAAAACCCGGGTTCTCCATCGCCTTTGAAAAGCGGTAGCCCTCCTTTGCATTCGGCACGGTGCAGACGTGCTCCGGGCCGTCTATACCGAGGTTTTTGCGGCTCACCGCTTCATAACACGCTTTGCGGTCTTTGCAGCCGAAAGAGCAGCACTCGTTGCAGAGAAACTCCGCCTTGTCCTTCAGCGCCTGCGGCAGCGCGTTCAGCTTTTCAACTTGTTTATTCAGCCGAAAATCCGGCACGACAAACCGAAAATCTTCGCGTTCGAGCTCCCGTTTAAAGTCTTCAAAGTCCGTCAGCACCTTCGTCGTAGACGAAACAAAATACAACCCCGGGTACGTCTTTTTTAAATAGTCTAACAGTAAATCGGAATGCACGATCACGCCGTTTTGCGGGCTTTCGCTCTCCGCAAACAGCTTACACAGCGTGTTACACTTCGGGTCAGATAAATGCTTTTCCTCCAACAAAGAATTGCTGAACGTCAGCCGCGCGGAGATGTTATATTCCTGCATGAGCGAGAGTACCGCGCGCGGGTCGTGCTCGCCGTCGCCGAGGCGTCCGCCGCCCCAAAGGCAGTCCGCCGGCGCGCCGTAAACAGACGCGATCTCGCACCACTCGTAAAAATATTCTCTGTGCGCTCCGTACAGCGGCAAAAACACACTGTACAGCTCGAAAAATTCAAATAAGCCGGGCAAATGATAGTACGCTGTCACGTTTCCCTCCGATTTAATCCCCGTACGGGTCGGCAATGGCTTCCGAAAGCTCCGTGCCGTCCTCCGCCACCTGCCGCACCGTCACACGGTCGCCTTTTTCTATGTCGTCCGCCGCACAGGTCACGGCGTATTCGGACAGGAACGTCGTCTCCTTCGCGTTGCCGTCCACGTAAATCACGCTGTACGGCGTGAAATTTTTGCCGCGCACCATCAGCATATCGTTCTGCACATACGCCGTGTTCACGGTGATGTCCCGCGTGCCGAAGCGCATGTCGGTCTCCTCAAACGGCTGCTCGCCGTGGTACACCACACGGTCGCCGTACAGCATGTCGTATTGCAGCGTGCGCAGCTCCGTTTCGTATGCACCGCGCCACGGGGTTAACTGGTGGAATTTCGTCAGTGTGCCTACGTCGATGTCTAAAAGCTCCAAAACACGGGACGAAAGCTGATACGCCTTCACGTTTCTATCCGCACCCCCCACGCCGCAGTTGCTCCAAATGACGTACTCCGTTTCAAACAGGCCGCCCGCAGAAAGGTCCAGCATATCCTTGCTGATCTCCAGCGACGGCATGTGGTCGCCGTACAGCACCAAAACGGTCGGCTCCTCCCACGTCGTCAGCACATCGGTCAGCGTGCGCAGAAATTCATCCACCTCGTGAATCTGCGTCGCGTAATATTCCAATTGTCCGCGCAAAGCGGGGTCTTCTATGCCGGAAAGCACTTTGATATCCGCCGTCTCGCTCTCCACCGGGTACGCGCCGTGCGGCTGCACCGAAATGGTGTAAATAAGGTCGCGTTCCTCCGTTTCGGAAAGCGCCCGCACAATCTCTTTTGTCAGAATCTTATCCTTCGCCCAGCCGATTTCGTTTGTCTCCACGTGGTTCATGTATTCAAGCGTCGTGAATGAATCGAACCCGAGCTTCGGGAACACGATGTTGCGGTCATAGAATGTCGCCGTGTTATTGTGAATGACGTGCGACGCGAGCCCAAGTTTTTTTAAGTCATACGCGATGGACTCACACGGCGTTTCCTGCAAAATCGTCTTGTACGGATATTCGCCCGTGCCGAAGTCCTGCACATTCATCTGCGTGATGACCTCAAATTCCGTGTTCGCCGTGCCCGCGCCAACGGACGGCGCGGTGAAATACCCGCTGGGGCATGTCTCCTTCAGCTCTTCAAAATACGGCACCGGGTTTTCGGAGAACGTCACGTCTTTTAAGCGGTTCACGTCGAAAAACGACTCCAGCTGCAAAAAGATGATGTTCGGCACGTCCTCGGGCGCTTTGTCCTTTGTGCGCAGCACCTCCGCTGCAATGGCGCGCACGCGGCGGGCGGAGTAATCCTCCGGCCGGTCGATACCCGTGTCAACGAGACTGCGCGTAAACGTGTACGTAAAGCCGTAATTCTCTGTCAAACGGATAACATCCGTATATGTATTCTCACCGAAGCCTAAGGACGTCGGCAGATACGGAATGACAATGCATGCGCAAAGGAGTATCACGCTCACCGCCGTGTTAAAGAGCCGGTGCACCGGGCTTTTCGGGCACTTTTTAAAAAGCATCACAAGCCCCGCAAGCAGCAAAATCACCGCAATAACAAGCAAAATAAATGCCGGTACACTCATGTAAATGCCGATAAACGACCAATCGAGCTGCAAAATCGCAAAATCAATGGCGGAAAGCGGCGAAACGCGGTAGCTGAGCACATATAAATTCGCAATGCCGAGTCCAAGCCACACCGTGCCGATCAAAATGCCGAAAAACCACCGCCGCTTGGAAAACAGGCACAGCGAAAGGGAAAACGTCAAAATCAGCACGTTTTCCAAAAACGCCAGCGGGTGCGATTCGAGCAGCACAAAAACAGCGGAAAAGCTCTGCCTGTCCATCAACTCTATGACGATATTCAAAAGTAATCCGCCGAGAAAGCACCCCAAAATACCCCGAATGCGCGTTCCCTTTTCAAACAGCCCGTACAGCGTATGTAAAAACCGCCTGATGTCCTCCACCCCCGGTCTCCTGCTCACAGTTTCTCAGAACTGCGTATTCAGCATGATTATAAGACCGAAAATGAATTTTTTCAAGCGGTTTCAACTTAGTATTTTCTTAAAATTTTTGGGGCCGCATTTTACGCTTCACGCGCCTTTGCAGCCTGAATATCTTTCGCATCCACGCCGCGTGGGGCAGTGTTCTCCGTATACGTCTCATAACAGCCCCCGTTTCTGCGTTTTTACGCGAACTGTGCGTTATACAAATGTCGGTAGAATGTGTCGCCCTGCATCAAGCTTTCATGCGTGCCGCGCTCCACAATCTCGCCGTCGCGCACGACTAAGATCATATCCGCGTTGCGAATGGTCGATAAGCGGTGCGCAATGACAAAGCAGGTCTTGTCCGCCATCAGCGTACGCATGGCCTTTTGTATGCGCAGCTCCGTGCGCGTATCGACGTTTGAGGTCGCCTCGTCCAGAATGAGCAGGGACGACTCCAGCAGCATCGCGCGTGCAATGGTCATCAGCTGCTTTTGTCCCTTTGAGATATTCGCGCCGTCGTCCTCGAGCACCGTTTCGTAACCGGCCGGCAGCGTCCTGATGTAGTCATGGATGCCGCACGCCTTGCACACGCGCTCCACGTCTTCGCGCGTCGCCTTTTCGCTGCCGTAGGCGATGTTTTCATACACCGTGCCCGTAAAAAGCCATGTGTCCTGCAAGACCATGGAGTAATTGAGGCGCAAACTGCGGCGCGTCAGGTCTTTGATCGGCTTATGGTCAAGCGTAATCTCTCCGCTGTCCACATCGTAAAAGCGCATCAGCAAATTGATGATGGTCGTTTTGCCCGCGCCCGTCGGGCCCACAATGGCCACAAGCGCGCCCTTCGGCACATGCAGCGAGAGATCTTTGATGATCTGTCTGTCCTTTGTGTAGCCGAAGTTCACGTGCGAAAGGTCTACGTCACCCTCAGCTTCGGTAAGGCCTTCGGCATTCGGACTGTCCGCGACCTCGGGCTCTTCATCCAGTAAGCGGAACACGCGCTCCGCCGCCGAAAACGCCGACTGCAATTCGCCGATGATGTTCGCGATTTCGTTGATCGGCCCGCTGAACTTGCGGGAGTACAGTACAAAGCTCGAAATGTTGCCGATAGAGATTGACCCGCCCAAAAACAGCAGTGCGCCGAAAAAGCTGACGAGTGAAAGCGAAAGGTTGTTGACGAAGTTGACGGAGGGTCCCACCATGCTGCCGTAATAATCGGCGCGGTAGTACGCGTCCACGGTCTCGTCGTTCTGTTTATCGAGCTTCTTAATGGTGTTTTCTTCTTGGCTATACGCGCGCAGCGTCTTCTGCCCGCTGATCATTTCCTCCACAAAGCCGTTCAGCTCGCCCAGCTTTGCAGAGCGCTTGCGGAACAGTGGCCGCGTAAAGCCCGTGATCTTCTTCGTCATGAACATCGAAAGCGGTACGGTGAAAACAAACACCAGCACAAGCGTCGGCGAAATGGAAAGCATCATGATGAGCGCGCCGATGACTGTGACGGCGCTCGCGAACACCTGCACCATATCATTCGTAAGCGAGGTGTTGATGGTGTCGATGTCATACGAAATACGGCTCAAAATGTCGCCCGTCTGGTGTGTATCGAAGTATCCGACCGGCAGCTCGCTCAGCTTTTGGAACACATCGTGCCGCATCGTGTTCACCACGCGGCGGCTGATGACGATCATAAGGCGCGTCAGCGCATACGAAAGTGCTGCGGATATCGCGTACATCACAACCATCAGAACGCCGTAGCAGCCCACCTTTTCAAAATTGACTTTGCCGCGGCCGAGCTCCATCGCATCCACCGCAAGACCCGAAATGTACGGTCCCGCCAGTGAAAGCAAATTGCCGCCGACCGTCAGTAAAATCGCCCCGAGCATCAAAAATTTGTAGCGCATCAAATACGGCAAAAGGCGCGACAGCACCGCCGTTTTTTTCATTTTGGGCTTTTCGTGTTTTTCCGTTTGCACGGTTTCCGGCCTTTTCATGCGTGCACCTCCTTTGCGAGTCCCTCGCCGATCTGCGACTCCCCGATCTCACGGTAAAGCGGACAGGTCTCCATCAATTCTTCGTGCGTACCCATGCCGATGACATTGCCGTTTTCGAGCACCATGATTTTTTCCGCATGCATGATGGAGCTGATGCGCTGCGCAATGATGATCTTTGTCGCGTCCGCACAATGCAGGCGAATTTCTTCACGCAGCTTCGAGTCCGTCCTGTAATCGAGCGCGCTCGAGGAGTCGTCCAACAGCAAAATGTCCGGGTCGCCCGCCAACGCGCGCGCAAGCAACAGTCTCTGTTTCTGCCCACCCGAAAGGTTCGCGCCCTTAATGGCGATCGGCGCGTCCAGGCCGCCCTGTTCTTCAATAAATTCCAGCGCCTGTGCGCGTCGTGCCGCTTCCAGAAGCTGCTCGTCCGTCAGGTTTCGCCCTAAGCGGATATTCTCGCGTATCG
This sequence comes from Hominenteromicrobium sp., assembly GCF_046974225.1. Classification (NCBI taxonomy): domain Bacteria; kingdom Bacillati; phylum Bacillota; class Clostridia; order Eubacteriales; family Oscillospiraceae; genus Hominenteromicrobium; species Hominenteromicrobium sp. The sequence continues at coordinate 43,506 of NZ_JBKWAE010000005.1, read as the reverse complement.
TGTCCTTAAACAGCGTGTCGTTTTGGAACACCACGCCGAACTTCGCGCGTAAATCGGACGTCGCGTAGTCGCGGATATCTACGCCGTCTATTTTCACGGAGCCCTCCGAAACGTCGTAGTAACGCATGAGTAAACGAATAATCGTCGATTTACCCGCGCCTGTCGCGCCGATAATGCCGAGCGTCTCGCCGCGCTTTAACGCAAAATCGATGTTCCGCACCGCAAAGCTGCCGCGCGCATAGCGGAACGTCACGTGGTCAAACTCCACGTGCGGCACGTCCTTCGGCAAAAAGCTGAAGCGCGGCTCAGTCTCGAAAAGCTCCACCGGCGTATCCAGCACCTCCAATACACGCGCAGAGGAAGCCGATGCGCGTGAAAGCATCATGAAAATGCGGTTAATCGCCATTAAAGCGTTCAAAACGATGGTGTATAAATTCATAAACGCGATGATCTTGCCGATCTCGGAGGTGCCGTTGTTCACGCGCACCGCACCCACCGTGATAACCGCCACAATGCCGAGGTTCAGCAAAAGGCTCATCACCGGGTTAATGAGCGCCATGGTGCTCTCTGCCGTGCGCTCCTTTTCGGTGAGATCGTCGTTCACCTTCTTAAACCGCGCACGCTCATAGTCCGATTTGGAAAGCGCCTTGATGACGCGCACGCCCACGGCGTTTTCACGCACCACACGCAGCATGGAATCGGAAGCCTTCTGCACGATCTTAAAAAGCTTCGCACCTTTTCGCGAGACGTAAAATACAATTACGCCCACGATGGGTAAGGATGCCACCATAATGAGCGTCAGCATCGGGTCCATCGTCAAGGATACGATGATGCCGCCAAAAAGCAGCAGCGGCGCACGGATGCCGATGCGCTGGATCATGCCAATCGTCTGGTGCAAAACGTATGTATCGCTCGTCATACGCGAAATAAGCGACGGAATTGTGAACGCATCGACCCTGCTTTCCGAAAGATACGAGATCTTTTGGAACAGGTCATGCCGGATCTGCCGCGTGCAGTCGCGCGCCACAGCGGACGCCATGCGGTTCGCCGTGATGTTGCCGCCCCACGCAATAAGCGAGCACACGATCATCAATCCACCCCACAGACATACCGGGCGAATTTCTTTCAGCGGGATCAGATCGTCAATGATATACGACAAAATCCACGGGATCGCAAGCTCCACAAGTGTACCGACCGCCTTAAAGCTGATGCCCATGCCCATACACGGCAAAAACGGTTTTAAATACACCGCCAGTCTTTTCAAATTACATGCCCTCTTTCCCCTAAGAAGCTCTCAATAGTTGTATTTGCAACTATTATAGCGTATCCCGCACAACTTTTCAATATAATCATAAAATATTTTGGTAAATTTAAGCCTTTGCTTGACAAAAAGCCCACCCGTGGTATAATGGATAAAATTTACCGTTTGCGAAAACGAAGGAAGGAATTCCATGATCCACACAGATTTTGACCCGGAGAAAACAGCCGTCATTGAGCCGAGCGAATTCTATCACCCGATGGAAAATATGCCGGAGGCACTCATCGGCGTGTTCTCCCGCCCGCTTACGGAGAAATACGCGGCGGAATTTCACGGCGAAGTCATCATGCAATATCAGGACTGCAACGGTGGAGAACCGGTCTATCGCTGCACTGCGCCGAACGGCACCGCGTTTGCGCTGATGTGCATGCGCGTCGGCGCGCCGTCTGCCTGCGGCATCATGGAAGAGATGATCCCCCACGGCGTGAAAAAGTTTTTGATGCTCGGCTCCTGCGGCGCACTCGATCACACCATCACCGCCGGGCACATTCTGGTGCCTTACGCCGCCGTGCGCGATGAGGGCACCAGCTACCACTACGCCCCGCCCGCCGAGGAAGCCGTACTCGAGCCTGCCTGTGTAGATGCCGTCTGCCAAGCGCTCGAAGACATGGACGTCCCCTATGCCCGCGTGAAAACATGGACGACCGACGCATTCTTTCGTGAGACGCGCGGCAAGGTTGAAAAGCGTTTAAAGCAAGGCTGCTCCGTCGTCGAGATGGAATGTGCCGCCATGGCGACCGTCGCGGCGTTCCGAAACGTCAAATTCGCCCAGTTCATGTGGGCGGCAGATTCCCTTTCCGGCGAAAAATGGGACGCCCGCAACTTAAATAAGCTCGGCACGGATGCCGGCGAGATCTACATGGAAGCCGCCATCCGCACCTTAGAGTACCTGTAAACATACAAAAAAGTTAAGAAAACCTGAATTCTCCCCGCACAGACTGGAAATGTGCGGGGAGTTGTATTATACTATATAAAATGATAAAATGGGTTTTATGGGAAAGTCGCAAGTCCGTTCCGCAGAGTCGGAATTTCAGTACGATTGAGTCAAGAAAGGAACATGAATATGAACGTAAAACATGAAGAATTGACCGTCCGCGCCTTATATGATCTCAGCTACACCGCGGCGCGCCCGCTGCTTGAAGCCTGCACCTACCCGTGGGAGGCGCTGCCGAAGATCGGCGAGTTCATTAAAGCGCTCGGCAAAACACTTTCGCCCGAAGAATACGACCAGCGCGGTGAAGACGTGTGGGTCGCGAAAAGCGCCAAACTTTACCCGAACGTCTACATTGCAGGCCCCACTATCATCGGGCCGGAGACCGAGGTGCGCCCCGGCGCATTTATCCGCGGCAACGCGCTCATCGGCGCAGGCTGCGTCGTCGGCAATTCCACCGAGGTGAAAAACGCCATCCTGTTCGACGGCGCGCAGGCCCCGCACTATAACTACATCGGCGATTCCGTCATGGGCCATAAGGCCCACACCGGCGCGGGCGCCGTCACGTCGAACTTAAAGCAGGATCACTCGAACGTCACCGTCTTAAAGGACGGCGAACGCGTAGAGACCGGCATGCGCAAATTCGGCGCCATGCTGGGCGACCACGCCGAAATCGGCTGCGGCAGCGTTTTGAATCCCGGCACGGTCGTCGGCAAAAACGCACGCGTCTATCCGCTTTCCATGGTGCGCGGCTTCGTGCCCGCGAACCACATCTATAAAAAGGCCGGTGAGGTCGCCGAAATTCACGACTGATCTTCGCCGTAAAGAAAAGAGGTCTTTATGGAGTTTTTAAAGCAACTCATCACGCGTATACTCGGCTCCGGGCTGCTTTCCACCGCCCTTGTGCTCGTGCGCGCCGTCACCGTCCTGATGGTTTTGTACGTCATCTGGCGCTGCTATACCTCGTTTAAAAAGGGACAGCGCCGCAAAGACCCGGTCGTCATGCTGGAGGATGCCGCCACCGGCGCGCATTTCCCCGTTTTGTACTGGGAAAATTCCATTGGGCGCAGCCGCAGCTGCGATATTCAAATACCCGATAATTCCGTTTCGCGCGACCATGCCGTTTTAATGCGCCGCGAAGAGGGCTGGTTCGTGTGCGATACCGGCTCCCACGCCGGCACACGCGTGCGCAATAAACAGATCACAGAGCCCACGCTCGTGCAGATCGGCGACAAAATCCGCATGGGATCCACCACGCTCACGCTGCGTAACGCGTCCGACGTGCCGCAGAAAAAGCGCAGCATGTTCACCGGCTTTTCCAAAGAGGCGGCGTCCCCCTTTAAGCTGATGCTCGTCGTCACGCTCGTTCAGATGTCGCTCACCTTGCAACTGATGATCGGCACAGGCGAATTCCGCCTCTACCCCGCCGCACCGTTCGTGATTCTGTTCACGGCAAGCTGGGTGCTGTACTTTTTCTCCCGCCGCATCTTAAAGCGCGTCAGCTTTGAGATTGAAACCGTTGGACTGCTCCTCAGCAGCATCGGCATCCTGCTCCTCAGCGGTGAGGGGCTCGACACCGTTAAAATGCAGATTGCCGCGTTCGGCATCGGCATTGTGCTTTTCTGCTTCCTTGTTTGGTTCATGAGCGACCTCGAGCGCGTCATGAAGCTGCGGCTCTACATCGCCATCGGCGCCATTTTGCTGTTTGTTGCAAACCTTGTGCTCGGCAAAGACGTCAACGGCTCCCGCAACTGGATCTTCATCGGGCCGTTCAGCTTCCAGCCCTCGGAGTTCATCAAAATCGCATTCGTGTTCGTCGGCGCGTCTACGCTCGACCATTTGCAGACGAAAAAGAATATCACGGAGTTCATCGTGTTCGCCGCCATTTGCCTCGCATTCCTGTTCCTCATGCGCGATTTCGGTACGGCGCTCATCTTCTTCGCCTGCTTCCTCATCATCGCGTTCATGCGCTCCGGCAGCTTCCGCACCATTTTCCTCATCCTCGCGGCAGCGTGCTTCGGCGTGTTCCTCATTTTGCAGTTTAAACCCTACGTTGCCCAGCGCTTCTCGGGCTGGATGCACGTGTGGGAGCACACACAGGACAGCCTCGGCTACCAGCAGGTGCGCACCATGACGTATATCGCAAGCGGCGGCCTCTTCGGTCTCGGCCTCGGCAACGGCATCTTAAAATATGTCGCCGCCGGCGACAGCGACCTCGTGTTCGGTATGCTGTGCGAGGAGCAGGGCCTTTTAATGGGCATGGCGGTGCTGTTCGCACTCGTCCTCTTTATCCTCTACGCCCGCAGCGATGTCACACGCAGTCGCTCCACGTTCTACGCCATCGCGGCGTGCGCCGTCTCGGGCATGCTGCTCTTTCAGGCCGCGCTCAATGTCTTCGGCCCCACGGATGTTCTGCCGCTCACCGGCGTCACGCTGCCGTTCATCAGCGCAGGCGGCTCCAGTATGATCTCTGTCTGGGGGCTTCTGGCATTCCTCAAAGCGTCCGATGAACGCACCTACGCTGCCCGCCGTGCGGGAAGACACCCGAAAGGCGAGGCCGACGAAGACACGATTTCCTTCACCCCGCCGCGCTACTCCCCGAACGACCCGCCCACGCCGCGGCCCCGCGTGAATACCCGCGCCGAAAACACGGCCCCGCGTTCCCGCGGCGCATACCGCGTCCATATTTCCGAAGAAAACCTCTCGCCGGGTCAGTCCCGCACACGCAGAAAGGATGGTGACCGCCGATGAAAACGACCGGCTTTCGCTCTTTTGTCCTTTACATTTTGCTGTTCGCCTTCTGCGGCGGCTTCGTCTGGTTCCTCATCAACCTCGCGTTAAACGGCTCCACATGGGCCACGCAGCCGTATAACGGTCACATTTACGGCGATGACACCGCCGTTTCCGCCGGTACCATCACAGACCGCAGCGGCATGGTGCTCGCCAAAACGGAGGACGGCTCCCGCGTTTACGCCGAAAGTGAAGACATTCGCCGCGCACTGCTCCACACTGTGGGCGATTCCAGCGGCTACATCGGCACCGCCGTGCAGGCCGTGCACCGCTCGCAGCTCGTGGGCTATAACCCCATCACGGGCCTTGCGCGCACCGTGCTTTCGGACCTCGGCAACAACCTCGTTTTAACGGTAGATGCCAACGCCAGCGCCGCCGCGTACAACGCCTTCAACGGCCGCAACGGCTCCGCGTTTGTCTATAACTATAAGACCGGCGAGGTACTCGTCAAGGTCAGCGCTCCCACATACGACCCCATGAACGTCCCGGAAGACCTCAACGACAACGAAGAATACAACGGCGTTTTCCTCGACCACACGCTTTCCTCCACCTACACGCCGGGCTCCATCTTTAAGCTCGTCACAGCGGCTGCCGCCATGGAGTACCTGCCCGATTGGGACACCCGCACCTATACCTGCGAAGAAGAAATGGACATCGGCTCCGGCAAGGTGACGTGTCTCAATTACCATGGCGAGCTGAACCTCGAGCAGGCGCTCGGCTATTCCTGCAACCTCTACTTTGCGCAGCTTGCGGAGGACATCGGCGCGGAAAACCTCAAAAAGAAAGCCGAAGAAATGGGCTTCGGTAAAAACTTCTCGTTTGATTCCGTCACCACCGACAAAAGCAGTACCAATTTAAGCAGCTCCACCAGCGCCATAGACCTCGCGTGGAGCTCCGTCGGTCAGGCGGATGTCATGGCAAACCCGTACCACATGGCGCTTTTGATGGGCGCCATCGCAAACGGCGGCTCTACACCGGAACCATACCTCACGGGCGGCAAAAGCCGCACGAGCTACACCTTAACGGATAGCTCCACTGCCGCTTCTCTCCACAGCATGATGCGCAACAACGTCGTCAATTACTACGGCGAGTATCTTTTCGACGGTTATTCGCTGTGTGCCAAAACCGGCACCGCCGAGCTCGACGATAAAAACCCGAACTGCTGGATCGTCGGTTTCTCGGAGGACGAAAGCACCCCGTATGCGTTCGCCGTGTGCGTGCAGGAGGGCTCCTCCGGACTCTATACCGCCGGTGAAGTCGTCTCCGCCGCCTTAAACGCCATTACAGGGAACTGATCTTCCGTAAACCACAGCGAAGCGACGAATAAAGTTTCGTCCACCTTTTCAAAGGTGGTGGTTTCCAAAGGCAACGCCTCTGGTCGTCGTTCGCAAACGGCGAGACCTTTTTACCTACCAAAAATCAGGAAGATAGGCAGAATAGTCCGGTGGACTGTTCTGCCGCAAGGAACCCTATTAAGGGGTTCCTTGAAGAACTCGCCACAGCGAATTCTTAGAAATAAAGCAACGCCGCACCCTCGATTTTTCATTGAGAGTGCGGCGTTACTTTATGCCTTCGTATAAAATTCAAACTCCCTCTGACCGAGAAAAAGAGTGAGATACTGCGCACCCCCAATCACAGCCGGAAACACCCACGGCAGCAAAATCAAAAGCCGACAAAATGCAACGAGCCCCGAGGGGTTACCTCGGGGTTCGTTGCTTGAAAAAGGAGATTTATGAAAAAGACTCGTACTCTAAATTAAATCAACCCGCGCTGTATTCGGAAAGCTTCAGTTCCACGGTTGCGGACTGCTGCGTCGAAGAGCGGTACACCTGAAGTGTTACCGTATCGCCCGGCTTCTTGCTGAGGATTGCGGAACGCAATGTGGATTCACTGTCCAGCTGCTGGCCGTCAATAGCGGTAATCACATCGCCCACCTGCAAGCCGGAAGCCTGTGCCTCGCTCGAATTGAGCTGTGCCACATACTCGCCCTGCGGCAAGCCGTAGAAGCGGCCCGTCATGCTGTCGATGAACTGACCGGAAATACCGAGAACAGCTCTGTCCTTCACATAACCGTACTGGATGAGGTCGGAGATAATCGGTTGTGCCGTATCGATCGGAATCGCAAATCCAAGGCCCTCATAGCCCGTAGCGGAAATTTTCGCGGAGTTGATGCCAACGACCTGACCATACTCGTTGATGAGTGCGCCGCCGGAGTTACCGGGGTTAATCGCCGCATCGGTCTGGATATATTCCATCGTGTAGCCGGTCGTGTTATTGGCAATCGCGCGGTTCAAAGCGGAAACGTAACCGATCGTTACGCTGGAGCTCAGCTCGTGGCCGCCCGGGTTACCGATGGCCATGACCTTATCCGCAACGCGCAAATCTTCGGAAGAACCAAATTCCGCAGCCGTCAAGCCCGTCGCATCGATCTTTACGACCGCAAGGTCCGTCACGGTATCGCTGCCGATCAGCTGCGCTTCATACGTCTCACCGTCGGAGGTCATAACCTTCAAGGAAGTCGCACCCTCTACAACATGCGCATTCGTGATGATATAGCCATCTTCACTCATGATGATGCCGGAGCCTTCGCTCGCCGGGGAAACGCTGCTGTCCGACGTGTCGGTCTGCATAAAGCCGTAATTCTGTGTCACCTGATAATTCTGGATGCACACGACAGACGGTGTAAGCTTTGCGGCAATGTCCTGGTCGCTCATCGCGGAAACCGTGCCGTCGCTGCTCGCGCTCGTATCCGAGCTCGTGTCGCCGTTCACCACGCGCGAGATTGTGAACGCAGCATTGCTGCTCGCTTCGGAAGACTGCACATTGATGACGCCGTTTTGAATCATCACGACGAATACGCCAAGCGACGCCACCGAGGTGATCGCACAGCAAAGCACAACGGCTAAAAGCTTCAAGCCGAATTTCGAGCCGTGCTTTTTGGGCTTCGGCTGTTTTTGCGGCTGATGCACAGGCACACCGTAATACACAGGCTGTCCGTTTGGCTGCACCGGCGCGTTCTGCTGCGGAGCGCTCTGTGCGTTCCACGTATATGCGGGGGTGTTGTTCGTTGGATACTGTGCGTTATGATAGGTGCCGTAGGCGTTTGTGCTGTTTACAGCGTTATTAGCGGAAGTATTGGTGTTCACCGGTTCAGACCCATTGTTCGGGTCAAAACCATTTTGGAATTTCTCATGATTGTCACTCATGGTTCCTTACTCCTTTCACATGATACCATATTCCAAACGGTTTTTCAACCTTTTTTCTTTCCGTTCGGATTATCTATATTATTTCGGAGTTCTGTGAAGTTCATGTGAAGTGCAGTGAACAGTTTCATGAAAAAAGCAAGAAATCTCTGTCACACAAAAACAACGAAAGCCACCGGTGCGTGTTCCGGCGGCTTTCCTTATACGCTGATTTTATTTTGTCGTCAGGTGCGCACTTTTCAGCGCCTTGCGAATCAAAGCGGAGAGCGGCACGGAAATGATGATGGCGAGAATCGCGTTCACCGTGCTCGAAGCCGCTTTCGTCGCAAGCGCAATCGCCGCAGCCTCCGGCGCACTGCCCGCAAGCACCGTCGTAATGTAGGACTTTGCGAGATACAGCACAATGTATGTCAGGCTGCCGCAGATGCCCGCCACAATGCTGCGCGGTACGGTAATGGTAAAGTCTTCCTCCAGCATGTTGCCGGTGATTTTACCCTTGTGCGCGATGAGGCCGCAAACCGCAGCCAGCAGGAACTTAAATACAAACGTAAACGGAGCCGAAGCGATGTACGCCGGGTTCGTCAGGTCGTAGAGCATCGCGCCGATACCGGAAGCCAGACCGCCTCCGATCGGGCCCATCACAAAGCCCGCAAGCAGGCAAAACGCGTTGCCGAGGTGGATACGGGAAATATCGCCCACCGGCACCGGAATCGGGAAGCTCAGGTAGTTGGAAACGAACACCAGCGCACCCAAAAGGCCCACGGTGACAATCTTGTAGATGGAATTCTTGTTTTTCATTTTGATTACCCCTTTGCTTTGGGGCGCGACTGCACCGTTCGTGCGCCGTGCCTTGAAGATTGCACCCAGTATAGCACCGCGCTGGTATTATCGCAATGTCCAGATTTAATATAATTTTTAAGGTCAGATGGTTTTTTCACATCCCAAAAAGCCCGCCCCGGTTGCATTTTCGTCAAAAAAGCGGTATACTGGCGGTGCGAAAAGTGTTGTTCGCTTTTCGATTATCTATGATATGAAGAAGGGATATTCATGGCAAAAGTAAAAGCCGTTATTTTTGATATGGACGGAACCGTGGCCAATACGCTCACTTCCATCGCCGGATTCGGCAACGCCGCGCTTGAAGCGCACCGCTTAAAAACGTTCCCCGTAGACCGCTACCGCACATTCGTCGGTAACGGCGCAGATATTCTCATGCGCCGCATGCTCACTGCCGCTAAGGGCACGTACACCGAAGAAGATGTAAAAGCCCTGCGCAAAACGTATGACGCTTTATATGAAAGTGATCCCACAAAAGACGTCACCCCCTACCCCGGCATCGTAGAGCTGCTCCAAAAAATGCGTGAAAACAACGTCAAAGCCGCCGTGCTCTCCAACAAACCCGATAACATGACGTGCTATATCGCCGAAAAGCTGTTCACCGGGCTTTTTGATGTCGTCCACGGACAAAGGGAAGGCGTACCGAAAAAGCCGGACCCCAGCGCCGCACTTTTATTGTGCGAAGAATTAGGCGTCACCCCCGCCGAATGCCTGTACGTCGGCGACAGCGGCGTTGATATGCAGACCGGGCAGAACGCCGGCCTCTTCACCGCCGGCGTCACCTGGGGCTTCAGGGACGAAAAAGAGCTCGAAGAAAACGGCGCCGATACCCTCGTCCATAACGCAGAGGAGCTGGAAAACCTTATCCTCTAAGCTAACGGCAATGGCAATTACAAGTCTTTCGTCAAGTTTTCTTCAGAAAACTTTTTGCCTAAATATAATTTATCCTCTCCAGGCTGCGTCCGGAGAGGATTTCTTCTTTTATTGCGCTTTGCTGTTTAGCTCCCGATATGTCCCAAGAATTAACACCACCGAAACCACAAACGTCAAAATGTCTGAAACCGGCATCGAGTATAAAACGCCGTCCAAGCCGAACCAAATCGGCAGCAGGATGGCAAAGCCCACGCCGAACACCACCTCGCGCAGCATGGAAAGTACCGTCGAGCTCAGCGCCTTGCCAAGTGCCTGCAGGAAAATAAAGCACGCCTTGTTCACGCATGCCGGAATCATCATACACAGGTAAATACGGAATGCCTTCACCGCAAACTCCGTGTAAAATGCGCTTTCATTTGCCGCGCCAAACAGCGAAATGAGCTGTTGCGGGAAAAACTCCACCAAAATCAGCGCCACGGCGCCCACCGCTGCTTCCGAGATCAGCAGCATCGTAAACAGCTTATTTACGCGCCTAAATTTCTCCGCACCCATGTTGAAGCCCACAATCGGTATGCACCCCGCCGCCATACCGACAACGATCGAAATCACAATCTGAAAGAACTTCATCACAATGCCGACCACTGCCATCGGGATCTGTGCGTACTGCGCCTGCCCGAAAATCGGGTCCAGTGCGCCGTATTTGCGCAGCATGTTGTTGATGGCCGCCATTGCCGCCACAAGGCTGATCTGTGAGAGGAAGCTTGTCATACCAAGCGACAAAATGCGCCTGCAAAGCCCGCCGCTCAGCTTAAAATCTCCCTTTCCCGGGCGAATCACACGCATATTGCACAAATACCAGATTGCAAGCACCGCCGTCACAATCTGCCCCAGCACCGTCGCAACCGCCGCGCCCATCATACCCCAGCGGCACACAAAAATGAACACCGGGTCTAAGATCGTGTTCAACATCGCGCCCGCCAGCGTCGATGCCATCGCAAATTTCGGGCTGCCGTCTGCGCGGATAATTGGGTTCAGCGCCTGTCCGAACATATAAAACGGCACGCCGAGCGCAATATAGAAAAAGTACTCCTTCGCATAACGAAACGTCTCCACGTTCACACGCCCGCCAAACATCGTTAAAATCGGTTCCGCCAAAAGCAAATACACAGCCGTCAAAGCTGCGCTTGCAAGCAAAACCAGCACCACGGCGTTGCCTACGCTCTTCTTCGCCGTTTTCACGTCCTTTTTACCGAGGTTGATACTCACATACGCGCAGCAGCCGTCGCCGACCATTACCGCGATTGCGAGCGCCGCCACGGTCAGAGGAAACACAGCGGTGTTCGCCGCGTTGCCGTAAGAACCGAGGTAGTCCGAGTTTGCAATGAAGATCTGGTCAACAATGTTATACAGCGCGCCGACCAGAAGCGAAATGATACACGGCACTGCATAACCGCGCATCAGCTTGCCCACACGCTCCGTGCCCAAAAATACGTTGGTGTTTTCTTCCATACCTTTACTCCCTGATATAAATCTAAATCACAAAGCAGCGGAATACGCCGCCCGAAAATCCGGACTTACGCATCTCGCTGCTCGATTTTGAAACCTATAAACTTGTATGCCGTCAGTTCAAATAGTCGCCCACCGGAGCGGAATTGTACTGCTTAATAATTTTGATCACAATTGAGCCGTCCGTTCCCTTATGCTTCTCTACGATTTTATACTTTGTGTGGCTGCGTTCCAACCCGCTCTTGTAATTCGCAACTTCCTCCTGTACTGCGCGCATGGCGTAATCCTTTACCACACCCTCTTTAAGCTGGAAATGCAACGTTTGACAGATACACGCAGACTGAATTCGTTTCATAATTTCGCCATTCCTTATCAAAATAAATGCGGCGCATATACGCAAACCGGATTTACGCACATACGCCACACGTTTTCTATTATTTTACTCTTTTGAAAATATTTTTTCAAAGGCAGTTTTCGCAAAATTTTCCGGCTCACAAATTGGACACTTTGCACAAGCGTCACACGCCTGCTTCTTTGCCCCGCACACGTGCCGCCGTCTGTATTCCGTTGGCAGCTCGCCGTAAGCCTCCTTAAACGCCGCCGTAAATCGGCTATGGCTCTCATACCCCACGGCCTGCGCCACGGACGCAATGTCGTTCTGCGTTTTCAGCAGCAGCCCCGCCGCAAGCTCCATGCGGTGCTGCTTCATGTGCGCCGCAATCGTCGTGCCGTACACTTTTTTGAACACCGTTTTCAGCGTCGTGGTGTTCATGAGGAACTCCCTCGACAGCGTTTCTATCGTGATGCGCTCGCTGATGTGTTCGATCAGGTAATTGTGCACGTTCCGAATGATTTCCTCCTGCGAAGCCTGAAAGTCCACTTCCTTTTCCGGGCAGGTGATCTCCATCACCTGCTCCACAATCTCGTGCAAAAGCCCGATCTGCTCGGTGTCCGACGCCTTATAGTAGACTTCCTTGCCGTCGCGGCGGCTCATGATAAGCCCACTGTCTAAAAGCGACTTCAAATGGTGCGAGACCGCCGGGCTCGACATATCCATCATCGCCGCAATGTTGATGACGCATTCTTCCCGGTGACTCAAAAGCCAGAAAATGCGCACGCGCACCGGGTCGCTCAGCTGCTTGAACACATCCGCCACGGCCGAAAAACGTTCCGTATTCATCAATTCTCTATGCAGCGCTTCGTCGTGCTTGTGCCTGCCGTGGTCGTGCGGCAATGCAAAATCCGCCATAAAAAGCCCTCCGTTTATCCGTTTCGGAAATCCCGTTCGCCCGTTTGGAAGCAGCACCCGAAAACCCCTTGATTTTTTATTCCGGCCCCAGTATACTACAACTGTAACGATTAAGCAAGTATTTAATCGTTAGCACCACATTTCAAAACAAAATGATTTTTTACGGAGGTTTTCCCCATGAAAAAAACGTACAGCATTGAAGTTGACTGCGCAAATTGTGCCAACCTGATGGAAGAGGCAACCAAGAAAACTGCAGGCGTTGCAAATGCGACCGTAAACTTCATGACCCAGAAGATGATCGTTGAGTTTGAAGACGGTCAGGACGCTAAAGCTGTCATGAAGAATGTCCTCAAGGCCTGCAAGAAGGTTGAGCCGGACTGCGAAATCGAGCTTTAATTTACTTCGGTCTACCCGTATAGTCAGAAAAAATGACCGGCTCCGCTTTCTCGGTACAGTCGGTCTTTTTCACACGGTAATGTATCATCTAACTGCTATATAAAACCACAAGAGGTATCCTCATGAAAAAGAAACAAAAGATTACGCTGTACCGCATCATCATCACCGCCGTGATGCTGGTCGTGTTACAGTTCTTACCTATCACGGGCATTCCGCGCCTTATCGCGTACCTCGCCGCCTATCTCGTCATCGGCTACGATATTTTGAGAAAAGCCGGCAAGGGCATCCTAAACGGCCGCGCGTTCGACGAAAACTTTTTGATGGCGCTCGCCACCCTCGGTGCGTTCTTCCTCGCCATTTGGACAAAGAGCGGCGATTATCTTGAGGGCATCGCCGTGATGCTGTTCTATCAGATCGGCGAGCTGTTCCAAAGCTACGCCGTCGGCAAAAGCCGCAAAAACATCTCCGCGCTGATGGACATCCGCCCGGACTACGCCAACATTGAAAAAGACGGCAAGTTAGAACAGGTCGATCCCGACGAAGTCGCGGTCGGCAGCATCATCGTCGTGCAGCCGGGCGAAAAAGTCCCGCTCGACGGCGTAGTCGAAAGCGGCAACGCAAGCCTTAATACCAGCGCGCTCACCGGCGAAAGCCTCCCGCGCGATGTCAAAGAGGGCGATGAGATCATCAGCGGCTGCATCAATTTAAACGGTGTTCTGAAAATCCGCACCACAAAGGAATTCGGCGAGTCCACCGTTTCCAAAATCCTCGACCTCGTTGAAAACGCCAGTTCCCGCAAGTCCCGTTCGGAAGCGTTCATCTCCCGCTTCGCTAAAATTTACACCCCGGCGGTCTGCATTTCCGCTGTACTGCTCGGCATTGCCGTGCCGCTCCTGCGCATGGCGTTCGGCATGGATGCCGCTTGGGTCGATTGGATCTACCGCGCGCTGACCTTCCTCGTTGTCAGCTGCCCGTGCGCACTTGTCATTTCCATCCCGCTCAGCTTCTTTGCGGGCATCGGCGGCGCAAGCCATGAGGGCGTGCTCATCAAGGGCTCCAACTATCTTGAAGCCCTCTCCGATGCAAAAATCGTCGTGTTCGATAAAACCGGCACGCTCACGCAGGGCGTGTTTGAGGTCACTGCCGTCCACCACAACACGATGGACGAAGCAAAGCTGCTCGAGTACGCCGCGCTCGCCGAGTGCGCCTCCTCCCACCCCATCAGCAAAAGTTTGCAGAAAGCCTACGGCAAAGAGATCGACCGCAGCCGCGTAACGGACATTGAAGAAGTCAGCGGCAAGGGCATCACCGCCAAGGTCGACGGGCACGAGGTCCTCGCCGGCAACGCAAAGCTCATGGCACTGCACAATATTCCATATAACGACTGCCACAGCGTCGGCACCATCATTCACATGTCAATCGACGGCGAATATGCCGGTCACATCGTTATCTCCGATGTCATCAAGCCTCATTCCAAGGAAGCCATTCAGAAGCTGAAGCACGCCGGTGTTGAAAAAACCGTCATGCTCACAGGCGATGCCAAGCGTGTGGCTGATCAGGTCGCCAAAGAGCTTGGCATTGACGAAGTTCGCAGCGAGCTGCTCCCGGGCGATAAGGTCAACGAAGTCGAAAAGCTCATTCAGAATAAGCCGAAGAAAGCAAACCTCGCGTTCGTCGGCGACGGCATCAACGATGCGCCGGTGCTCACCCGTGCCGATATCGGCATCGCCATGGGCGCCATGGGCAGCGATGCCGCCATCGAAGCCGCAGACGTTGTCCTCATGGACGATGATCCGATGCAGATTGCAAAGGCCATCAAAATTTCCCGTAAGTGCATCGGCATCGTCAAGCAGAACATCGTGTTCTCGCTCATCGTCAAGTTCGGCTGTCTCGCGCTCACCGCGTTCGGTCTTGCGAACATGTGGGCAGCCATCTTTGCGGATGTCGGTGTCATGATTATCGCGGTTCTCAACGCCATCCGCGCTTTGAAGTACAAAAAATAAAAGATAACATACCAAAACGCCCTTCCGCTGCGGTTTTTCCGTAAGCGGGAGGGCGTTTTTCGTTTTCTGTTTCAGCTTTTAATCTTTGTACAGATTGCCCGTGTACCAATCCACCATGCCGTTTTGGACAGCGTCCTCAAAGTAGTCGGGCCAGTAGTCCGGCGCTTTGCCGGAGGGATACCAAATGTCCGGGTACAACACGTTTTCGTTCTCCGTGATTTTTGAGGTGTCCACGGTCGCATCTTCGCCGTCACGCACCTTGCGCGCCACGATCACCGTGCGGAAGCCCTCATATTCATACGAGCATGTTGAAAGCATCACCGTTTTGTCGTTTTCGTTCAGGTCAACGCCGGTGTTCACCATGCTGCGTTTCATCACATCGTAGTAAAACTGCATCTTGTCTTCCGCAGAGTCAAAATCGCCGCGCAGATAGTTGAACAGTTCCCCTTGGTTATCGTATGTATTCGTCTTGAATACCGAAACAATCTTCCATTCCGCCGCTTCCTTTTCGGTGTCATAGCGGAATACCGGACAGCTTTTCACGGTCTTGGCACTGCCAAAACCGATCACCTGCCAGAACATTCTGCCGTCCTGCATGCTGTGCCCGTGCAAAACCTGATTATCGGAGTCCACCGTGCACATACCGTCCAAAAAGATGCTGCCGTACTTCGTGCTTTCCTTTTTGTAGTTGCGGTAAAGGTAATACTGCGGGTCGCCTGCAGGCGGTGTCAGCACCGGAAAATTGATGTCCGTGCCGTCCAGCTGCACCCAGCCCGTAATGTCGCTGTTCACACTTTGCAGCTTCAAAACAGCTTCGCAACGGCGCTCCAGCTCTGCCATGCGTTCGCTGTCCGCCGTGTCGTCTTCAGAAGTCGCCGGGACCACGCTTTCCGTGTCGCCCGCTTCGGAGTAGATTTTCTGAATCTCACCTACGTTTTTATCCGTCACATACGGGTTCACAATGAGCTCAATTACAAGCACCGCCGCCGAAACGACAAAAATCACCGAAAACAGCGTGATGAGCACCGGGAACAGAATTCTCCGCTTTCTCGGCTGCATACTTTCTTCGTCTTCATAGACCGCCACGCGCCGCATAGGCTCCGGCTCGCGGTATTTGCGCCGCACGCGTTACGCCTCGTCCACCGGCAAACCGGCAAGGTAGCGGCGCACCATATCGAGTGCTTTGGAGGCCGCGCAGTGGCGGTGCCATTCGCGGGATTTCAGTCTGCCCATCGGCTGGCGCTTTGCCACCCACGTGTTCTTGCCGTCACTCAACGCAATGTACACAAGGCCCACCGGCTTTTCTTCTGTGCCGCCGTCCGGGCCCGCAATGCCCGTGATACCCACGCCGATGTCTGCACCGCTCTCACGCACAATGCCTTCCGCCATCGCGCGCGCCGTCTGTTCGCTCACTGCGCCGTATGTCACAAGCGTCTCGTGCGGTACGCCGAGCAAACGCTCCTTCACGCAGTTTGCATACGTCACACAGCCCGTCTCAAACACGGCGGAGGAACCCGGAATATCTGTAATGCGCTTTGCAAGCATACCGCCCGTGCAGGATTCCGCCGTCGCAAGCTTCTTGCCCGCCTTTTTAAGCTCACTGACCACAAGCTCCTCCAGCGTCTCCACGTCCACACCGTACACGAAGTTGCCGATGCGCTTCTTCAATTCTTCCACCACCGGCACGCACATCGCGTCCGCTTCTTCTTTCGTTGCGGCCTTCGCCGTCACGCGCACGAACATCTCGCCTTCCTTGGCATACGGCGCCACGGTCGGGTTGCTCTGCTCCATCAGGTCTTCGATCATCTGTGCCACCGGTGCTTCGCCTCTGCCGTACACATGCACGCTGTGCGAAGCGATGACCGCGCTCTGGAATTCCTCAAGGTACGGCACGGCATAGTTGTGCAGCATCGAGGTCAGTTCCGAAGGCGGGCCGGGCAGCATGATGACGATCTTGCCCTTGTCCGTCCGGAACGCGCAGCCGGGCGCAGTGCCGTTGTCGTTTTTCAGCGCGGTGCAGCCCTCCGGCAGCATCGCCTGCTTCATCTGGTTTTCGGTCATGCCGCCGTTTGCAAAGTAATCGAGCAAATGCTGGTAGCTCTGCTCGTGCAAAACGAGCTTCTTGCCCGCAGCCGCCGCCACGGTCTCTTTCGTCAGGTCGTCGCCCGTCGGCCCAAGGCCGCCCGTCGTGATGAGAATATCGCTTCTGTCGAGCGCGTCGTAAACGGCCTTTTCCAATCTGCCCACGTTGTCGCCGACTACGGCGGCGTAGAGCAGATCAATGCCGAGCGCCGAAAGCGCCTTTGCAACGATTGTTGTGTCCGTGTTCACGGTCTGGCCGAGCAAAAGCTCTGTACCTACCGATAATACTTCTGCCTGCATGGTAAAACTCCCCTTTCTTACAGATGACGGATCTCCGTCTTTTCAAGGCAATTTTTTAAAAGCTGTTCCACATCAAGCTTCTGTTCCGCAGCCTCCACCACATTTAAAGTGGGGCGGGTGCGCGGGTGCTTCGGCGTAAACACCGTGCAGCAGTCCTCATACGGCTCAATGGAAATATCATACGTGTCAATGCGGTGCGCAAGCGTCACGATTTCCGACTTGTCGCTGCCGATAAGCGGACGGAAAACCGGCATATTCGCCGCGGCGTCCGTGCAGGCGATGGCCTGAATGGTCTGGCTTGCCACCTGCCCAAGGCTCTCACCCGTGATGAGTGCGCTGCATTCGCGCTCGCGTGCAATGCGCTCGGCGGCCCGCATCATAAAGCGGCGCATAATCACGGTCGCAAGCTCCTCCGGGCAGTTGTCTCGAATTTGCTCCTGAATTTCGGTGAACGGCACGGTAATCATGTCCATTCTGCCCGCGTATTCGCCGACCTTCTTCAGCAGCGCCACCACCTTCTCATGTGCGCGCTCGCTCGTGTACGGCGGGCTCGCAAAGTGAATGGCCGTCAGCTCCACGCCGCGCTTTGCCATCATCCACGCCGCCACCGGGCTGTCGAGGCCGCCGCTGATGAGAATGGCCGCCTTGCCGCCCGTACCCACCGGAATGCCGCCCGCGCCGGGCTTCGTCTCGCCGTGGATATACGCCGCTTTCTCTCGAATTTCCACGCGCACCGTGATCTCCGGGTTATGCACGTCTACGGAAATTTGCGGGTTCGCGCGCAGCAGCGCCGCGCCCACCTCGCGGGAGATTTCCATGGAGCCGAGCGGGAACTTCTTGTCCGCACGCTTCGATTCCACCTTGAACGTCTTAAAGCCCGCGAGTGTGTCATTGAGGTATTCCGGCGCCATTTTTGTAATGGCGTCCATGTCCTTTTCACACACGCAAGCGCGCGCATAGCCGATGACGCCGAAAATCTTCGAGATGCGCTCCTCGGCCTCGTCAATGTCCGCGTCCTCGTCCTTCGGTTCAATGTAAATGGTGGACTGCATGGAGTACACCTCAAAGTTGCCTGCGCGCGCAATGCGGCGGCGAATGTTCTTTAACAGCCGGTCTTCAAACGTGCGGCGATTCAATCCCTTTAAGACGATCTCGCCGAGCTTGACCAGAATCACTTCCTGCATGACAAAATTCCTTTCCGTCTATAAACTCACGCTTACGCGTGCGAAAGCGTTTGGAGGCCCTCTTTCAAGGCGTCCGCAAACGCGTCCATTTCTTCTGCTGTGTTTTCTGTCGAAAGGCTTATGCGCAGCGATGTTTCAATGCGCTCCTTCGGCAGCTGCATCGCGCTCAGAACGTGGCTCGGTTTTGCCTTGCCGCACGCGGAACCGCTTGAAACAAAAATGTTTCGCTCCGCCAAAAAGTGCAGCATCGTCTCCGCACGCACGCGCCCCGCCGAAAGATTCACAATATACGGCAGCGCGTTTTCGGGCGAGTTCAAAACAACCTCCGGCATCGATTTCAGCCGTTCAATCAAATGCGCCTGCACCGCTTTTACGTGTGTGAGCGCCTCTTTTTCCGTCATCATGTGCTTCACCGCTTCGCCGAACGCACAAATTTGCGGCACGCCCTCGGTGCCGGGGCGCAGATTTTTCTCTTGCCCGCCGCCGAAGCTGTGCGGCAAAATGCGCACGCCGCTTTTCACGTACAGCGCACCCACGCCCTTCGGCGCATGCACCTTGTGGCCCGAAACACTGATGAGGTCAACACCGAGCTTTTTCGGCTGGAGCGGAATTTTGCAGAAGCCCTGCACCGCGTCCGTGTGAAACAGCGCCGGGGCCTTTTTCCTCTTGATCATGCCCGCAATGTCTTTCAACGGCAGCAAAACGCCTGTTTCGTTATTCACCGCCATCACGCTGACCAAAATCGTCTTCGCATCAATGGCCGCGTCAAATTTCTCTTTCGGAATATTTCCGTCCGCCTCCGGCTGCACATACACAACCTCAAAGCCCTCTTTTTCAAGCTGTGCCATCGTATTGAGCACCGCCGGATGCTCGATCGCCGTCGTCACAATCTTGTTGCCCGCGCGCTTTTTCGTGTGCGCCGCACCCAAAATCGCAATGTTGTCGCTTTCTGTGCCGCCGGACGTGAAATAAATCTCCCCCGGCTGCGCCGAAAGTCTCTCGGCGATGATCTCCCGCGCCGCAGTCATCTCCTTTTCCGCCGCAAAGCCCTTGCTGTGCAGTGAAGAGGGGTTGCCGTAGCATTCCGTCATCATGTAAAGCGCCTTTTCCGCCGCCTCTTTTGAAACGCGCGTCGTCGCGCTGTTGTCCAAATAAATTTCCTGTGTCGTATCCATCATTATCCCTTACAGTTTTCGGTAGCCGGTCGAAAAATCGACCACATTTCTAAGCGGCTCACCCGCCAGAAAACGCTTTAAATTCTCCGCCATAATACGCACAATGCGGTCGTGCGTCTCCTGCAAATGGTATCCGCCGGAGATATGCGGTGTGATGACCGCGTTTTCCATCTTCCACAGCGGGTGATCTGCGGGCAGCGGCTCCGGGTCGGTCACGTCCACGCCCGCGCCCGCCAGCTTCCCGCTTTTCAGCGCCGCGCACAGCGCATCTGTGTCGACGATCATCCCGCGGCCGACGTTTAATAAAATCGCGCCGTCCTTCATCTTCGCCATGCGCTCTGCGGCAAACATCCCCTTCGTTGCCGTCGTGCCCGGCAGCGTGATGGCCACGCAGTCCGCCTGTGGCAAATATTCGTCAAGCTTATCGGTGTGGATGAGCTCGTCCACAAAATCGGGCTTATCCGTACCCGTGCGGCGCACGCCGATCACCCTTGCGCCCAGCGCTTTCGCACGCTTCGCAAATTCCCCACCGATGTCGCCGAGGCCGAGCACCAGCACCGTCGAGTTCCATGCCGAGCGCACCTGCCCAAGGTCGCACCACTTGCCCGTGCGCTGCACATCGCGGTACAAATGCAGCTTTTTTAAAAGTTCAAGCCACACCGCGACCATGTATTCCGAAATCGCAAGGCCATACGCGCCCGTTGCATTCGTTAAAACGGTCTCCTTCGGCAGACAGCCGTGGATATACCCGTCCACGCCCGCGCTGTTCGTCTGCAACCATTTAAGCTTATCGCCGGTCGAGATGAGCTTCGGGCTCACGTTGCCGAGGATTATATCCGCGTTCTGCACGTCCTCGCGCTCTGCCTTGCCCTCTTTATAAATAAACGTCTCCCCCGGCGCGACTTCTTCGAGCCACACGCGCTGATAGGGCTTCGTCTCCATCGCAACTAAAATGTTCACAGTGTCTCGATCTCCTCTCTCCACACCGTATTGCACGCATCGCTCGGCATGCGGAAATCGCCGCGCGGCGAAAGCGTCACAGAGCCCACCTTCGGGCCGTCCGGCAGGCAGGAGCGCTTAAACTGCTGCTGGAAGAAGCGGCGGTAGAACGTTTTCAGCCACTTTTTAATGGTCTCGGCGTCATACTGCCCCGCAAATGAGCGCAGCGCCATCGCATAAATTTTACGCGGAGTAAATCCAAAGCGCAGCATATAATACAAATAGTAATCATGCAGTTCATACGGCCCCACAAGGTCTTCCGTCTTCTGTGAAATTTCGCCGTCCTTCGGCGGCAATAATTCCGGGCTGACCGGCGTGTCCAAAATATCAAGTAAAACACGGCGCAGCTCGTCGTTGCCGTGCATCGCCTCATAACGCACGAGGTGGCGCACCAGTGTCTTCGGGATAGACGCGTTCACCGCATACATCGACATGTGGTCGCCGTTGTACGTCGCCCAGCCGAGCGCAAGCTCAGAAAGGTCGCCCGTGCCGATGACAATGCCGCCGTGCTGATTCGCAATGTCCATCAAAAGCTGCGTGCGCTCGCGCGCCTGCGAATTTTCATACGTCACGTCCAGCACCTCGGGATCGTGCTGAATGTCCTTAAAGTGCTGCTCCACCGCCTTCGCAATCGGAATTTCGTCAAAATGCACCTTGAGCTCTTCCGCAAGGCACTGCGCGTTGCTCTTCGTGCGCGCCGTCGTGCCGAAGCATGGCATCGATACCGTGCGGATGCCCGTGCGCGGCAGGCCGAGCATATCAAACGCGTTCGCCGTCACAAGCAACGCCAACGTGGAATCGAGACCGCCCGAAAGCCCAATGACCGCCGTTTTGCAGCCGATGTGCTTCAGTCTCGTCGCGAGACCCGTCGCCTGCATTTTGAGGATCGTCTCGCAGCGTGCGGAAAGGTCGGCGTCGTCCTTCGGCACAAACGGGTACGGGTACGCCGTGCGCGTCGTCTCAAACTCGGGCAAGTCCATCGAAGCGTCGATGATGTCGCACACAGGCTCGTCCTGCCACGTATTCATGCGGCGGCGCTCCTGCACAAGGCGCTCCACGTCGATGTCGCCGTAGGTGATGCCGTTCGTAAACAAATCGCTCTCGTTCAGTAACGAGCCGTTTTCGCAAATCAAATTGTGTCCCGCAAAGATCATGTCCGTCGTGCTTTCGCCAAAGCCGCTGTCCGCGTACACATACGCTGCAAGCAGACGACCGGAGTGCATGCGCAGCATGTCGCGGCGGTACTGCGCCTTACCGATAATTTCATCGCTGCACGAAAGATTTAATAAAACGGTCGCGCCGCCCTTTGCAAGCGTCACGCTCGGCGGGTCTGCCACCCAAACATCCTCGCAGATCTCCACGCCCACGGTCACGTCCGGCGCAAGCTCAAACACCACGTCACGGCAGCCGTACCAGTCGCCCGCATAGCGCAGCATGCCGCTTTCCGGCGCGGGGGAAAAATGGCGCAGCTCGTAAAATTCGGAGTAATTCGGAATATGCTGCTTTGCCGGCAGGCCCAGCAAAACGCCGCGACTGAACACCGCCGCGCAGTTATACAGTGCCCCGCCGGACGGGATCGGCATACCCACCGCGCACAGAATATCGAGGTCTTCCGTCTCTTCGATGAGGTCAAACAGGCACGCCTTCGCGCTTTCCATCAGCTTTCTGTCCTTAAACAGGTCGCCGCAGGTGTAGCCCGTCATCGCAAGCTCCGGGAATGCGATGACCGAAGCGCCGTTTGCGGCCGCCTCGCGGATCATCTTCGCCATCTCGTTTTTGTTGTACGGGCAGTCCGCCACCTTCACGTGCGGTGTAGCCGCCGCTACGCGCACCATTCCGTCTATTTTTATGCTCACAAATAAGCTCCTCTCAAGTGTCACCGGAGGTGACACAATTATATTCACTTGCACAAATTCCCCCTGCCGAAAAAAGAGCAGGGGGAAACTGTTTTTATTCTCATTCGCCGGTTTCGGCCGCCGTCACAGGCTCCGGTGTGGGCTCCTCTGTGGGGGCCGCCGTCGGTTCTGCGGTCGGCGCAGGGGTCGGCTCCGGCGTAGGTGCCGCAGTCGGGGCAGCCGTCGGCGCAGGGGTCGCAGTGGGTGCTGCCGTCGGGGTTGCCGTAGGTGTCGGGCTCGGGGAAGACGTCTCCGTGCCCGGGCCGATGCGGTAAATGGTACCGCTTGGGCCGTAGTAGGAGGAAGGCAGCGTCTCGGTGCGGATGACCTCTCCGTCCTTCACAAAATCGCGCCAAGCGCTCGCCTCGTAGCCCCAGTTGCCGCTTGTGGAAAGCACCTTTTCGCCCTTTTTAAGGTTCTGGTCCACCACGTATTTCACAGTGTCCAGCGGCGGGATCTCGCTCGTCGTCTGGGAATACACATTGATCGTGTCCCACTCTTTCGGGTGCTTGCCGTAGAACTGCACATGCAGCGTCACACCGTCCATCCAACTCATAATGTACACCGGGGTGTCAAGATCATTGCGGAACTGGAAGTCGATCTCACCGTAACTCACCGTCGCGTCCAGACCGATCGGCACGTACGTAGACGGTGAAGAGTGGCAGTCGCGCAGCGTGATTGTCATACCCGCACGCAGCGCAGCACCGTAGATCGTTGAAGAAGCCTGACAAATGCCGCCGCCGTACATCTGCACCAGCGCGCCGCCGGAAAGGCCGCCCGCCGGCAAAAAGCCCGTGGAAGCGTTTGTGGAATCGCCCACGATGTTTTCATAAGAGAATGTGTCGCCCGGGTTCAAAACCGTGCCGTTCACGCGAGAAAGCGCCAGACCCATGTTGTGGTTGCCGTTTTCCGTATTCGTCGAGACCGTCTCAAACGAGGAGATCATGCCGAAATCTTTTCTCAGGTCGTCCACGGTCACTTTCGCCGCGGTCTCCTGCAAAGCAGCCTCTACTTCGCCGCTCGTCTTCTTAAGGAACTGCGCCTTCACGGCGGCAAGCGTTCCGTAAACGTCCAGCTTTTTGCCGTTCACGGCGTCCTCAAACATAAAGTCGCCCGCGTCAAAGTCATAAGAGCCTACGGTCGCATCCTTAGCCTGCACAACGAAATCGCCGAGCTTCTGTTTTAATTCATTTTCAAAATTCTTGAGCGTCAGGCAGTACGTCATTTCGTAGTCGCCCGCTTTTCTCGATTTCAAAAGCCGCGTCAGCGTAATATCCAGCGTATCCACAACGGTCAGCTCGCTGCCCTTGGCGGTCATTTCGGTATCGCCGCTTTTCACTGTGACGTTGATATTCGCATACGGCTTTAACGCCGCTGCTCTGCACACCTTTTCGGCTTCCGCGAGCTTCATGCCGGAAATGTCGATGCCGTCCATCGTAGTACCTTCCGCAAACACGGTCAGGTCTTCCGGCTCCGGGGTAGGCGTCGGCGCCGCCGTCGCCGCAGAGTCGGAAGACGTCGGCAGCTTATCGCAGCCCGCAAAGCCCAGCATCAAGACAGCCGCCAAAACTGCGCCGACCGCCGCCGCGCGATATTTTTTCGTTTTATGTCTATACATGAGATCGCCTTTCTAGATCGCCTTTCTGAAAATCCCGGCAGCTTCTCACAGCCGCTTTTCTGTATCGTACCGACTTACGTTTTGCAGATATTCTCTCCTTTTCGCCGACAAAATACCGGCTGAGAATATTATACCTGCCGCATCTTTTCTTGTAAAGACATACGTTTAAATATGTCTTAAAAGTTTTTGAACGCATATAGGTTCTCCGCTTACTTTAAGTATACCGCAAAGCCGCAAAAAAGTCTCCAGAAAAATGCAAATTTTCCGCAAATTTCACTCTTTTTTCGGATTTGATTTCTTAATTTCCGCGCAATATATGGAAATTCACAAAAAAATGTGATAAACTGGAGCAAAGGACAGGGAGTATCTGAAAATAAGTTTTGATTTTTCAGACACACCCGATGAAAAGGCTATTGAAAAGGAGCGGTATCATGCGCATTTTGATTCTCACCTGTGCCACCGGCGGCGGCCACCTGCGCGCGGCTGCGGCACT
The DNA here is from genome assembly GCF_046974225.1 of Hominenteromicrobium sp. Lineage (NCBI taxonomy): Bacteria > Bacillati > Bacillota > Clostridia > Eubacteriales > Oscillospiraceae > Hominenteromicrobium > Hominenteromicrobium sp. The sequence continues at coordinate 18,657 of NZ_JBKWAE010000005.1, read as the reverse complement.
TGAAAAATACATACGCGAAACCACCACCCACGAAGTCATTCAAATGGACTTCTTAAAAAGCATCGGCAAGCTGCTCGACAAAACCATTTGCGACAGCTACCTCTTTATGGCAAAGAAGACCCCGTCTCTCTTCGGCCGCCTCTACAAAACGACAAATAAAGATAATCCCCTTGCGGATTTCGTCCCCCGCACAACGGAGCTTCTGGCGCTCCAGCTCTATCCGCGTTTAGCGGAGGTCGCGCCGGACGTCATCATCAGCGTGCACCCGTTCGCAACAGAGATGATCTCCGGTTTAAAGGAGCGCCGCCGCATCACCTGCCCGCTCATCTGCCTCATGACAGACTACGGCGTGCACAAGGCGTGGATTGCCCCGAATGTCGATGCCTACGTCGTTGCCTGCGACGACATGGTGAACGACCTGCGCCGTCTCGGCATTCCGAAAAAGCATATCTACCCCTACGGCATCCCGGTACACGACGTCTTCTTCGACAAGGAAGACCAGGCGAAACTCCTCACCGAAATGGACCTCGAGCCGGAAGTACCCACCGTGCTCTTCATGGCCGGCAGCATGGGCGTCTCCAACATTGCAGACCTCTACCGCGGCCTGTGCTCCTCCCCACTCGATTTACAGATCATCATCATCACGGGCAATAACAAAAAGCTCTATAAGCTCTTTGAAAGCGAAATTCCGAACTCGTCGAAAAAGACAAAGCTTGTCCAGTTCACAACGGAAGTAGAGCGCTTTATGCACGCGTCCGACCTTATCATCACAAAGCCGGGCGGCCTCACCGTCTCGGAAGCGCTCGCATGCAACCTGCCGCTCGCCGTGTTCGACGCCATTCCCGGTCAGGAGGAAGATAACGCCAACTTCCTGCAAACGCACGATATGGGCGTGCGCGTCACAAAGGAGAATTTCTCCGCTGTCGTGTCCTCGCTCATCGAGCATAAAGAGCGTCTGCGCCGCATGCGCGAAAGCTGCCGCACATTCGACAAATCCCGCGCGAACGAGAACATCGTCGCGCTCGCCGTAAGGCTCGCAAAGGAATTTGCCTCGTATAACCCGAACATCTCATTCTCCACGGATAAAGGCGTGTTCAACTTCCGCACCGCCGCCATCATCGTGCAGAACGGCAAGCTGCTCGTCACAAAAGACGACAGCGCAGAGCACTACTACCTCCCCGGCGGCCGCGTCACCATGCGTGAAAAGGCCGAGGACGCCCTCACGCGCGAGTTAAAAGAAGAGCTGGGTGTCACCGTCGCGCCGGAGCGCGCCGTGTGGATTGCCCAAAGCTTCTTCACCCCGACAGGCAAAAAGCAGCGTTACCACGAGCTTTGCACCTACTTCACCGTAGACGCTTCCGGCACCGATCTCATCACCCGCGGCGACCGTTTCGACAGCCCGAATGAACCGAGCGTCCACTTCGCGTGGTTCCCGTTTGAAGAGCTGCCGTATATTGATTTAAGACCGGCGTTTTTGAAAACCGAAGTTCAAAACCTGCCGGAGCATACGCAGTTTATTACGCTTGGAGATTGACGCACGTTCACCGCAGCCCGTCATTTCACCCAACAAACGCCCCCTCGTTTTTATCTTCTTTGACGATTGATTTTTTCTCCGCACTTTTCTATAATCAAGATAAAAAACATCGTCCTGAACAGGAGGTCATACCATGAAAAAGCGCTCGCTTTCTCATTTTGCGTACTATGCCGCAAACCGCGCATTCCCCGTTTTTCTGTTGCTCCTGCTTCTGCTCGGATTCACCGCCTGCTCGGCGGAAAAAGGCGCCAAAGCGCTCGATTATCCCGCTATGTTCGGCGAAACGAAAAACGAAGTACTTGCGGCGCTCGATGCGGAAAATCTCACCTACAAGGAAGACGACCTTTATGCCAACGCCTACGTTTTAGACCGGACCGAAACGCTCGAAAACCGTGATTTTTCGGTCTACCTGCTTTTCGATCTCAACACCGATACGCTTTACGGCTACCGCAGGATCCTATTCGTCGAAAACCCGACCGATGCGGACTGTAAGCTGCCCGAAAAGCTCCTCAGCACCCTCACCGCGCAGTACGGCGAGCCGACCACCTACCCCGGCCTTGAAAACCGCATCTCCACGCACCTCGACCGCCTGAGCACCGACGCCGTCGGCTTCGGCGAGGTCTACAACGAATACTGGTCGGTGTCTGAAAATTGCGACGCGTCACTCGGCGTCAGCTTTCTCCCCGACGGCCGCCTTTTTGTAGACATCGTCTGCCAAACCCCGCGAACGTAATTTTAGTAAAACTTCAAAAGGACAGCTTCCCCGGAAGCCGTCCTTTTTCATTCTCATTTTATCTCAAACTTTATCCCGCATCTCCGTCATACGGTTCCAGTAGCGCTTTGGCATGTGGGTGCGGCGGCACAGGTCGTTCCGTCTGCCCTCAATGCCCACGGTGTCGTAGAACGTGCGCCACATGGCGCGGAATTTCTCCTCCTCCGGCGATTCCGGCGGCAGCTCGATGTGCTCTGCCTGCAAAAATTCCGTCGCGCCGTCTTTATATAATAAAGCAAGCTTATGCGTGCGGTCGAAGATCATGAAATCTTCACCGGAAAAACGGTTGATAAAATGCGGCGCGATAACGGGTAAAACGCTGTTTTTCGGCTCAATCTGCGCGATAAGAACGTCGCCGTACTCCGCAAAGCGCAGAAAACCGAGGTACAAGTGCGCTTCCCGCTCAAGGAACTGCACCGCTTTCGTGATCTTATCGACGGCAGGCTCGGTCAGTCGCCCGCACACGCCGCGCCCGACCTTGTACCCCAACCGCATGAATTCCAGCATACGCAGTTCCTTTTCGGGCATACAGGTAAAAAACGCGCGCTCCAAAATATCCTGCGCCTCCATGCCCATTTTCTTCGGAATCGACACGCGCACACGCTCGGCACGGCGCAGGTCGGTCTCGATATACTTCGCGCCGAATAAACACGTCTGGTCGGCTTCATCAACGGGCAAAATCGCGGCAGGCGTTTCTTTTTCCGCAAAGCTCTCGAACACACAGGAAAGAAAGCCGTTATATGTGCCGTCGTAGTAATACATTACAGTTGTCCGGTCAGACATTTTACCGCGTCCTCCTTTGTGGGGTTGAATAATGAAAGCTGCTCGGGAATTTCGGGCTGTATGCCGCCTTGCGGCAGCCCGCGGTCGCGCAGAATGCCCGCCAAAACCGCCGGTTCGTCTGTGCGCAAACGGCACTGCATTTTGCCGTTGCAGGTGATAAAATACGAAGCACGCTTTAAGACGACACCGAGCTTTTTCAGCCCCTCGTGGTCGAGCTTGGCTTGCCGTCTGGCGCGGATGATGCGCTTTGCACTCACCACGCCGATGCCCGGCACGCGCAATAATTTCTCATACGGCGCGCGGTTCACCTCCACGGGGAATTCCTCCGGGTGGCGCACCGCCCAACTGCATTTCGGGTCTAACATAGGGTCGAGGTCGGGCGTTTTTTCGCTCAATAATTCGTCCGCCGTGAAGCCGTAAAACCGCAAAAGCCAATCGGCCTGATAGAGCCTGTGCTCGCGCAGAAGCGGCGGCGCGGTGTCGAGCGCGGGCAAATTTCTGTCCTGCACGACCGGTATATACGCAGAGTAAAACACGCGCTTCAAAGAATACTTGTGGTAAAGTCCTTCGCTCAGCTGCAAAATACATCGGTCGTTTTCCGGCGTTGCGCCGATGATCATTTGCGTTGACTGCCCACCCGGTACGAAGCGCGGCGCACTTTTGTACCGTATGAGATCGTGCGCGTTTTCCTTGATGCCGTCGCGAATGCGCGACATAGGCAGCAGGATGTTTTCCTTCGATTTCTGCGGCGCAAGGCGCTTTAGACTGTCGTTTGACGGCAGCTCGATATTGACGCTCATGCGGTCGGCAAGCAGGCCGAGCTGCTGCAAAAGTGTCTCGTCCGCGCCGGGAATGGCTTTGACGTGAATATAACCGTTGAAGTGATACTCGTTACGCAGAATATGCAATGTTTCGAGCATTCTTTCGCAGGTGATGTCCGGCGAGCCGAATACGGCGGAGCTTAAAAACAGCCCTTCAATATAATTGCGACGGTAAAAGCTGATGGTCAGATCCGCCAGCTCCTGCGGGCGAAACGTCGCGCGGGGCGTGTCGTTTGAGCGGCGGTTGAGGCAATACGTGCAGTCATAAGCACATATGTTCGTCATTAGCACCTTTAAAAGGGAGATGCACCGGCCGTCACTTGCAAAGCTGTGGCAGATGCCGCACGCGGCGGCAGAACCGAGCTGCCCCTTTACGCCTGCGCGGTTTACGCCGCTTGAGGTACACGCCGCGTCATATTTTGCGGCATCCGATAAAATGCGCAGCTTTTCCATGGTGTCCATTTGTGTGTTCATGCTGTTCTCCCTATCTTAAAGCGCGACGCCCTTAAACGGGTTTTCGACGTGTGTGCGGCGGTTTTCCGCAGCGGACTGAAAGAGGTCTTTGTGCATCACCTTGATGCCGCGGTCAATGATGTCGCCGCCGTATTTGCAGCGCAGAAAATCGACCGTCGTTTCGAGCTTTTGGGCCTTTTGCCCGCGTGCGGCATCTTCAAACAGCGAGCACTGCGACATGCCGAGCGGCACAAGCGACGACACGCGCACGCCGATGCTGCGGATGGATTCGCCCGTGTGGTGGGCGCGGAAAAGGCCGTAGGCGGCGTCGAAAATGCTTTTGGAATCCGCCACGGCGGTCTCCAACATCTTCTGGCGCTGGTAGGTCTCGAGGTTATATTTGCGCACGGAAAGCTGCACGTTGTAGCCGCAAAGGCCCTTTTCGCGCAATCTTTGTGCGACGCTTTCGGAGAGCATGTAGAGCTCTGCGCGAATTTCGCCGTCGTCTTTTAGGTCGTGCACGGCGGTGGTGCTGTTGCCGATGCTTTTGACCTCCTCGTGCTCGTTCACACGGCGCACGGGCGACCTGTCTTCGCCGTTTGCGTACATACTTAATTGCTCGCCCGCCTTGCCGAACAGCCTTTTTAACAGCTTTCGGTCGGCCTTTGCGGCGTCGCCGATGGTGTAGATGCCGTATTTTCTGAGCGCTTCCTGCGTCGATTTGCCGACGAACAGCAGGTCTGCCGCCGGGAGCGGCCACACGAGCTCTTTAAAATTCTCGCGCGTGAACTCCGTTACGGCATCCGGCTTTTTATAGTCGCTGCCGAGCTTTGCGAAAATTTTGTTGAACGACACGCCGATTGACACCGTGAGCCCGAGCTCATCTTTGACGCGCGCGCGAATTTCCTCCGCAATCTCGCGGCCGCTGCCGAACAAGCGGCGGCTGCCGGTCACGTCGAGCCAGCACTCGTCTAAGCCGAAGCTTTCCACCATGTCGGTGTACTGCATGTAGATCTCCTTTGCAAGGCGCGAATACTTTGCGTAGCGCTCAAAATGCGGCGGGACGAACTTGATGCCGGGGCATTTGCGTTCCGCTTCCCACAGGGCTTCCGCCGTTTTGACGCCTTTGGCCTTCGCGAGCATATTTTTCGCGAGGACAATGCCGTGGCGACGCTCTTTATCGCCGCCGACCGCCATGGGAATATCTTTCAGCGACGGGTCATAAAGCGTCTCCACAGAGGCATAAAAGTTATTCATATCGATGTGCAGAATGACCCGATCCACGGCTTTTGCCTCCTTTCGGCGCGTTACGAACATGCGTTCTCTATGCTCTTATTATAGAACATGCGTTCTGATTTGTCAAGCGGTAAATACCGGAAAAAGCGCGTTTTGAAAAAGATGTCCGCTTGTGTCCTGTGATGTTCTGCTTCTGAAACCGCAGAGATTTATGCACAATTTGTTACCTTAGTGTTACCCTAAGAACAAAGTGTAAACTTAGTGTGAAAGAAGTCTCGGTTTTCTTGAAAAAAAGTTTTTCGCGCATTATACTTTTAACTGTAAAATTTTATTTTTAACCTTATCTCTATACCCTCATTTCTAAGGAAGTGTTTTTATTTGTTTCTTGAAAAATTGAGAAGATTTATGTACGGCCGGTACGGCACGGACGAACTGAACCTTGTTTTGATGATCCTCGGTATCATCGTGATGTTCCTTTCGCGCATTTTCTGGTTCTGGCCGCTCGCAATTATTTCTTACGCACTTTACATCTATGCGCTGTTCCGTATGTTCTCGCGCAACATCCCCGCGCGGCAAAAAGAATATTATTCTTTCTTAAAGGTATGGACACCGGTGCAAAAATGGTTTAGAATTAAGAAAACGGCTTTTCGCGAGCGCAAGCAATACAAGTACTTCCGCTGTCCGGGCTGTCGCCAGCAGCTGCGCGCACCGCGCGGACGCGGTAAAATTCTTGTCACCTGCCAGCGCTGCCATAAGCAGTTTAAACAAAAGACCTGATTAGGGCAAGGAGTTTGAAAACTATGAAAGTTGCAATTTTAGGCACCTGGCACGTCCACACCAAAGAGTACACCACGGGTGTACTGAACAACCCGAACGCGGAAGTCGCTGTAGTTTGGGACAACGACGCAGAGCGCGGCAAGAAGTTCGCCGATGAAATGAACCTGCCGTTCAACGCAAACCTTGACGCTGTACTCGGCGACGAGAGCATTGACAGCGTGGTCATCTGCACTGCGACCTGCGACCACCCGGAGATCATGATGAAGGTGACGGCGGCGAAGAAGAACATCTTCACCGAGAAGGTGCTCACCATCGACCCCAAGGACGCAGAGAAGGTCGCCGAGGCTGTGAAGGCTTCCGGCAAGGTATTTACGATCTCTTACCCGCACCGCACGTTCCCGACGCTGCGCGCGGTAAAAGCTTTGATGGACAGCGGCAAGTTGGGCCGTGTGACCTACGCACGCGTGCGCAACGTACACAACGGCAGCTCCGCAAACTGGCTTCCCCCGCATTTCTACGATAAAGCACAGTGCGGCGGCGGCGCAATGATAGACCTTGGCTCACACCCGATGTACACGCTTTACTGGCTGCTGGGAGAGCCGAAATCCATTACCTCCACGTTCACGCAGGTGACGAACCGCGGCGTTGAGGATAATGCGGTTTCCGTCATCGAGTTTGCAGACGGCAAGATCGGCGTTTCCGAGACCGGCTTTGTCTCCGAGTGCAACCCGTACACGCTGGAAGTGAGCGGCACGGACGGCGCTGTGATGGTACACGGCGACAGCGTACAGTGGGGTGGCAAGGCGACCGAAGGCAAGTGGGTAGACCTTGAGCTGCCGGAAAAGGAGCCGCTGCCGATCGACCAGTGGATCGATGCTGTTGTAAACGGCAAGCCGTCTCCGTTCACGATTGACGAGGCTGTGATGCTGACCCGTTTGATGGACGGTGCTTACAAGGCATTTGAGACTGGCGCAAAGGCGACGTTCTGATTTTAATTCTTATTTTAATTCTTAAATAAAAAACTCTGAGCACCCGCCGCGCGCATTTCCGTGTGCGGCGGGTCATTTTTAGGGCGAAGCCTGCGGTATCGCCTTAACGTGTATTGGAAACCGGAGGGTCATTGTGGAAAAAGAAAACCATTCTGCAGAAAAGAAACCGATGCGGGAATACACCCCGTGGGACTATGTAAAGCCCGGCATTGCCATTGCCGCCTTTGCGGTGGGGCTGATTTTCGTACTGTTCAAGTTCGATGCGGTCTCGAAGGTGGGCGGCGTGCTCTTTAACGCGGTGAGCTCGTTTATTCTGGGCCTTTTTATCGCGTACATTTTAAATGTGTTTTTGAATCTGTTTGAGAACACGGTGTTCGGAAGGCTCACACGCAGTGACAACAAGGTGTGGAAAAAGCTGAAGCGCCCGGTATGCGTGGCGCTTTCCTATGCGGTGATCGTGCTCATCCTCCTCGCCATCACGCTGTATGTCGTGCCGGAGATTTTCAAGTCTTTAGAACTCATCGGCGAGACGGCACGCGTGAATATTCCGGTGTATGCAGACCAGATTGCCAAATGGGCAGACGAGCTTTCCAAGCAGTTTGACCTCGATTTTTCCACGATGGTGGATTCGTTGAATAACTTCAACTGGTCTTCGATTTTATCGGGCGCAACGGAGTTTACGACGAACTTTTTCAGCTCGCTTGTAAACGTGACCGTGAATGTGGCGAGCGGCATTTTCACGTTTGTGCTCTCCGTTATCTTCTCCGCGTACTTCCTGACGAGCAAGGAGAGCCTGCTGCTTTCCTTAAAGCGTGTCTCCTATTCCCTGCTGCCGAAAAAGGTGGTGGCAACGCTGGCAGACATTGCGGTAACCTCGAACAACGTGTTTTCTTCCTTTGTGCGCGGCCAGCTGACGGAGTGTGTCATTTTAGGCTGCCTGTGCTTCATCTGCATGTCGCTTATCGGGTTTGACTACGCGCTGCTCATCTCGTGCATTGTGACGATCACTGCGTTAATACCGATTCTCGGCGCGTACATCGGCTGCGGCATCGGCGCGTTTTTGCTGCTGATCGTAAACCCCATGGATGCTGTATGGTTCGTCATCTTCTTCATCTGCCTTCAGCAGTTTGAGGGCAACCTCATTTACCCGAAGGTCGTGGGCTCGACCATTGGTCTGCCGGGCGTGTGGGTGATGACCGCCGTGACGATCTTCAGCAATTTGTTCGGCATTTTGGGCATTATTCTCGGCACACCGATTGCAGCGGTTCTATACACGGTGATGCGCCGCGTGACAACGAACCGCCTTGCGGCGCGCGGGCTTTCAAACGCTGATTTAGAACCGGGCAAATACCCATATCTGGAAAGCTCTCACTACGCGGCGGGGTATTCTAAGGGCCGCCCGCTGTGCGCCCCCGTTTTGGAACGCGCGGCAAAGAAAAAGGAACAGGGTAAAAAGCCGCTGTTCCCGAAGTTTAAAACGAGCAAGAAAAAGTGATTTTTCGGCGCCGTACGGGAACCCGTACGGCGCTTTTTATATGCCAAAAGGCATACGGCAAAGCGTTTTTCGCTTACCGTATGCCTTTTGTTTTGCGGAAATTAAAGCGCTGCGATGACTTCCACTTCGACGAGGACGTTCTTCGGCAGGGTCTTGACGGCAACGCAGGAGCGTGCCGGCTTTTCGGTGAAATACTTGCCGTAGACGGCGTTGAACGCGGCGAAATCGCCCATATCGGCGAGGAAGCAGGTGGTCTTCACGGCGTTTTCAAACGTGGTACCGGCTTCTTCGAGGACGGCGGCGAGGTTCTTCATGACCTGCTCTGCCTGCTCGGTGATGTCTGCACCGTGGATGTCGCCCGTTGCGGGGTCGATCGGAATCTGACCGGAGGTGAAGAGCATATTGCCGCAAACGATGGCCTGCGAATACGGGCCGATGGCTGCGGGGGCTTTCTTTGTATCGATTTTCTTCAGCATGATATAACTTCCTTTCGTCACACGGCATCACGCCGCGTTTATATTCATCATAGCGATTTTTGGCGTTTTCGTCAAGTTTTGCTTTTTACTCGGCGAGGGCGTAGAATGCTTCGCTGTATTTTTCGGAATCGTCCGCCATGATGAGCAGGACAAGGTCGCCGACGCTTTCCACGCGCACGTCGTTCGGGTTGACATCCACGCAGATCCACTTGGCGGGGTTCGCGCTGCGGCGGATCTCCGCTTTCAGCTCGTCGATGTCGGTACCGTCCTTGACACGCATGAGGCAAACGGAAAACGCGATGGCGTTGATGAGCGGCTCGCTCGCGACGGCTTCTTCAAAATCGAGGTTTTCGACGCCGAAGTAATACGCAGACTGGTCTTTCGGAATCTCGACCGTGCCGACGCTGTTTTTGAGAAAATCGCGCTGCTCGTCATCGACATCTACGGTGTCATACAGGCGGTCTATAATCTCCGGCAGCGTGCCCGAGATGGTTTTGCCGCTGTCTGTTGTGCTGTTTCCGCTGCCGCAGGCGGCGCAGGCGAAAAGCAGTGTGAGCGCGAGCAAGAGCGCCGTAAGCTTTTTGGGTTTTCTCATGGTAAATTTCCTTTCCGGTTTCAAAATCGAAGGGGTAGTTTAGTATTTTGTGGCGTAGTAGTCGATGGCTTCATCGATGGTGCCGTCAAACACGATCTTTCCGTTTTTCATCACGATACCGCGGGTGCAGAACGCTTTGGCAATCTCCGGCGAATGGGTGACGAACAGAAGCGTGATGTCGCCCTGCATGATCTCCTTCACCTTTTTGGTGCACTTATCGCGGAACGCGCGGTCGCCGACGGACAGCGCCTCATCGACGATGAGGATTTCCGGGTTGATGTTGACGCAGATGGAAAAACCGAGGCGCGCTTTCATACCGCTGGAATACGTGCGCACAGGCTGGTCAATGTATTCTTCGAGCTCTGCAAAATCAATGATGGCAGGCTCGAGCTTTGCGATGTCTTCATCGTTAAGGCCCAAAATGCGGCCCTTGAGGTAAATGTTTTCGCGGCCGGTAAATTCCTGGTCAAAGCCGCTTGTGAGCTCCAGAAGCGCGCTGACGATGCCGTTGACGTAAATTTCGCCGCTTGTGGGGAACGTGACGCCGGTGATCATTTTAAGCATGGTGGATTTGCCCGCGCCGTTGCGTCCTAAAATGGCGACGGCTTCGCCGCGCTCGACGGTGAGGTTCATATCGACGACGGCGTGCTTTGTTTTGTGCGGCACGCTTTTGAAAAACAGCCCCAAAAGGCGACGGCGGCTGCTTGTATACAGTCTGTACGTTTTGCAGACATTTTTAAAACGGATGGCAATGCTATTTTGTTCGCTCATGCTTTTGCCCTCCTTACAGTACATCCGCCATTTCGCTGCGGGTGCGGCGGTAGCTCCAGATGCCGAGTGCGTAAATGACGACGAGCCAGACGGCGAAATACAAAAGGCGCTTCGGCTGGTCAAAGAACCACGTGTGGTAAATGAAGCAGTTGCGGTAGCCGTTGCACAGGAACGTGACGGGATTCAGCATCAAAAGCTTATGCGCGAGGCCCTTGTGCATGGTATCGACCTGGAAAAGCACGCCGGAAAGCCAGAACACCGCTGTGACGAACGATTTGACGAGGTTTGAGAAATCGGTGCTGATGGCGGCGATGGGCGCGGCAAACATAGCCCAGCCGGTGAAGAACAGGAAATTGCACAGCATGTAAAACGGCAGTTGCACAAGGTAGATGGTCAATTCGTTGCCGGTGATAACGAAGATGAGGATGGTGATCATCATCAAGATGAGGTGCACAGAAAATTTGGAGATGCTGGTAAACGTCGGAATGGTGGAGACCGGGTATTTCATCTTGGTAACAAGATAGCGGTTTCGCAAAATACACTCGGTGCCAAGCGTGAGCATTTCGCTCATATAAAACCACGGCACGATGCCGCTGATGAGCCACAGCACGAACGGGTAGCCCTCGATATCGCCGCCGCGGCGCAGGCCGACGGCAAATGCGAACCAGTAAACGAAAATCGTGACAAGCGGCTTGATGATGGCCCAAGACCAACCGAGTGCGGACGCACGGTATGTGCGGCGCAGGTCGGAGCCCGCAAGCTTAAAGATCTGTTTTCGGTAATCGATGTGATCCCGAACGATGGTGACGATGGTTTCACCCACCGAAGGTCTGGTGGATTTGATTTCAAAAGATGAGGCCATACAGGCCGCACCTCCTTTCCCGCGCAGCGCGCGTACCTAAAAAGGCATTCCGAAAATATGGTGGATAGGATAGGCTTACTGCCCGGCCTTCTTCCAGTCCGCAGGCAGTATCGCTTTTGCTATTATACACGTTTTGCAGGAAAAATCAACCGTTTTCGACACGCGGCGCGGCGATGCACACGGCATCCTTGACACAGCGGATGACGGTATCGATGCCGCCTGCGGCGTATTCGCCGTCGATTGACCAATCAAAGCCCACTGCGGCATGCAGGCGGAACGTACTCGCGGAAGCGAAATCGATGTGCTTGTCCGAAAAATCGTTGTTTTTGAGCGCCAGAATGAGGCGGTGCAGATCAGGGAGCGTTTCCGGCTTGCGAATGAGAAGCATCTCAAGCTTGCCGTCGTTCATATCGACGCTGTTTTCATCGTATTTCAACATGCCGCCGATGGAAAGCGAGTTGCTGAACGCGCCGAAAATGTACGTGCCCTCGAAAAATTTGCCGTCTGCCGTGACGGTGAGGGGCGTGGCGTCGAGCGCGTGGAGGTCCTTCATGCCCTCTAAGACATACGCGAAGTGGCCCAAAAGGCGCTTCATGGTGCGCGGCGTGGCGTAGGAGCACTTTGTAAATAAGCCGAACGACGCGACATAGGAAAAATAGCCGTCGCCGAATTTGCCGGCATCAATGAGGCGGTCTTCTGTTTCCGTAAAGCTCTTATAAGGATCTAAAAGATGTTTTTGAATGCCGAGCGTCTGGGCAAAATCGTTTGTGGTACCGGCGGGCAGATATGTGATGGGCGTGCGCAGTGCGCGGTGCAGCATGCCGTTTAAGACGGCGTTTAATGTGCCGTCGCCGCCGAGCACGACGACGCGGGCATAGTCGTTTTCTGCGAGCTTTGCGGTGTAGCCGCTTCCGTTTTCCGTTTCGGTCGTTTCAAAGCGGTCAACGGCGGCGCCGTTTTCCTTCAGCCATGCTTCAAGCTTATCGGCGGTATGCTCGCCGCCGATGCGGCCGGAAACGGGGTTGACGATCATTAAAATGTGCGCGCCGCGTACCGGCTCGTATTCCAAATTTTTATCCATTTCTCTCACCCTTTACGCACAAATTTATTCATAAACATTATACGCAAATACGGGAGAAAAACGGTGAACAAAATTTGAATTTAGAACACACAAACATAGAAAAAACGCCGCCATACGGGAAAAAGCCATACAGCGGCGCTTATGTGTCTATTCGGTTTAAAATCAGCCCTTGAGCTCTACGCGGCGGATTTTACCGCTGATGGTCTTCGGCAGCTCATCGCGGAACTCAACGATACGCGGGTATTTGTACGGTGCGGTGTTCGTCTTGACGTAGGTCTGAATCTCTTTTTTCAGCGCTTCTGTGCCCTGCGTGCCCTTTGTGAGCACGATGGACGCCTTGACGACCTGCCCGCGAATGGGGTCCGGAGCGCTGGTGACGGCACATTCGAGCACATACGGCAGTTCCATGATGACGGATTCGATCTCGAACGGCCCGATGCGGTAACCGGACGACTTGATGACATCGTCTGTTCTGCCGACATAGAAGAAGTAGCCGTCTTCATCGCGCCATGCGGTGTCGCCGGTGTGATATACGCCGCCGCTCCACGCTTCGCGGGTCTTCTCTTCGTCGCGGTAATAGCCCATGAAGAGGCCGCAGGGCGTGTGCTTATCGGTACGGATGACAATTTCGCCCGTTTCGCCGACCGGCGCAGGCGTGCCGTCCGGCAGGATGAGGTCGACATCGTAAAGCGGGCTCGGGATGCCCATGGAGCCGCTTTTCGGCACGGAGCCGACCGGGTTGTAAATGGAAAGCGTGGTCTCCGTCTGGCCGAAGCCCTCATAAATGGAAAAGCCGGTGGCGCGCTTCCATTGCTCGTAGACTTCGGGGTTCAGGGCTTCGCCTGCCGTGGTGCTGTACTCGATGGAGGAAAGGTCATATTTGGAGAGGTCTTCCTTGATGAAGAAACGGTACATGGTGGGCGGCGCGCAGAACGTGGTAATGTTGTACTGCTTGAACATGGGCAGGATGTCGTGTGCATTGAACTTATCAAAATCATAAGTGAAAATGGGCGCTTCGCACATCCACTGGCCATAGAGCTTGCCCCACAGCGCCTTGCCCCAGCCGGTATCCGAAATGGTGAAGTGCAGGCCCTCCGGGTTGACGTTGTGCCAGTACTTGGCGGTGATGTAGTGTCCGAGTGCGTATTTATAGTTGTGTTCTGCGATCTTCGGGTAGCCCGTGGTGCCGGAGGTGAAGAACATGAGCATGGGATCACTGCCGCAGGCGGTGTCCTCTGTACGCTCAAACACGTCGCTCTGCTTTTCAACCTCGGCGTCGAAATCGAGCCAACCCTCGCGTGCGCCGTTTGCCATCATCAAAAATTCAACGGTGCCGCAGCTTTCGGCGGCGCGCAAAGCTTCATCTGCGACCTGACCGTCCGGCGTGCAGACGAGCGCGCGCACGCCTGCGGCCTTGAAGCGGTAATCGAGGTCGTGCTCCATTAAAAGGTTCGTTGCCGGGATGACGACGGCGCCGAGCTTATGCAGCGCCAAAATGGCGAACCAGAACTGGTAGTGGCGCTTTAAGATGAGCATGACTCTATCGCCGCGCTTAATGCCGAGGGACTTGAAGTAGTTTGCCGTCTTATTCGACATGCGCTTCATATCATTAAACGTGAAGCGCTTTTCCTCGTGGTGCTTGGAGACCCAGAGCATCGCAAGCTTATCCGGCTCTTTTTCCGCCATTTTATCGACGATGTCGAACGCGAAGTTGAACTTTTCTTCGTTCATGAAATCAATGGATTTTAAGATGCCGTTTTCGTCAAGCTCGGTGTGCACAAACGGGCTTGCGACCGTTTCGCGGTCGGCACGGTCCCGCTTGGCCTTTATGAGCGCCTCGAACGTGTCCTTTTCGGGCTTTTTCTCCTTCTGCGGGCGCATGACAACGGCGTATAAGGTACATTCCTCGCCACCGACGGCGATCATACCGTGGGGCGTGCCGCTGTTGTAGTAAATGGAATCACCCTCGCCGAGTTCTTCGATGTGCGAGCCGATCTGCACGCGCATTTTGCCCTTGATGACGATGTCCATTTCCTGCCCCTGATGGGTGGAAAGCTTGATCGCAACCTTCTGCTCCGCCTCGTTATACGGCATGGTGACAAAAAAGGGCTCTGCCGTTTTGCCCTTAAAGAGCGGGGCAAGATTTAAATACTTAAAGCCCTGACGGCGCGTAATGGGCAGGCCCTCGCCGCGGCGGGTGACGGTATATGTGGAAAGACGCGGGCTTGTGCCCTTGATGAGGTCGGTGGGGTCGATACCGAAGCGCTCTGCACATTTAAAAATAAACGTGAAGCTGAAATCATGCTCGCCGCTTTCAAAGCCGCGGTATTCCTCCAGCGTGACGCCGGTGCGCTGCGCCATTTCTTCTTCGGAAAGGCCGATGATCTCGCGCATGGTGCGAATGCGCTCCGCCACCTCTGCGAGCTGTGCTTTCAGGTCTGTTTTTTCCGTTACGGGGGTTTGTGCTTCATTTGCCAATTTCTTCATTCCTTTCGTTTTGGTATGGCTATATCGATAGTTTTGGTGTTTTTCATGCAAAAAACTCCGTCTCAAATCGCTTTGAGACGGAGTTAATCCGCGGTACCACTCAAATTGCCTGAAAAGGCCACTCACGGGCTCCCATGAAGCCCTATGCACTGACGCAGCATGGCGCGGAAAGCCCTACTCGGGTTCACTTTGGGGCTTTCAGCTCGGAAGGGATTGTGACAGGGCTTTTCGTATCGGCTTACACCCGCCGCCGACTCTCTGAAACGGGAAAGCCCGCACTGTCTTCGTCATCGCTTTTATATTTTCTCTGTATTATATGGGGTATATCTGAAAAGACAAAACTTGTTTTTAGATATATTCTTATCTTATCTGGTTTTCATTTCAATGTCAATTGTTTTTTCAAAAATTTCAAAAAGCTTCACACTTTTGCGGTCTCACGCATTTCGCGCATAACTTACGCCCTCAAAACGTGAAATAATAATAAAAACCGGATAAATACAGGCATTGCAGCCCGCATTTTATCCGGCTTTCTGTTTCGTGTGAACGGGTCGCCCTCCGATAAACATTTAACCGTTTATCTTTGAACTACCTTATTTTAATAAAATGAAAATATCAATGACACTTTACGCGCGATGTGCGGCTTCTACGGCGTCGGCGGCGTTATCGAGAAGGCCGTCACCCATGAGCTCGATGGCACCGCGATCGCACAGGGAGGCGATCTGCGGGTCAAGCGGGAGCTTATCGAGCACCTTGAGATCGTACTTTGCCGCGACCTCGTCGATGTGGCTTTCGCCGTAAACCTTGAACGGCTCACCGCAGCACGGGCACTTGACATAGCTGTAATTTTCGATGAGACCGAGCACGGGCACGTTCATCATTTTTGCCATTTCGACCGCTTTGGAGACGATCATGGAGACGAGCTCCTGCGGGGAGGTAACGATGATGATGCCGTCGAGCGGAATGGACTGGAACACCGTGAGCGGTGCGTCGCCGGTTCCGGGGGGCAGGTCAACAAACATATAATCGACTTCATTCCAGATGACGTCGCTCCAGAACTGCTTGATGACACCGGCGATGACCGGGCCGCGCCAGACGACCGGGGAGGTCTCATCCGGCAGAAGCTCGTTGATGCTCATGGTCTCGATGCCGGTCTTTGTGTTGACCGGGAACAGGCCGTCATCGCTGCCCATGGCCTTTTCGTGGATGCCGAAGCACTTCGGGATAGACGGACCGGTGATGTCGGCGTCGAGAATGGCGGTTTTAAAGCCGCGGCGCTGCATGGTAACGGCCAGCATAGAGGTGACAAGGCTTTTACCTACGCCGCCTTTGCCGCTGACAACGCCGATGACCTTTTTGACATTGCTCATCTTATTCATGGGCGCAAGAAAGCTTTCCGGATTCTGGCGGGAAGGACATTCCTCGCCGCAGCTGGAGCAGTCGTGCGTACAATTTTCGCTCATTGCTGATACTTCCTCTCAAAAATAATGTCTTTTTTCGTTTGTGCGGTAAGCTATTCCGCCGCATCAAACAGGATATTTCGGTCTTTTTATTCTACCCTGTTCTTCCGCTTTTGTCAAGATTTTGACAAGCTATGGAACTGCACAGTTAAGCTATTCGTGCGTATCGTTCGCAACGGTGGGCGTTAAAAACAACAGAAGAAACGCGAGCGCCAAAATGCCGCAGGAAATAAGCATGGTTTTTGGGAATGAAAATTTTTCCCGTACCTCGGTTTTTGACTTCAAGATACGGGAAAGTTTAATTTCAGGCTTCGTCAAATAATTTTTCAAAGCGAACGGCGGCGGTGTGCAGGTCTTTCATGCCCTCAATCACATTTTCTGCGTTGAACTTTTCTTTGAGGTAATGATCGGCCTCCAGCGTGAACCAGCCTTTGTAACCGATCTCTTTGAGCGCGGCGGCAATGGGCGCGAAATCAATGGACATGGAGAACGGGATCTGGTGGGAATCGTGCCAACGGTCGTTATCGTGAATGTGAAGCGCCTGCAGGCGGTGGCCCAGCGCACGGATCATGTTCGCCGCGCCTGAACCGGAGCCGCGCATTTCTGCGTGACCGATGTCGAGGCATGCGACGAGATACGGGTCATTTACGGCGTCGATGTGCTCGATGAAGCTCTCTGAGGTAGCGCATGCCGCAAAGCAGGACTCGTCTTTCGCATCATCCCAGTTCCACATATTTTCCGTGGCGATCTTCACGCCGCAGTCCTTCGCAAACGGCAACAGTTCAAGGTACATTTCGGCATTTTCTGCGGCGGATTTGTCGTTATCCGGGTGAATGATGCAGATCTTGCCGCCGGCTTCTGCCGTGCATTCAATCGCACGCTTGAAATACGAGCGAATCTCCGGGCAGGATGTCGGGAACGGCGCGTGCGACTGGTTGCAGGTGATGCCGTTATCGAGGCCGATCTGCTTCAGCTTGCGCGCAAACGCGAGATAATTTTCCCCGGCAAGCGGATGTGTTGTGGGGCGGACTGCGCCGAGTCGCCAATCGTAATCGCACATAGCAAACATGGAAAAATCCCAGGCGTCAAACCCGGCTTTTGCGACGTATTCCACGGCTTTTTCTTCGCCGACCAGAACGGACGCGGTTTCGATCTGTGTGGATGTTCTCATGAAAACTCCTCCCTTTTATCGCCATTATAGAGCCGAAAAAGGGGCTTGTCAAGCCAGTCTTTCGGCGTTTGGTTTGTGGAAAAAGCCGAAAGCACTGTACAAAGCGACACAAAAACGACCGCCCAATTTAGAACCGAGCAGCCGTTCATAGAGTTTGCTCAATAATTTTCCGCGTGAACCTCAAAATAGCTCTGCGGATGGTTGCAGACCGGACATACCTCCGGCGCTTTGACGCCGACGCAGATATGACCGCAGTTGCGGCACTCCCACACTTTTACCTCGCTCTTTTCAAAAACATGTGCAGTCTCTAAATTTTTGAGCAGCGCACGGTAGCGCTCTTCGTGGTGCTTTTCGATCTCGCCGACCATTCTGAATTTTGCGGCAAGCTCCGGGAAACCTTCCTCTTCGGCGGTTTTTGCAAAACCCTCATACATATCGGTCCACTCGTAGTTTTCGCCGTCCGCAGCGGCCCCGAGATTTGCCTTTGTATCGCCGATGCCCATGAGCTCCTTGAACCACATTTTTGCGTGTTCTTTTTCGTTATCGGCTGTCTTCATAAAGAGTGCAGCTATCTGCTCGTAGCCCTCTTTTTTCGCGACAGATGCGAAATAGGTGTACTTATTTCTCGCCTGCGACTCGCCGGAGAAGGCCTCTTGCAGATTTTTCTCGGTTTTGGTGCCTGTATACTTGTTTGCCATAGAAATACCTCCCATGTCCATTAAAATCAATTTCGCCCTAAGGCGACCTTACATTCTTAAGTATAGCTCGTTTTTCGAAAAAAACAAATGATTTTGAACCATATAAAAAATAAAAAGCACTCAGCAATACGCTAAGTGCTTTTATCTGGCTCCCCCTGTTGGACTCGAACCAACGACCCTGCGGTTAACAGCCGCATGC